>NZ_JAIZ01000214.1:3799-12174 GCF_000710465.2 Kitasatospora sp. MBT63 | reverse complement strand
CCCGGCAGGCGGGGGCGGGCCCGTACCGTGCGGCCGGGCGGCCGGGCGGTCAGTCCAGGCCGAGGGCCGGGAGCATGTAGTAGAAGGCGAAGACCGCCGCGACCACGTACATCGCGACCGGGACGCTGCGCCAGCGGCCGGCGGCGGCCCGCAGGATGCAGAAGGTGATGAAGCCGATGCCGATTCCGTTGGTGATGGAGTACGAGAAGGGCATCATCACCATGGTCAGGAAGGCCGGGACGGCGATCGTGTAGTCCGTCCAGTCGATCTCCGTGATGGAGTTGGCCAGGATCAGGAAGCCGACCGTGACCAGCGCCGGGGTGGCCGCCTGGGCGGGGACCATGGTGGCGAGCGGGGTGAGGAAGAGCGCGACCAGGAAGAGCGCGCCCGTGACGATCGAGGCGAAGCCGGTGCGGGCGCCCTCGCCGACGCCGGCCGTGGACTCGACGAAGCAGGTGTTGGCGGAGGAGGAGGTGACGCCGCCGGCCGCGGTGGCGATACCGTCGACCATCAGGATCCGGTTGATGCCGGGCAGGTCGCCCTTCTCGTCCAGCAGGTGGGCCTCGTCGGCGACGCCGAGGATGGTGCCCATCGCGTCGAAGAAGCACGACATCAGCACGGTGAAGACGAACAGCACCCCGGTCAGCGCACCGACGTGGGAGAAGCCGCCGAGCAGGCTGACCTGGCCGACCAGGCCGAAGTCGGGCGCGGCCACCGGGTTGCCGGGCCAGGCCGGGACGGTGAGGCCCCAGGCGGCGCCGGGCAGGTCGGCGAGCTGCTGGATGACCACCGCGACGCCGGTCATCACGACGATGCTGATCAGGATCGCGCCGGGCACCTTGCGGATCAGCAGGACGAGGGTGAGCAGCAGCCCGAGCACGAAGACCAGGACCGGCCAGCCCAGCAGGTGGCCGTTGCTGCCGAGCTGCAGCGGGACGGTGGTGTGGGCGGCGTCCGGGATGCGGCTGACGAAGCCGGAGTCGACCAGGCCGACCAGGCAGATGAACAGGCCGATGCCGATGGCGATGGCCTTGCGCAGCCCGAGCGGTACGGCGTTCATGACCCGTTCGCGCAGCCCGGTGGCGACCAGGACCATGATCGCGAAGCCGGCCAGGACGACCATGCCCATGGCGTCGGGCCAGGTCATCCGGGGGGCGAGCTGCAGCGCCACGATGGTGTTGACGCCGAGGCCGGCGGCCAGGCCGATCGGGACGTTGCCGATCACGCCCATCAGCAGGGTGGTGAGTCCGGCGGTGAGCGCGGTCGCGGTGACCAGCTGGGCGCTGTCCAGGTGGGTCCCGTTCATGTCCACGGCGTTGGCCAGGATGATCGGGTTCAGCACCAGGATGTAGGCCATGGTGAAGAAGGTGGCGACGCCGCCGCGGATCTCGCGCGACAGGCTGGAGCCACGGTCGGAGATCTTGAAGAAACGGTCGAGGGGGCCGGTCTGGTGGTGCGGCGCCTTCGGGGCGGGCGTGGCGTCCGACGCTTCGGTCGAGTCGGCCAGCGGAGGCATTCGGGTGTCCTCGTCGGGTGGGGGCGGAGGAGGAGGGGGCACCCGAGCGACGTCGGCCGGGTGGGCCGGGGGCCTTGGCGCTCGCGCCTGGAAGGCGACCCGCCGGGAGCCGACCCGGAGTCCCAAGTATGAGTTCCCGGATCGCGCACGCGCCATCTTCGCGCGTAGAAGAGACCCCTTACGGTCGTACCCGGTCGCCACGGCACCCCCCGCCTCTGCCGTGCCCCCACGCCTCACCCGTACGCTAGGGCGCATGCCGAAGACCCCGCTGCACCCCTCCCCTCCGCCGCTGGAGGCCAACGACGTCGCGATCGTCGGCGGCGGCACGGTGTTGTGGTTCCTCGGCTTCGTGGTGCTGCTGCCGTTCCAGGGCGCGCTCTCCGACCACGGCCACGGCTCGTGGCCCTGGATCTGCCTGTCCGGCGGCCTGCTGGGCCTGATCGGCCTCTGGTACTGCATCTCGCGGCGCAACGCCATCCGGCGCAGCCGCGCGGCGGCCGAGGGGACGGAAGGGGCCGGCCCGGCCGGGACGAGCGCGGCCGCCCCCGGGGACAACCACGGCTGAGCCGGGCCGCCACCCGGTTGGCCCGAATCGCCCCACAGTGGGGCGCAACGGGCAAATCACCCCCCTAGAGTCGGTGCCATGACGCACCCCGGGGAAGACCACTCCGATGCCGGGTCCGACCCCGGGTCCGCTGCCGGGAGCGCCTCACCGGCCGCCCGGTCGGCCGCGATGGCCACGCCCGGCGCGGACCTGCCCGACCCCGACGGCCCCGGCCCCGACGGCCCCGGCCTGCCGGACTCCCCGGCGTCCGGCCCGCAGGCGTCCGGTCCGCAGCTGCCCGGCGCGCACGCGACCGGGCCGCGGCCGGCCCGGGCCCCGGGGCTGACGGAGGCCGAGGTCGCCGAGCGGGTGGCCCGCGGCCAGGTGAACGACGTCCCGGTCCGCTCCAGCCGCTCCACCCGGGAGATCGTCCGGGCCAATGTCTTCACCCGGTTCAACGCGATCATCGGCGTGATGTTCGGGATCATCCTGGTGGTCGGACCGATCCAGGACGGCCTGTTCGGCCTGGTCATCGTCGCCAACACGGCGATCGGCATCGTCCAGGAGCTGCGCGCCAAGAAGACCCTGGACAGCCTGGCGCTGATCGGCGAGGCCAAGCCGCAGGTCCGGCGCGACGGCGCCGCCCGGACGGTGCCGACCTCCGGGATCGTGATCGACGACACCGTGCTGCTCGGCATCGGCGACAAGGTGGTGGTGGACGGCCGGGTGGCCGAGGCGGACGGTCTGGAGATCGACGAGTCGCTGCTCACCGGCGAGCCCGACCCGGTGCTCAAGCACCCCGGCGACGAGGTGATGTCCGGCAGCTTCGTGGTGGCCGGCGCGGGCGCGTTCACCGCCACCAAGGTCGGGCGCGAGGCGTACGCGGCGCAGCTGGCCGAGGAGGCCAGCCGGTTCACGCTGGTCCGCTCCGAGCTGCGCAGCGGGATCAACGACATCCTGCGGTTCATCACCTACCTGCTGATCCCGACCGCGATCGGGCTGGTCGTCAGCCAGCTGGCGGTGGAGGGCAACGACTGGCGGGAGGCGGTGCGCCGGATGGTGGCGGGGATCGTCCCGATGGTGCCGGAAGGGCTGGTGCTGCTGACCTCGGTGGCGTTCGCGATCGGGGTGATCCGGCTCGGCCGCCGGCAGTGCCTGGTGCAGGAGCTGCCGGCGATCGAGGGGCTGGCCCGGGTGGACACGGTCTGCCTGGACAAGACCGGCACGCTGACCGAGGGCGGGATGGACGTGATCGAGCTGCGGGCGCTGCGCCGGGCGGACGGGGAGCCGGGCGAGGAGCCGGCGGTGCTGCAGCAGGCGCTGGGCGCGATGGGCGGGGCCGACTCCCGGCCGAACCCCAGCATGCAGGCGGTGATCGACGCGTACGGCCCGCCCGGGGACGGCGGCTGGCGGGTGCTGGAGGCGATGCCGTTCTCCTCGGCCCGCAAGTGGAGCGGGGTGCAGCTGCTGGAACCGCAGGGGACCGAGGCGAGCTGGCTGCTGGGCGCGCCGGACGTCCTGCTGCCGGCCGGGGACCCGGTGCTGGCCGAGGTGGACGAGCTGGGCGCCAAGGGCCTGCGGGTGCTGCTGCTGGGCCGCACCCCGTCCGCGCTGGACGGACCGGATCCGGCGGCCGCCCTGGAACCGCTGGCGCTGCTGGTGCTGCAGCAGCGGCTGCGCGACGACGCGGCGGACACCCTGCGCTACTTCGAGGGCCAGCAGGTGCGGGCGAAGGTGATCTCCGGTGACAGCGCCGTCTCGGTGGGCGCGGTGGCCGCGCACCTGAGCCTGCCCGGCGCCGAGCACCCGGTGGACGCCCGGACCCTGCCCGCGGGGCAGGAGGAGCTGGCCGAGGTCGCCGAGCGGACCTCGGTGTTCGGGCGGGTGACACCGCAGCAGAAGCGGGAGCTGGTCGGGGCGATGCAGTCGCGCGGCCACACCGTGGCGATGACCGGTGACGGTGTCAACGACGTGCTGGCGCTGAAGGACGCCGACATCGGGGTGGCGATGGGCACCGGCTCCGACGCGACCCGGGCGGTGGCGCAGATCGTGCTGCTGGACGACCGGTTCGCCACGCTGCCGTCGGTGGTGGCGGAGGGCCGCCGGGTGATCGGCAACATCGAGCGGGTGGCCACCCTGTTCCTGGTCAAGACGGTGTACTCGGTGCTGCTGGCGCTGCTGGTGGTGTTCACCAACGTGCCGTACCCGTTCCTGCCGCGGCACTCGACGGTGCTCTCCACGCTGACCATCGGGGTGCCCGCGTTCTTCCTGGCGCTGGCGCCGAACAACGAGCGGGCCAGGACCGGCTTCGTGCGGCGGGTGCTGCGCCTGGCGGTGCCGGGCGGGGTGATCGCGGGTACCGCGACCTTCACGGCGTACATGCTGGCGCGGGCCGACCACACGAGTGATCTGAAGGCGGACACCAGTGTGGCGACGCTGACGCTGTTCCTGGTGGCGATGTGGGTGCTGGCGATCGTGGCGCGCCCGTACACCTGGTGGCGGTTGCTGCTGATCGGGGTGATGGGCGGGGCGTTCGCCCTCGTGATGGTGGTGCCGTGGCTCTCGGACTTCTTCCAGCTGTCCCTGGAAGGGACGCGTGACGCCTGGATCGGGGTAGGTATCGCGGTGGTGGCGGGCCTGCTGCTGGAAGTGGTCTGGCGGGTGGTGGTCCGCCGGACGGACGCCTGAACGGGGGGCCGGGGTGGCACGCAGGGGCGGGGAGTTGGAGGCGTTCATCGCCTTCGGGGCGGGCGGGACGGCCGCACTGGCGCTCTGGCTCGCCCTGCGCGGCGCGGCCCGGCTGGCCGGCCTGCCGCACCGCGGGGTGCTGCTCGTGCTGTCGGCCGCCGGGGCCGGGTGCGCGGTACTGGTGTACCGCGCACTGCGGGCCCCGGAGGCCGCGAGGCAGGCCAGGGACCTGTCCTCGCTACGGCAGTTGAAGGAGCGTCAGGATTCGAAGTCGCGGGCGGCCAGCAGCTCGTAGGCCCGGTCGGGCTCGGTGAGCGCGGCGAGGACCTCGAACCGGCGGTGCCACTGGCCGACCGACCAGGCGAGGCCCGCCGCCAGGCCCTCGGGGGTGGCGGCATGCAGCAGCCCGGGGACCGGCGGCACGTCGAACTCGTCGTCCTCGTCGGCCGCTTCGGCGTCCTCGGGGTCGTAGGGCAGCTCGGGCGCCGGGGCCGCGGTGTCCCAGCGCCAGTGCACGGCGGCCTCCTCGCCGTCCGGGCCGACCACCAGCAGCTCCTCGTGCTCCTCGTACCCGGCGGGGCAGCCGGGCAGCAGCTCGCGGACGACCGCGGGCACCCGGTGCAGGGTGCCCTCGGAGAGCACCCGGCCGCCGGCCACCTCGCTGGCCAGCGAGACGTGCAGCCGCTCGGCGAGGTCGGCGGCATACGCGGGGTCGACCGGCAGGACCGGGTGGCCGTGCAGGAGTTCGACCAGGTCGGGGGCGTCGCCGACGACCGCATCGGCGGCGTCCACGATCACCGTGGCGTCCCCGCGCCGGCCGGTCTCCTCGTCCAGCGCGGTGAGCGCCCGGACCACGTCCAGCGCCTCCACCTGCTCGGCCGGCAGCTGGGCCAGCGCGGTGTAGATGCCGTGCAGCTGGCGGTGGGTGACCTGGGAGGCGGGGTCGGTGAGGCGGTCGAGCAGCTCGTCCGGGCCGTGCGGCTCGGCGAGCAGCGCGGCCAGCGTGGTGCGCACCCCGAGGGCGTGCAGGAACTGCTCGTCCAGGGTGGTGCGCGCCTCGTCGTACAGGCCGCGCAGCAGCGGGTCGGCGCCGGCCGCGCGCAGGCCGGCCGGCTCGCGGCCGTCCAGTACCGGGTGGTCGCGCAGCCACCAGGCGGTGTACGGCGGCAGGTCGGTGTAGCTGCCGTCGGGCAGCAGGGTGCGGACCGGGTTGACCACGGCCTCGCGGTAGGGCGGGCGGGCCAGCAGGGCGAGCGCCTCGGGCCAGGCGGCGTCGTCGACCAGGTCGAGGTCGCGGACGGCGAGCAGCTCGGCGGCGACCGGTGGCACACCGAGACCGGCGTCGTCGGAGTGCAGGGCCTCCAGCACGTCCTCGCACCACTCGGCGAGCCCGTCCGGGGCCTCATCCAGCAGACCGGTCGGGCGGCCGCCGGCGGCGTGGCCGGCGGGGGCGGTCGGGTCCAGGCGCTCCAGGTCGTCGGGGTCGAGCACGACGTCCTCGGCGCGCACCAGCGCGAAGGTGGCGAGCACCCCGGCGGCGGCCAGCACCTCGGGGCCCCAGCGCTCCAGCAGGTCGTCGTCCACGTAGCCGGCGTCGTCCTCGCGGGCGAGGGCGGCGAGCGGGCTGTCGGGGAGGATCAGCTCGCCGGCCCGGGTCAGCTCGCCCTCGTCGTCGGGCAGCGCGAGCCGGGCCAGCCAGGGGTGGCCGCCGGGGGTCGTGTCGGCGGCCTTGACCAGGGCGAGCACGGCGTCGGCGAGGTCGACCGCGGCGTCGAAGTCGTCCTCGCCGACCTCCATCGAGCGGGCCACCGCGGCCCGGACCTCGGGGGTGTCCAGGACGCCCGCGGGGGTGGCGGTGGCGGCGCCGAGCCTGGCCAGCAGCGGGTGGGCCGCGTCCGGGTGGGCGAGGCGGAGGTCGAGCAGTTCCAGCGCCTCGGCGAGCGCCTCGGGGTAGCCCTCGTACCCGGCCCACTCGGCGGGGTCGGAGGGCAGCAGCACCCGGCGCGGACCGGTGACGGTCCGGCCGTCGGCCAGCGGGACGGGGAGCGCGCCGAGCGACTCCGGGTCGGCGCCGCCGAGCGCCGCGTACAGGTTGCGCCACCAGGCGGGCTCGCGGTCCAGGCCGCCGAGCTGGTCGACCACCTCGGCCAGCGGCACCCGGCGCACGGCGAGGGCGCGCAGCTCGCTGCGGCGCTCCAGCCCGGCCGGCAGCAGGCCGGGGAAGATCGGGGCGAGCGCCTCGACCACCAGGTGGTCGGCACCCTCCAGCAGGGTGGCGTCGCGCGGGCGCAGCGCCGGGGTGCCCTCCTCGACGGCGCCGGGGTGCGGCAGGAACGGGGTGGCGGGCAGCCGCTGCAGGATCGCGGTGCGCAGCGCGTTGTCCAGGGCGCCCTGGCCGAGCGGGCCGGGGACCAGGCCGAGCGAGCCGAGGTCGGCGCCGCGGCCGCGCAGCAGGTCGGCGTAGGCGTCGGCGGCGCGTTCGGTGAGGAAGTCGGTGAGCGGCCCGGGGGCGACGTGGCGGCGGGTGGAGTCCAGCGGGTACCCGGCGATCAGCAGCGCGGGGACGCCGAGCGGCTCGTCGCTGGGGGTCGGGGCGTGCACCACGGGGGTGGTGCGGGGCGGCTGCGGGGTGCCGTCGGCGGTGACCGGCACGGCCCAGGTCACCGACCAGTACGGGCGGGCGCGCTCCTCGGTGGTGCGGTCGGCGAGCAGCGCGGGGTCGAGGCCGCCGGAGCGGGCGACCAGCTGCCAGCGGGCCTGCCGGTCGCCGTCGGTGATGGTGACCTCGGTCAGGCCGTCCGGCCGTGCGGTGGCGGCGGAGCGGGTCAGGGTGCGCACGCCGTCCGGGGTCTCGACCACGATCTCGGCGAGGCCGGGCAGGGTGAGCAGCAGGGCGTCGTCGATCTCGGCGAGCAGCCGGCGGGTGAGGTCCTCGGCGGCGGCGTCGCGCAGCGGCAGCACCACCACGGTGTCGTAGCCGTCGGGGGCGGCGCCCTCGGCGGGCAGCGGCAGGCGCAGCAGCGGGACGTGGCCCTCGCGGCGGCGCAGTTCCCCGGCCAGTTCGGGGCGGGCGTCGGCGAGCGCGTGCGCCTCGGTGAGCGACCAGCGGACACCGCCGTGGGCGCCGAGCACGGCGGGTTCGTCGCTGACGGCGAGGACGGCGGAGAAGCCGACGCCGAACCGTCCGACCGCGTCCTGGCCGTCGGCGCGCTTGGCGGAGGCGCGCAGGGTGGACAGCGACTCGACGGCGGTGGCGTCCAGCGGGGCGCCGGTGTTGGCGGCGGCGAGCACGCCCTCGTGCAGGGTCAGCCGGAAGCGGCCGGGGCCGTGGCCGGCGCGGGCGGCGGCGTCGGCGGCGTTCTGGGCGAGTTCGACGACCAGCCGGTCGCGGTAGCCGCCGAGGGCCAGTTCCTCCTCCGCGTTGGCGTCCTCGCGGAACCGGGCGGGCGCGGCCGCCCAGGCGTCCAGGACCCGCCGTCGCAGTCCGGCCGTGTCGAACACGTCCGCCGCCTGTCCGTCCGTACCACTGCCGATGATCCGAGACTCCACCGCGACCTGCCGCCTTCCGCCGAGCTGCCGTGCGTACGGACGCATTCTTCCCTGCCGGACCGTCACCGCGGACCACGG
>NZ_JAIZ01000214.1:0-3710 GCF_000710465.2 Kitasatospora sp. MBT63 | reverse complement strand
GCCGTGGGGCGGGCCGGGCGGGACCGTGGCGGAACCGGTGGTGGAGCGGGGTGCGCCCGGCCGGCACCCGAGCCGGTCCACCGGCAGACCCCGCCGGAGCGGGGCCTGTTCGGCCGACCGGCCGGCCCCGGGGGCCGGTCCTGCGCTCAGGAGTGGCCGAGCTCCTCGGCGGGGGCGTCGGGCTCGACCGAGCCGCCGGTGCGGTCCGGGCGCAGCTGCAGCGGCTCGACGACGGTCTCGTCCAGGATCAGCTCGGAGGGGACCGGCGGGGCGGGCAGCACGGCGGCCTCGGAGTGCGCTCCGCAGCCGTACCCGAGGGAGACGACCTGGCCGTCGGCCGGGCCGAACTCGTTGCCGCAGACGCCGAACGCCTGGCCGAGCGAGCCGCCGATCGGGACCAGGAAGCCGCAGCTGGTGCAGGACGCCGGGGCCGCCTGGGCCATCGGCGTCTGCGGGCCGAACGCGGACTCCCAGCGGTCGGCGGCCAGGTGCAGGCCGAGCCGGGACAGCACCCGGGGGCGGGCCAGGCCCAGCTCCTCGGCGATGGCGCCGATCCGGGCCCGGGCGGGGGCGGGCTGGACGTCGGCGTCGGCCACCACCACGTCCTCCTCGGCGGCCAGGGCCACCACGGAGTTGGGGGCGGGCTCGTCCTCGCCGGTCCAGCCGGGCTCCAGGCGCAGGTCGTCGGCGCCGGTCGGCAGCAGGTCGCCGGGGCCGAGGTCGCCGGGGCGCAGCCGCTCGCTCCACGGCACCCACTCGGGGGCCAGCACGGCGTCCTGGCCGGGCAGCAGGACGGTCTCGTCGAGGGTGACGTTCTTGGCCCGTGGCGCCCGCGCCACGGTCACGGCCCAGTGCCAGCCGCGGTAGGCGGCGTCCAGGCACTCGAAGGTGTGGGTGACGACACGGTCGCCGTCCGCCTGCACCCCGAGGTGGGCGCCCACGCTCTCGGGGCCGACCGCCTCCTCGGCGGCCTGACGGGCGATTTCGACGGCCTCGGCACAGAGCCGGTCCGGGGTACGGCTTCGCATCGCAGCGCTCACGGCGTCGATTCTCTCCCAGTCCTGTCGTTCCTGCGGTCGATATCCGGCTCACCGCCCCGCCCGAGCGGTGCCCGCAGTGCTGCCGGCGGGCATCGGTCCGCCGGATCACGGTGTCCATTCTGCTCGAACCGGGTAGACCGCCGGGACGGGCCGCGCCGCCCTGGCCCTCCCCTGCTCACGGCCCGGCACGCGCCGTAGTGCAGGCTACCCGTCGGTCGGCCGCGGAGCACAGCCCGGGGCACCGGCGCGGCCCGGGCGGGGCACCGGACACCGTCCGGTCGGCGACTCGCCATCCGTACGCAAGGCCCAATCACTCGTAGGCCGGGCCGTTCTCGGGCAGGATGACGGTGTGACGGACGAGACCCCGTCGCAGCACGGGCCGCACTCCCCGCAGGGCGAGGACCACGCGGAGGCGGACACCATGCCGCGGCAGCCGACGGTCCCGCCGGCCGGCGCGGCGCAGCCGCCGCCCGGGCCGGAGGACGGGTCGGCGCAGCCCGCGCGCGGCGGGAACGCCCTGACCCGGGGCGCGTCGGCGGCGGGTGCCAGGACCGGCCGGGTGGTGCACGGCACCGGTCGGCGGATCCGCCGGGCGACGTCCGCGGAGGGCGCGGGCGAGTCGGGGCTGGCCAAGCTGATCGAGCTGCACGCGCTGAACTCGTTCGGCGACATGCTGATCACCATCGCGCTGGCGTCCACCATCTTCTTCTCGGTGCCGACCGGTGAGGCGCGCGGGCGGGTCGCGCTCTACCTGCTGATCACGATGGCGCCGTTCGCCTTGCTGGCGCCGGTGATCGGCCCGCTGCTGGACCGGCTGCCGCACGGCCGCCGCTCCGCGATGGCGATGTCGATGCTGGCGCGGGCGGTGCTGGCCTGGACGATGGCCGGCACGATCAGCACCGGCGGGCTGGCACTGTACCCGGAGGCACTGGGGGTGCTGGTCGCCTCGAAGGCGTACGGCGTGGTGCGCAGCGTGGTGGTGCCGCGGCTGCTGCCGCCGCAGTTGTCGCTGGTGAAGGCGAACTCGCGGGTGACGCTGGCGGGGCTGCTGGCGACCATGGTGGCGGCCGGGGTCGGCGGGGCGCTGCACCTGATCGGGCCGGGGTGGCCGCTGCGCGGGGCGTTCCTGGTGTTCGTGATCGGCACCCTGATGGCCTTCCACCTGCCGCACAAGGTGGACTCCGCCAAGGGCGAGCAGCGGGCGGTGCTGCATTCCGAGGAGCACGGTCCGGCGCCGGCCAAGGGTGTGCTGCGGGCGGTCGGGCCGTCGGTGATCCTGGCGCTGCGCGGGGTGTCGGCGCTGCGCTGGCTGGTGGGTTTCCTGGTGATGTTCCTGGCGTTCCTTATCCGCAACGACCCGCCGGGCGGGCTGCCGGAGACCGCGACCCTGGGCGTGGTGGCGGCAGCGGCCGGGGTGGGCAACGCGCTGGGTTCGGTGTTCGGGTCCTGGCTGCGCACCCGCGGCTCCGAGGTGATCATCACCGGGGTGCTGCTGCTGGCGACGGCGGCCACCACCTGCGCGGCGCTCTGGTACGGGCTGCTGACCATGGCGCTGGTGGCGGCGACGGCGGGCATGTCGGCCTCGCTGGGGAAGCTGGCGCTGGACGCGCTGATCCAGCGGGACGTCCCGGAGGCGGTGCGGACCTCGGCGTTCGCCCGCTCGGAGACGCTGCTGCAGCTGTCCTGGGTGCTGGGCGGGGTGATCGGCATCTCGCTGCCGCTGAACGCGGTGCTCGGGCTGTCGCTGGCCGCGGGGGTGACCTGTCTGGCGCTGGTGCTGACCATCTGGTCGCTGACCAGGGTCGGCCTGCGCGGGCCCGCGGCCCGCCCGCGGGTGGCCTGAGCCGGGTGCGCGGCGGGTGCGGATCGGCCGCCCGTGGGGCGGGCGCCGCGACTCGGGCACCCAGGCGCACCGTGATCGCGAAAGCCCGGTAGCCTCTTGCCCATGAGCCTCAGCACCCGTGTCATCGCCGCCGTCGGCGCCGTCGTCGTGATCGGCGCCGGCACGGTCGGCGGGTCCATCGCGTACGCCAACAGCGAGGGCAAGCCCCCGAAGCGCGAGGCGACCCTCGTGGTCGGCACCTCCTCGGTCCGCAGCGCCCCGCTCTGCTACAACAACGGCAAGCCGCTGGACCAGGACCAGATCGAGAAGTGCCAGGCGGACGGCCGGAAGGCCGGCCAGGACAAGAAGCTGACCTCCTCGGACGTGCGCGCCAGCGACCGGATCGGCGTCGGCGTCGACACCGACACCGCCGACCGCGGCTGGTTCGCCTTCACCGACGGCGGCCAGCAGGGCCAGGCCCCGATCGCGCAGGAGGTCAAGGGTTCGACCTTCTCCGGGTCGGTGCTCGCCTCCACCCTGCTGAGCACCACCGGCACCACCACGGTCACCGTGGTCGAGGCCGACCAGAAGACCAACGACATCTACGGCGTCTGGTACTTCACCCTGAACACCAAGGACTGACCGGTCCCGCGATGAGCGTGCGCGGCACCGACGAGCAGCCCGGCCCCTCGCAGGCCGGGCTGCTCGTCGTGGTCGCGGTGCCCGCCGAGGCCGAGGCGGTGCTGCGCGGGCTGCCGGACGGCGAGGACCCGCTGCCGCCGCCCGGCGCCGGCGGGCTGCGGCGCGCCCGGTCCGCGGACGGCGTGCCGGTGGACGTGCTGGCGGCC
>NZ_JAIZ01000213.1 GCF_000710465.2 Kitasatospora sp. MBT63 | reverse complement strand
CCGGACCGGCGCCCGACCCGGCCGGCCCGCACCGGCCGCGGCCGGGTCCGCCCCGGCGGCACCCGAACCAGACTGGGCTGACGGCTACCGGCATGGAGCCAACCGAAGGTGGCCAGCCGACGGTGCCACCCGTACGGGTGAACCGGGGCCGGACGACGGTGCGACCGGCCGTCCGGGCCGTGTCGCCGACCGGGCCCGCGGGCCGCAGTGGCCGATGATGCGCCGTATGACGAGAAGCTCAGCTGCCGCGGTCGCGTTGCGGATCGCCTGCGCGATGGCCCTGTTCACCGGCGTACCGGCCGCGACGGCCTCGGCCGCGTTCGCCGCCCCGGGCCCTGACACCGGATCGCCCACCGCCGGGGGCGCCGGGTCCGGCGACCCGTACTTCCCGCTCGCCGGGAACCAGGGGTACGACGTGGCGCACTACGACCTGGACCTCGACTTCACCCCGGCGACCCACCACCTGACCGCCGAGGCGACCATCCGGGCGACGGCGCAGCGGTACCTGCGCAGCTTCGACCTGGACTACTCGGGGCCGGAGATCACGGGTGTGGAGGTGGACGGGCGGCCGGCGCGGTTCCGGCGCGAGGGACAGGAGTTGGTGGTCGAGCCGGTCCGGCCGCCGCGCCCCGGCGAGGGGTTCACGGTGAAGGTCGCCTACCAGGGCGTCCCGCAGCGGATCTCGGACCCGGTGCTCGGCGACTACGGCTGGCTGAACACGGATGACGGTGCCGTCGCCCTCAACGAGCCGGACGGCGCGCGGACCTGGTACCCGGTCAACGACGACCTGAACGACAAGGCCACCTACACCTTCCGGATCACCACCCCGTCCGGGGTGAAGGCCCTGGCCAACGGGGAGCAGCACGGTGAGGCACAGGTCCACGGCGGCCGGTCGACCGTGACCTGGGAGATGCGGCGGCCGATGGCGAGCTACCTGTCGATGGTGGCGATCGGGGACTTCCGGGTGACCCGGGGCGAGGCCGGCGGCATCCCGTCGGTGACGGCGTACGACCCGGCGGCCGGCGGCGACGACACGTTCCTGCGGGCGACGACCGAGCGGGCGGTGGTGGAGCAGGCCCGGCGGTTCGGCCGGTACCCGTTCGACTCGGTGGGCGGGATCATCGACCGGATCGGGGTCGGGTACGAGCTGGAGACCCAGAGCCGCCCGGTGTACGACGGTGAGCCGGACGAGCTGGCGGTGGTGCACGAGATCGCCCACCAGTGGTTCGGCGACTCCGTCACCCCGCGCACCTGGCGGGACATCTGGCTGAACGAGGGGTTCGCGACCTTCGCCGAGTGGCGCTGGCAGGAGGACCACGGAGGCCCGACCGCTCGGGAGACCTTCGACGGGTACTACGCGACCCCGGCCACGGACCCGTTCTGGCAGCTGAAGACCGGCGACCCCGGGCACGACAACATCTTCGACCAGGACGCGGTGTACACCCGGGGCGCGATGACCTTGCAGGCGCTGCGCGAGCTGATCGGGGAGCGTGATTTCGCCACCCTGCTGGCCGAGTGGCCGACCCGGTACCGCTACGGCAACGCCGACAGCTGCGACCTGCGCGCACTGGCGGAGCAGATCTCGCACCGGGACCTGGGGGCGTTCTTCGACGCCTGGCTGTACACCGCGGCCAAGCCCGCGCCGCCGGCCTGAGGCCGGCTCAGGCCGCACTCGGGCCCGTCGCCGGGCGGCCGCTCAGCGGTCGGCCCGGCGGGTGCGGCGCGGTTCCGCGGCCCGGCGGTGCCGCGTCGCTACGCTGGCGCCATGCAGCGGCTCGTCCTGGTGGACCTGGACCACACCCTCGTCGAACGCCGGTGCCCGACCACCGAGTGGACCGCCGAGTTCTGCGCCGAACGGGGCCTGCCGCCTGCCGCCGAGCCGGCGATCCTGGCGGCACCGACCGCGGAGACCTTCGAGCGGCTGGCGGCGGCGCACGGAACGGACCGGTCCGGGCCGGACCTGTGGACGCGGTACGTGGACGGGCTGGCGGAACGCGTGTACGTCCTGCCCGGTGCGCTGGAGGCGGTCGGCCGGCTCCGGGCGGCCGGCTGGACGGTGACCGTGCTGACCAACGGGTACACCGCGATCCAGGGCGCCAAGCTGGCCAGGACCGGTCTGCTGGAGGCCGTGGACACGGTCTGCATCTCGGAGGAGGCCGGCGCCCGCAAGCCCGACCCGGAGATCTTCCGGGTCGCGGCCCGGCGTTCGGGCCACGACCTGGCGGCGGGGGCCTGGATGGTCGGCAACAACCCGGCCACCGACATCCTGGGCGCGCAGGCGGCGGGCGTCGGGAGCATCTGGATCTCGCCGGAGCTGCCCTGGCAGGCCGACCACCCCGCGCCGGACCACGCGGTCCGCGACGTACCGGCGGCCGCCGAGGTGCTGCTCGGGCTGCCCGGCTGACCCTGCGTCGGATGTCACGCGGCCGTACGGGCGTGGCCATGCGCGCGCGGGCGGCCACGGGCCGGGCACCGGACCGGGATGCTGAGCTGACGTTCCGTCCGATGGTCGACGGGGGTTACGGCGAGCGCCACGAGGCTGTCGCCCACGGGTGCAAGAATGCGATCACGTTCGATCGATCATGGGGGATTCGCTATGCGCATGTTGACCAAGAGCCTGCCGGTGGCGCTGATCGGCGCCGCACTCGCGACCGCGAGCAGCACCTCGGGCGCAGCCGCCGCCGGGCACACCCGCGGCCTGGAGATCGCCGTTCCGGCGTACGTCGCGCCGGGCCACCCGATGCTGACGGGCATCCGGTCCGCGCAGCCCGCGGCGTCGGTCGTGATCCTCAACCCGAACAACGGCTACGACCCGTTCGATGCCACCTGGCAGGCCCAGGCCGACACGCTCCGCACCGCCACCACCGCCACCGGCGGCCACACCAAGGTGCTCGGCTACGTCGACACCGACCACGGCAACCGCTCCCTCGCGGCGGTGAAGGCGACCGTCGACAACTACCTGAGGACCGCCGACCACAAGGTCCACGTCGACGGCATCTTCTTCGACCAGTCCGGCCGCGACTGCGGCACCGACAACGCGCTGCGCGACTACTACCTCGCCCTGCGCACGTACGTGCAGGAGACCGTCTCCGCGCTCGACCCGGAGGTCGAGGAGATGGTGGTGGACAACCCCGGCACCGCCGTCGCCGACTGCTACCTGGAGCCCGGTCACCGGACCGCCGACACCTTCGTCACCTTCGAGAACACCTACGCCGCGTACACCGGCGCCGGCTGGCTCGGCGGCAACGTCTTCAACTACACCGTGGGCTACTACTCGGGTGCCGCCCTCGACCCGAGCGGCACCGCGTTCTGGCACCTGGTGCACACCACCCCGGACGCCACCGCGATGCACGACGCCCTCGACAAGGCCTTCGACCGCGGCGCCGGCTACGCCTACGTCACCGACGACGTGATGCTCAACCCGTGGGACGCCACCCCGAGTTGGGGCTTCGCCGCACAGAGCGCGTACGCCGCCACCAAGGGCTGACGCCGCACGTCCGCCGGGGCCGCGGCCGAACGGCCGGCCCCGGCGGGCACCCCGCCCGGTTCCCGTGCGATGGCCAGGCGATGGCCCCGCGATGGCCGCGACCGGCTCCGGCCTGCGGACGGACGGAGGGCCGGCCCGGCGGCGGCACCACGTATCGTGAGTGGTCGTGCCGAACAGCCGGGAGGAACAGCAGATGGCGGAGCCACGGGCGCGCCGGGCTGCCCGGCCGCGCGAGGAGGTGTTCGCGGCGGCCCGCACGGCCATCGCCGAGCACGGGCTCGCCAAGCTCACCATGGCCGGACTCGGCAAACAGCTCCAGATGAGCGCCGGACACCTGCTCTACTACTTCGGCAGCAAGGACCAGCTGCTGCTGGAGACCCTCCACTGGAGCGAGGAGCAGCTCGGCGAACGCCGACGCGCCGCCCTCGCCCGGCCCGGCGCGACGGGCCGGGAACGGCTGGCCGCCTACGCCGGGCTGTACCTGCCCGAGGGGCCCGGTGACCCGCGCTGGATCCTGTGGGTCGAGGTCTGGGGGCGCTCCCCCGCCAGTGCCGAGATCCGGCAGGGCCAGCAGGCGATCGAGGTCCCGTGGCACGCCGATCTGGTCGGCGTGATCGAGGACGGCGTGGCCACCGGCGAGTTCGCGCTCGCCGGAGCGCGGCCGGGCCCGGCCCCGGAGTCGGCACCCACCGGGCCGGACGCTTCGTCCACCGGGCCGGAGTCCGCGCCCGCCGGGCGGGGGTCGGTCCAGGACGTGGCGACGCAGATCAGGGCGCTGCTGGACGGTTTCGCGGTACCGATCGCGATCGGGCTGCCCGGCGCCCGCCGGGAGGACGCCCTGGCCCAGGTGGCCGCGGTGACCACCGCCCTGCTCGGACCGCGCTGACCCGCGCCCCGCAACGGCGGCCCGTGACCGGACCCGGGCGGCTGCTCACTCCGTCCAGAGCGCGGCGGCCGTGCGGTCGTCGGCGTACCCCTTGGCCCTGACCTGCACCTGGCGCAGGAAGTCGACCGTGCCGGGCGGGTGGGGGTGCGCCCAGTGGTTGGACAGGAAGTGCGCCACCGCCGGCTCCTCGGCGATCGGCGCGGCCAGACCGGGGGTGCAGAGCAGCAGGATGTCCCCGGGCGTGGCCGGTACCAGCCGGAACCGGAACGGCCGGGGCGTGGGCGCCGGAGCGGGCGGCAACGGAGGCTGCCCGTCGGGATGGTGCAGCAGCCGGGCCGCGTACGCGTCGATCCAGTGGCCGGAACGGAGCAGGTAGAGCGCGCCCGGGCCGGTGCCGAAGGCGGCCCGGTGGGTCGCCGACGGATCCAGCGAGATCAACATGCAGTGCAGCGAGCCCCGGTCCGCCTCGTCGTCGCCGTCCCCTCCTTCATCGCCCTCGCTGTCGTGGCCGCCCGCCGCGCCCGCCCGATCCGGGCCGTCGGCGGTGGTGTCGACCGCGGTGGCGAGCGGGCCGGAGGCCAGGACGGTCAGCCGCTGCAGCCCGTAGCGGAGCCGGTCGCGCGCGCCGGCCCGGAGGTCCGCGGCGAGCTCGCTGCGGCTGCGGCCGATCGCGGCGGCGAGACGGCGGGCCGCCTCCGCAGCCGACCC
>NZ_JAIZ01000212.1 GCF_000710465.2 Kitasatospora sp. MBT63 | reverse complement strand
CGCGCTGGCCGGGCTGAACGTCCTGGTCTTCCTGTTCACCCAGTACCTGGCGCCGGCCTGGCAGCAGCGGCTCGGGCTGTACAGCTACGTGCCGGTGCCCGGGCTGTCGATCGGCGTGGCCGAGGGCCCCGACCAGTGGTACCGGCTGCTGACCGCGATGTTCGTGCACGCGGGCTTCGCACACCTGGCGACCAACATGGTCAGCCTGCTGGTGCTCGGACCGCCGCTGGAACGGGCGCTGGGCCGGGGGCGGTTCCTCGGCCTGTACCTGCTCTCGGGGCTGGCCGGCAACGCGCTGGCGTTCCTGGTGTCCGGCGGCGCGCTCTACTCGGTGGGGGCCTCCGGGGCGATCTTCGGGCTGCTGGGGGCGACGGTGGTGCTGGTGCACCGCAACCGGGCGCCGATGGGGCCGGTGGTGGCGCTGCTGGTGTTCAACCTGGTGGTGACGTTCTCGCTGAGCTGGATCGACTGGCGGGCGCACATCGGCGGCCTGGTGGCGGGCGGCGTCATGGCGGTGGGGCTGGTGTACGCCCCACGGGGGCACCGCGGGCTGGTCCAGGGGTTGACGGCGGCGGGCCTGCTGGCGCTGGTGCTGGTGACCCTGGTGCTGGGGACGGCCCGGCTCGGCGGGTAGTTGTCCACAGTGGGCGTGCGGGTGTGCACAGCGGGTGTGCACAGCCGTTCGGGGGGGTCTGGTCTACGCGCGTCCAGCTGGGAATTCGATAGCCGTTCCGGGCTGTTCGAGCGGGTTGCCGCCGGTGAGTTATCCACAGGCGGGACGGACTTTTCCCCAGTGTGGATAACTGTGTGGATAAACAGATGGTCGGGCTACGTCCGGGCGTGCCGAAACACCGCCCCGGGATCACTCCGAGGCGGTGCCGGGCCGGACGGGAGGGCGGCCGTGGCCTACTTCCACTGGGTGGAGACGCCGAAGCCCGCCGCGATGAAGCCGAAACCGGCCAGAATGTTCCAGTTGCCCCAGCTCGCCACCGGCCAGCCGCCACTGGTCACGTAGTACGTGACGATCCAGACCAGGCCGATCAGGAAGAACGCCAGCATGAGCGGGGCGACCCAGCTCCGGCCTGAGCTGATCTTCACCGCGGTCGCCGAGGACGGCGGGGTGTACTCGTCCTTCTTGCGGACTCGGGACTTCGGCACGAGGGACTCTCCTGTCGATGCGCTGTGACCGCGCGGGGTGCAGCGGGAAAGCGGGCGGCTGTGGGAGCCGGATCCGTACGGGAGGCCGTCGGCCGGCACGCACGCGGGGAACCCCGTCGTCGTGCCGGGACCAGCACTCCGCACATGCCACCGGCGTCCGTTAGCGTAGTGGCTCGCCGGGTCTTAAGGAGATAAGGGTACGGTGCCGAATTCCACGATTCCCCCAGAGCCCGGCTCCGTGCGCCCCGGCCGGACCCGAATTGTCGGACGTGCCCTGACCTGCGCCGTCTTCGCACTCGCCGGACTGCTCTTCTACATCAGCGCCCAGACCGCCCAGGGCACCGATCTGCGCACCGACAACTCGCTGCTCAAGCTCAGCGACGTGATACGCGAGCGCAGCGCGCAGAACCAGCAACTGCAGGCCCAGGTCGGCGAGCTCCAGGACCGCACCGACGCCTTCGCCCAGCAGCAGGGCGGACCCGCCGACACCCAGCGGCTCGACGCGCTCCAGCAGGCCGCCGCCCTGGAGACGCTGCGCGGTCCCGGGCTGACGGTCACCCTCAACGACGCCCCGCCGAACGCCACCGCCCGGATCCCCGGCGTCCCCGAGCCGGACGTCAACGACCTGGTCATCCACCAGCAGGACATCCAGGCCGTGGTAAACGCGCTGTGGCGGGGCGGCGCCGAGGGCATCCAGGTGATGGACCAGCGGCTGATCTCGACCAGCGCGGTGCGCTGCGTCGGCAACACCCTGCTGCTCCAGGGCCGGGTCTACTCCCCGCCGTACGTGATCAAGGCGGTCGGGAAGACCGACGCGCTGCGCTCCGCCGTCGACACCGACCCGGCGATCCGCCGCTACCTGCAGTACGTGGTCGCGTACGGCCTCGGCTGGAAGGTGCAGGAGAACACCGACCTGACGCTGCCCGGCTACGCCGGCTCCGCCGACCTGCGCTCGGCCGAGGGCCAGTAGGGCCGCGGCTGCCGGGAACCGGAGCGCGCCCCGCCGTTGTCCACCCCGGTATAAGCGCGATACGGAACCGGGTGGCGGTCTACTCTGGTTCCCGACCTGAACCTCGCGAGGAGCACCATGTACGGCTGGATCTGGCGGCACCTGCCGGGCAACACCCTGATCCGGGCGGTCATCACGCTGCTGCTGGTGCTCGGGATCGTCTACGTCCTGTTCCGGTACGTCTTCCCGTGGGCCGAGCCGCTGCTCCCGTTCGGTAACGTCACCGTCGATGAGGGCGGTACCGGCTGACGCCGGGCCACACACCGTCACCCCTGCCTGCCCGACTCTGCATCAGGAGTAGTGCGATGACCTCCGGCCGCCCGCCCCGGATCCTCGTGGTCGACAACTACGACAGCTTCGTCTTCAACCTCGTCCAGTACCTCTACCAGCTCGGCGCCACCTGCGAGGTGGTCCGCAACGACGAGGTGACGGCCGACCACGCGGTGCTCCGCGACGGCGACCGCGGCTTCGACGGGGTGCTGCTCTCCCCCGGACCCGGCACCCCGGAGGAGGCCGGGATCTGCGTCGACATGGTGCACCGCTGCGCGCAGATCGGGCTGCCGGTCTTCGGGGTCTGCCTGGGCCTGCAGTCGATCGCGGTCGCGTACGGCGCGGTGGTCGGACGGGCGCCGGAGCTGCTGCACGGCAAGACCTCCGAGGTGACCCACGAGGACGGCGGGGTCTTCGAGGGGCTGCCCTCGCCGATGACCGCCACCCGGTACCACTCGCTGGCGGTCGACCCGGCCACCGTCCCGGACACCCTGGTGGTCACCGCCCGCACCGACAGCGGCGTAATCATGGGCCTGCGCCACCGCGAGCTGCTGGTCGAAGGAGTGCAGTTCCACCCGGAGTCGGTGCTCACCGAGGGCGGCCACCGGATGCTGGCGAACTGGCTCGCCGAGTGCGGCTTCGCCGAGGCGGTGGGCCGGTCGGCCGGCCTCGCGCCGGTGATCGGACGGGGCTGAGCGGGTGACGGCGGTGCGCCCGGAGGGGAACACGCAGCGGGCCGGCGACGGCGGCGAACCGGGGGACTGGGGCGTCTACGAGGCCCCCGACGGCTACGGCTCGACCGAGCGGTACTGGCAGTCCGGGCCCGGTCCGGCGGGGCCGGACGCGCCGGGGCGCCCCCGGGGACCGCAGCCCGCACCGCCGGACGGCGGCCGGGTGCCGGCCGCCGAGCGGACCATGAACCTGAAGGCCGCGAGCCCGGGCCACGGCCGGGTGCCGGCGGCCGAGCGGACCATGAACCTCCGGGTGATCCCGCCCGAGGCGCCCGACGGGGCCGCGGCCGACGGCTACGCGGAGGAGGACGGCGACCGCCAGGCGGGCCGCCGCGCCGAGGGCCGGGGAGCGCTGGGCCCGGGCACCGGCCGGCGCCGGGCGACCGGGCCGCGCCGCGGTCCCAAGCCGCGGCCCAAGG
>NZ_JAIZ01000211.1 GCF_000710465.2 Kitasatospora sp. MBT63 | reverse complement strand
CGTCCACCAAGATCGGTACGACAACGGCTTCTTAGCTCCTTTAAGGACGGGACCGCCCAAGTGACGCCTTCCAGAGAAGCAGGAGATTTCGCCATGGCCTGGATACTCTTCCTCATCCTGATCGCCGTCGCCCTGGGAATCATCGGCGTGGCGACGCACGGCCTGCTCTATCTCCTTTTCATCGGCATCGTCGTCCTTCTCCTCGCTGTGGGCCTTGGCGGCGCGCGCTTCCGCAGAAGCGGAGGCCGGTCCGCCCGCTAGTCTCGGGCGGCCCCGGGCCCGGCCACAGGCGCGCACGGACGGCTCTCATTCCCTGCGGGCATAGGCGGTACAGCACCGACCGCCTGTCCCGACCGGCACCGGGGCGCCCCCTGTCCCGGTGCCGGTCGGAGCGCCAAAGCGACGGTCCCGGCCCCGCGCAGTGCGCGGGGCCGGGGCGGCCTGCCCTTGTCAGAGGGTGTCGCGGTAGCCGCCGCTGGCGGTCCCACGCTTTTCGATGAAGTGCTTGAACCGCTTCAGGTCGCCCTTCACCTGACGGTCGAGCATGCCCATCATGTCGGCGGCCTTGTCCGCCATTCCGCCGGGCTGGAAGTCCATCTCCATCATGACGCGGGTGTGGGAGGCGTCGATCGGCTCGAAGCGGACCATGCCGGTCTGCTTCACGTCGCCGCTGGTGGTGCGCCAGGCGACGTGGTCGTCCGGGACCTGGTCGACGATCTCGGTGTCGAACTCGCGCTTCACACCGGCGATCTTCGTCTTCCAGTGGTTGTGCCGGTCGTCGATCTGGGTGATCTCCTCGACGCCGTCCATGAACTGCGGGAAGGTCTCGAACTGCGTCCACTGGTTGTACGCGGTGCTGACCGGCACGTCCACGTCGATCGATTCCTGCACCTTGCTCATCGTTCCACCCATCTTCGGATCGGTACCTTGCGCGGTGGTCGGGCACACGCCTGCCCCGGTCACCGGCCCCCATGTCGGGTGATACCGATTCCGCCCCCCGCACGACGGCCCGGCAACCCAGGGAGCTTTCTCGGACACGGGCAGTGACCATGGCTCGCGCGGCGCGGCGCACGGTTGGCGGTCCGACGGGTTGCAATGTTCCCGGCCGGCGGGCGCAACCGCCTGCGGCGACCGGGCCCGAGCCACGGGTCTGCCCACCGCTCGTCCGACCCCTCGTTCGGTGCGCAAACCCGCTTCCATCATTCGGCCGAGCACGGGCGTCGCCCCGCTGGGCGCCCCTGCGGCGAGGGACCGGCCCGACCCTCACAGGCCCCCGGGAGGGGCGTCGCGGTGCCGGCGGACCGCGTCACGGGGTGGGGCGGGGCGTACCGAGGACGGGCGCCGCCGTCACTGGGACTATGGCGGCCCGCGATGGCGGTGAACGGAGCGTGGAGCGGCGGGGCTGAGCGCGAGTGGCGCCAGTAGCAGCACCATGGCGGGGGGGCATGCGCACTTGCAGTGGTCGGGCGGAACTGACGGTCGCCCGCCCGCACGAGCTGCGAGCATGCCTGTCGCCTGGGCTCATCCGTGAGGCAGCCGGATCTCGCCCGGTGGTGGTCGCTCCAGGAACGGGATCACCCCGCCCGACGGTTGCCGTCGCCCGTTCCGGACAGGCGCGAGAGCACAAGGCCGCGCGCCGTGCGGCCGCGGGAAGCAGGTGAGCACCATGACCACCCGACCGACCCAACCGTCGATGGGCGAGGGACACAGCAGGTTCGAGGGCGACAAGCAGCACGGTTGGTCTCCCGACATCGACGAGGAACACCAGGAACCGAACGACAGCGCCGGCAAGTCCTTCGACCCCGACGCCGCACCCCCGCCCGGCCCGGGCCGCGAGTACGCGAAGGAGGAGGACCGGGAGGTACCCGGCGATACCGTGAAGAGCACCTCCCGCCGCGGCGAGGACCACGGCACGGGCACCGGTACCTACGACACCGGCCCGCAAGGCCCCTCCCGGCGCCCCAGCGGCGGCCGTACCGCCGACGCCCACACCGGCGTCGACCCGAAGGAGCCCGCCACCGACACCCCCACCTCCGCCCACTGACAACGGCCCCGCCGCAAGGTCGGCGAGCCTGCTCGCCGTCCCGGCAGCTGGAACCGGGGGCCGTCGTACGGGTCAGCCACGGCCCAACTGGCCGCTCAGGATGACGATTGAGGGGCGCCCAGGTCGACGGGCTCTCCCGCATGAGGGCGGCGCGGGCCGGCTCCGGGACTCAGCGCAGGTCTCCGCCCGGGGTCAGACGCGCCTCGGCCAGGAGACAGGTCACCCTGGCGGGACCGGTCGAGGTCCGCACCGCACTCCGAACAGCGCGGACCGCGACCGTGGCGCTCACGAAGGCGCCCGCGCCTGGAGCCCGCTCAGGCCGGTGACCGCGACGACCTGCCCGTAACCCCGACCCCATCTCCTCGACGACGAAGGAGCGGCGCCGGTGGGCGGCGGCTATCTGAACCAAATGCGCCTCGCAGCAAACTGCGCCATCAAAACGGGCCACCTCCGCGCCCGCGGAGGAGTCCGGCACCCGCAGGACCACGAGTTCCCGCGCCGCAACCACGGCCCCACACGCGTCACACAGCTCCGGCATGTCCCGCCCCCGCGGTCGCGTCAGGGTGGACACACACCGGGCCACCGCGCGGTCCCCTACCAGCGGCGCCAACGCCCGCTGAGGGATGCCGGGTGTCGTAATGCCCCAGGCCAACCTTGCCCTCGCGACTACGAGAAGGACCTGTGGCACAGCGGCTCGCCCCGCCGGTCCGAGCGCCCGGCCGCCCCACGGCGCGCACGTGACCACGCGCCAGAGGGACGTAACACCATCCGTGTCGACCTGCGCGGCGAGCCGCGAGCGATCGGCCGTGGCGCCGACCGAAGTGCAGTGCACGGGTGGGGGGAAGGAACGGTCTGCTCAAGGGAGGCCCTCGTCCCTGCTACAAGACCCGCGCGCACTCCGAAGGAGGCCCGGCCGCCCGGGGGGAGGAGCGACCGGGCCGGGATCGGCGACGGAATCAGCGTGGACGTCCGTCTCCAATTCGACCGTACGACACTCCCCCGGCCGACAGGTTCAGGCGCGCGCGGCCGCGCTGCCTGGCGTGAGCCGCCCATGAAGGACGACGCCACCGTCCTGTGCCTGGACTGGCACGGCCCCGCCCTGATAGGCGCAGGACGAACGCCGCCGCCCGGACCCACTACAGGCGCGAGCCAGGACACACACCGCCAACCGCCCACGACCTCAAGGTCACCGGCCAGGCGGCGGCGCATGGCATCCGCCACGCACCGAACGACGGGCTCTCCCGATGCCCCCGGCCTGAGGGCGGGCCTGTAGCCACAACGCGGGCAGTGTTGCGCTCATCCGACATCGACGCGCCGGCGGCGCTGCGCCCGGCCGACAGCCGACGGCAGGTGAGGATGGCGGTGCACCAGTAACGGCCCACCACTGCGTCACCCGAGGATGGCGTCGGCTGCCTTCTTGAGCGAGCCGGGCTGTTCGGGCCGGTGCGGTGCCGTCGCCCGGACCTCCAGCATCCGGGCGCCGATCTCCTGGAGTTCCTTGCGGCCCAGGGCGTCGCGCACCTTGGGGAACCAGTCATGCTCCTCCTCCTCCATGTGGTGCCCGACCGTCTCGATGAGCACGGTGGTCTTCGCGTCGAACCGCTCGTCGTCGGGCGTCATCGCATCGAGCTCGGCGCACAAGAGGTCCGCGACGTGGTGCTCCTCGTAGGACTCCAGGATGTCCCGCTCCAGCGCGGGTACGCGTTCGCGGACCTCCGGGTACATGACCTCGTTCTCGATGTAGGTGTGGACCGTCAGAGCCTCCACGATCCTGCTCACCAGATCAGCCTTGACCTCGGCCGCGTCCGCGTCGGCGCCCTCGAACTCCCGGAAGAGACGGCGCACCTCCTTGTGGTCCTCCTTGAGCAGCACGATGGCGTCAGTGGACATGTTCGCACCTCGCTTCCGGGCTCGGCGGTGCCACTGCCGGAGCCCCAGTCGTCCGTCGGGCCAGGCCGGGTAGTCGATAGTCAGCGGCCGCGAGGCCGGTCACCGTCATCCTCCTCGTCGGGGCCGTTGGCCTCGTAATCATCGTCTCCCTCGTCGTCGTACTCGTCCTCGTACTCCCCGTCCTCGGCTTCGTCCTGACCACCGTCGGCCTCGTACTCCCCGTCCTCGTACTCGCCCTCGCCCTCGCCCTCCGCGTCCTCGTACTCCTCGCCCTCGCCCTCGTACTCCTCGCCCTCGCCCTCGTCCTCCGCGTCCTC
>NZ_JAIZ01000210.1 GCF_000710465.2 Kitasatospora sp. MBT63 | reverse complement strand
GACCCCCACACCCTCCCCGTCCCGCCCGGCGGGCTCCCCGTCGCCCGCCTCCCCCTCCCCGGGCAAGAGCAGCGGCAAGCCCAAGTCCTCGTCCAGCCCCAGTGGCAACGCCCGCCCCTCCGGCGGCGGCGCCGGCGGCACCGGGCAGGGCGGCAGCGGCTCCGGCGGCTCCTCGCCGCGCAGCAGCAGCCCGAGCACCCCAGGGCTGATCGGCGGGGTGCTCGGCAGCGGACCGGTCGAACTGCCCAAGCTCGGCCTGGAGCGGCAGACCGAGCAGAAGATGGTCTGACCGAGCCCTGGTGCCGCTCTCACGGCACGCGCAGCGGCCCCCAACCGGAGTTGTCCGTCCGGTGGGGGCCGCTGTTGCTGCTGTCGCGTTGCTGGTGCTGGGTTGTTGCTGCGTTGCTGCGTTGCTGGTGCCGCGCCGGGGGCGGAGCGTGGTCAGGCCTGGCCGCGGGCTGCGGCGAGCTCCTTGGCGGCCTCGGTGAGGTCCTTGGCGGTGTCGATGGCACGCCAGTAGACGCCCTGCGGCAGCTGGTAGCCCGCCAGCCGCTTGGCGCGGGCCAGCTGGGGGAAGGTGGTGCGCTCGTGGTCGCCGACGTCCGGCAGCAGCTCACGGAAGCCCGGCGCGAAGACGTACAGGCCGGCGTTGATCAGGAACGGCGACGGCGGTGCCTCGATGAAGTCCAGCACGTTGCCGAACTGGTCGGTCTCCACCGCACCCCACGGGATCCTCGGCCGGGCCAGCGCCAGGGTCGCCATCGCGTCGCGCTCGTGGTGGAAGGCGGCCATGTCCCGCAGGCTGAACCTGGTCCAGATGTCACCGTTGGTGGCGTACCAGGGCTCCTCCGGCCGCGGCAGCGCCTGCGAGGCGTACTTGAGGCCACCGCCGCGCCCGAGCGGCTCGGTCTCCACCACGGTCTGCACGTTCAGCGGCAGATCCGCCTTGTCCAGCCACTCCTGCAGCACCTCGGCGAGGTGCCCGCAGGAGATCACCGCGTCCGTCACACCCTCCGCGGCCAGCCAGGCCAGCTGGTGTCCGACGATCGGGGTGCCCGTACCGGGGATCTCGACCAGCGGCTTGGGACGGTCGTCGGTGTACGGGCGGAGCCGGGAACCCTGGCCGCCCGCCAGGATCACGGCCTGGGTGACGGCGGGAGCGGACTGGCTGAGGCGCGTCGAGTCTGCGGTCATGCGGACACAATAGGGGCCTCACGGGCGGCGTCCCAGCGGTCCGCCGCGGTCCGGAACCCGGTGCGGGGGCAACGCCCGCGGACGGGCGAGCCGCCGCTCGGCGCGGGGCGGACCGCTGCATCGCGCCGACAGTCCGTCAGGCGCGGCCTGTCGTGGGCCCGTCGTGGGCGGCTCGTCGGTCCACCGAGTGCGGGCGGTGGACCGACCGTGCCGGGCCGACCGATCCCGGCAGTCACCGTGCGGGGTCCGCCCGTGCGTGGGCTGCCCGTGTGTGGGCCGCCCGTGCATGGCAGCCGGGGTGGGGCAGCCGAGGGCGGGCCGGGTCAGCCCACCACGCCGGCGGCGAACGAGCCGTCGCAGACCGGGCGGGCGAAGGAACGGGCCCGCTGGACGTCCCCCTGGTACTTGCGGACGGCGGCCCGGCCGAGCTCGGCGGACAGCGTGCTGCAGTACGGCGTCAGCGAGGGCTTCTCCCGCATGGTGCGCTCCAGCAGGTCGAGCGCGGTGCCCGGGTTGTGGGTGCGCAGCTCCTCCATCAGGTCGGCGCGCAGGGCGTCCTGCGGGGCCAGGCCCTGGGTGTTGGGGGAGACGGCGGCACGCCCGATGGTGCCGTCCCCACTGGAGGCCGCGACCACCTGCTGGTCGAGCCCGGTCGGGGGTGCCCACGGGACGCGGGTGACGGCGAGCGTGCCGGTGGTCACCAGGACCACCGGCAGGGTCAGGGCGACGGTCTGGCCGATGCGGCGAACGAGCTGTTTCACGCACAGGAGCGTAGCGGTGGGCGACCGGGCCGACGCACTCCGTTACACCATTGAGTGACACGTGTCCTGCGGACTTCGACCGATGTGTTGACGTATCGGGCTCCGACCGGCGCGAACGGGTGAGCCCCGGCCGGATCGCGGGGTGCGATCCGGCCGGGCCCGGGAGTCTCCGTGGCGCGCTTGCCGCTGGTGTCAGTTGCTACTGTCAGCTACTGCTGTCAGTTGCTGAGGCGGGCGCCCGAGGTGGTGGAGAAGACGTGCGGCTCGCCGCCGTTCGGGACCACGTTGATGGTCGCGCCCTTGGCGGGGATCTGGCGGCCGTGCACGCGCACGACGATGTCCTTGTCCTCGCCGGCGACCTTGGTGGTGCCGTAGACGAAGCCGTCGGCGCCGAGCTCCTCGACCACGTTCACGGTGACCGCGACGCCCTCGATGCCGCCCGCGGGGACGATCTCGAAGTGCTCCGGGCGGATGCCGACGGTCACGGTCTTGTCGCTGCCGACGCCGGCCAGGTCCTCGCGGGAGATGTTGATGACCGAGCCGCCGAACTTCACGCCGCCGTCGACCAGCGGAACCTCGATCAGGTTCATCGCGGGCGAGCCGATGAAGCCCGCCACGAACAGGTTGGCCGGGCGGTCGTACATGTTGCGCGGGGTGTCGACCTGCTGCAGCAGACCGTCCTTGAGGACCGCGACGCGGTCGCCCATGGTCATGGCCTCGGTCTGGTCGTGCGTCACGTACACGGTGGTGATGCCCAGGCGGCGCTGCAGGCCGGCGATCTGGGTGCGGGTGGAGACGCGGAGCTTGGCGTCCAGGTTCGACAGCGGCTCGTCCATCAGGAAGACCTGCGGCTGGCGGACGATCGCCCGGCCCATCGCGACACGCTGGCGCTGGCCGCCGGAGAGCGCCTTCGGCTTGCGGTCCAGGTACTCGGTGAGGTCCAGGATCTTCGCGGCCTCTTCGACCTTGGTGCGGATCTCGGCCTTGTTGACGCCCGCGATCTTGAGCGCGAAGCCCATGTTGTCCGCGACGGTCATGTGCGGGTAGAGCGCGTAGTTCTGGAACACCATGGCGATGTCCCGGTCCTTGGGCGGCAGGTGGGTGACGTCGCGGTCGCCGATCCGGATGGCGCCGCCGTTGACGTCCTCCAGGCCGGCCAGCATGCGAAGGCTGGTGGACTTGCCGCAGCCGGAGGGGCCGACCAGGACGAGGAACTCGCCGTCCTCGACGTGCAGGTCCAGCGCGTCGACGGCGGGCTTGTTGCCGCCGGGGTACAGCCGGGTCGCCTTGTCGAACGTGACAGAAGCCATGACTGAGCTCTCCTTCACCGGCAGGAACGTGCCGGACGATCCGAGTAAAGGGTTGGATTGTCGTGCCGCCCGCTCGCACCGTCGTTGTGGTCTGGACCACCGATGGAGCTGGCTCTGGCGACCGTACCCGTCCGTTCATCCGCTTGTCAGCCCCCAGCGGTGGCCGATTTCGGCATCAGTCCGATCACAACCGGGACAGATCGCCCGAAGCCGCGCCCACTCCCGATATCCAACCGCACCGCCCAGCCCCTCCCGGTACACTGCCCCATGGTGCCGCCGCGGTCCGCTGCGGACGGCTACCGTGCCTCCTTAGCTCAGTTGGCCAGAGCACCGCTCTTGTAAAGCGGGGGTCGTCGGTTCGAACCCGACAGGGGGCTCAGCACCAGGGCAGCGATAAGGGCCAGCTCATGAGGGTGATCCTCGGAGACTGGCCCTTCGTCGTTGTCCGAGCGAGCTGGTCGGTCACTCTGGCCCTGTGCTGTAGCGTGCCCCGACAAGCGGGCGCCAGGCCGGCATCTCGGCGGAGTCAGGCCTGTCCGCCTGGATACGTAGGGGCGCCCCAGCCGTCGATGTGCCAGGGTCGTTCCATGGATGACGGGACAGCGCCGACCCAGCAGGCGGAACAGCTCTGGTCAAAGGTCGACCCGCTCATCTTCGAAGGCCGAAGGATCCACGCCGTGATCCAGATCCGGGAAGCGTTCGGCGTGGGCCTCCATGCCGGGGTCGACCTGCTCAGGGAACGCTATGAGACGCTCCGCAGCGAACGCCCCGAGGACTTCAAGGTCGGACACCACGACTACTGGGACGGCTTCGGCTCCCTGTAGGACCGCCGCTGGCCGGCGCACACCCGCGCGAGCGCCGGAGGCCGATCGCCGAGAACGGGCGACCTCCGCCTACGAGTACTGCCTCGACGGAACAGGCGGACGGCCGACGCGTGTCGATGGGTCACCGGGGAGCAGAGCGGATACCGCAACGACGACGGCAGAGGCGGGTGCCCGGAGAGGGGAGCGGGCTGAAGCCCGGTGCTGGCTGCCAGGGTGTCTGATCAGAGACGGTTCAGGCTCTCATCCGCCGGAGAGGTCTTCACCAAGGTTGCCTGGTCCACCTCGATGACCCTGGCAGCCTCGGCTGCTTCCCGGAAGGCGACGACTGCCTCGCCGTTCTCCCGCGCCCATGCGGTGAGCATCCTGATGGGCCCCTCCAGGGTTCGCCCGAGATCGGTCAGGCGGTACTCCACGCGCGGCGGCGCCTCGGCGTACGCGTGCCGCTCGACGAGCCCGTTGGTCTGGAGTCGGCGCAGCGTCTGGGTCAGTACCTTGCGTGAGATGCCACCGCTCAGCTCGACCAACTCGCCGTGGCGCAACGGGCCATCGCTCAGCGCGAAGAGCGTGACCATGGACCACTTGCTGGCGATGATCTCCATGGCCAGGAGAGCGGGGCAGTCGGCGAGGAAGGAAATCCCGGGTCGCAGGCTCATGCCCGAAGGTTACCTGGAGGTACCTATCGGCCGCCTATCGTCATCGAGGTGCGCACTCCTCTCCACTCGCATCTCGCATGATTGAGGTTTCAGCCGTGTTCGTCTCCCTTGCTGTCATCACTGTGGTCATGTCTGCGCTTCTCCTGATATCGGCCGGGGCCAAGTCCCTGCGGACGCGGCACATCACCGAGCAGATGTCCACCCTCGGAGTGCCGCAGAGCATGATGGCGTTCCTGATCGGCGCTCAGATCGCCGGCGCGGCCGGTGCGATCGTCGGCCTCTGGTGGGGACCCGCCGGAATCGCCGCCGCGATCGGCCTGACGCTCTATTTCGCCGGGGCGGTCGTCTTCCACCTGCGCGTCGGCGACCGTAAGGGCGCGTCTCCGGCGGCGGTCCTCACCCTGGCCTCCGTCGCCCTGATCGTGCTGCGCGCTGCCACTCTCTGATCCGCCGCACCGCCCGGTCGTCTCGGCGGCCGGGGCCTATGCGGTCCACCGGTCGCAGTACTCGATGTGGATCTCGCGAGCATTGCCGAGGATGCCGGCGTTGGCGTGCAGTGAGGTGCAGTAGTGGGCGTGGCCGGGGTGGGCCGGGACGTGGGCCGGGCCTCGGTCGGCGACGTCGAGGAAGTGGTGCGCGGTCTCCCGGAAGACCTTCGTGCTGCCGGTCATGAACAGCGTCTCGGCGTGGAGGTGCTGGTGGAACAGGTCGCGGTTCTCCCGGTAGTGCCGCGCCGCGTAGTCGATTGCCGCACCACCGTCCTGTTCCGCCTCGGGCAGCCGCACGGTCCGGGGACGGCCGGCGTCGAGGCGGGATCGCACGTGCTTCCAGCGCGAGGGGGCGAACTGGAGCGAGTGGTGCAGGAGTACGAGGTCGAGCCGGGAGCCGACGCCGGCCGGTGACTCCCCGGCCGGCGACCCCCCGACCGGTGGGCGGTTGGTGCGCATCGGCAGGTGGACCAGCGAACCCGGCGAGCGTGCGGCGAGCAGCCACAGGCCGGCGATGGTCCGGGCTGTGGACCGGTCCAGGTAGGCACCCAGGTACCGGTCGTGGTCGGCGAGCGCCGCATGGGTCAACGGCTCGGCGGGGCGGATGACCCTGAACTCATCGGCTCCCAGCCGGGCCCGGTGGACGACGACCGGCAGGTTCACGACTTCTCCCTCGGGGTGCGGCGCTCACCGTCCCGCCTGTCCGGGGTGTTTCGGCGGCCCTCGTGGATGTCTGGAGGTGGGGTGATCGAGAGGTGGCCGAGCATAGCGCCGGCCTGGTAGCGCCTCGTCCCGTCCCCCGAGCACAGGGCAGGGCCAACCCCGCACACCCCGGCGAGGCCGGGAACGACCCCGGGAAACCGTTGGCGATGAAGCGCCGGCGGCGGGATGCTGACCCGCTGTGAGTGACTTCTCCTACGCAGGCCCGGCGACCCTCCGAGGCCAGCTCCAGCGCGGCCGGGGCCTCGGGGCCCGCCGCGCGCAGATGGCCTCGGACGGCGCCGACCTCGTGTACGAGTGCGTCATCTCCGACAGCCGTTGGGATCGCTGGACCGAGAGCCGGGACTCCTACCTGGCCCGGTCGATCCATCGGATGGACCTCCCGCTGGCAGAGGTCGAAAGCCGGCTGATGGCCCATGACGGCGATGACCCGGAGGAGGTCGAACTGGCCCTGCAGGTGCTCGCGCTGCTGCCGTTCCTCGGCCGCACCGACGCCGTTCCGGTCCTGCGACGCTACGCGGTCGACGGGCGCCACTGGCCGGCGGCGCTCGACGCGCTCGGGTGGACCGGGGCGTGGAAGATCCCGGAGGTCCGGGAGGGGATCGGTGCGGAGGTCGTCGCCCGCCGCGGCGATGCCGAACTGGCCGCCGCTGTGGACGGCGACCGGGAACCGTGGAGTTCCTGGGCGCGTACCCAGCCGCAGATCCGCCGCATCCTCGACGGCTACGCCGCCCGCCCCACCCCGCCGCCCGTGCTGCCCCCCGTTCCGGACAGCTACGCCGGTCTGAGCACCGCCGACCTCGCCGCGCGTATCGGCGGGGCCGCCGGGAGACCCCGGCGGCTGGCGTTGCAGGAGATGGGCCGGCGCGGCGACCCGACGGTCCTCGATCTGGCGGAGGACGCGAGCCTGCGCAACGCGGCCGGATGGACACCGGGCATCGCCGAGGCGCTCCGCCACCTCGGGACCACCGCCGTCGGCCGGGCCCGGACGTGGGCCGGCGGCAGCGATCCGACCCTCCACCGGCTAGCGGTGGGGATCCTGGCCGAGGTCGGCGAGCGGGACGACGGGCCGTACCTCCTGCACGCACTCACGACGGCCGCCGCCGCGGGCGACTGGTGCGCGACCGAGCCGGCGGCCGGAGGCCTCGGACGGCTCCGCATGACCGGGGCCACCGACGCGCTCGTCCATGTGCGGGAGACGACCGTCCACTCCTCCGCCCGGGAGGCGGTCCACCAAGGGCTGCGCGGCTGCGCACCCGGCGTGGCGGACGGCTACTCCGTGGAAGGGCTCGACGACTGCGAACCAGGCGTTCAGCAGGCCGCGTCGGCCGTCGCGCCGGACACACCGCAGGTCCGGGCGCGCCTGCGGGAGCTCCATGACGACCCGCTCGCGCCGGAGGTCCGCGATGCGGCCGGCCGGCGCCTCACGCAGTTCGCCGGCGCCTGACCCGACTGGCGGTCCGGGCCGCCGAAGCCGCCTCCGTCTCCGGTCAGGGCCGCCGGAGGATGACGGGGTCGTTGCCGAGGTCCGCGAGCAGGGCGTCCAGCTTGGCGCGGTCGACCGAGGACATCAGGAAGACGTGCACGTAGCTGCGCCGGGTGGACTCGTCGCCCGGGACCGTCAGCACGTCCTGCGAGGACAGTGACCACTTCGCCACCAGCTCGGGGCTGGGCTTGCGGAACCGTACCGTGATGGCGCCCGGGGTGCGGGCCGGCCACAGTTCGACGTCCTTCTCCAGCTCCAGCAGGCGGAGCTGCTGCTCCAGGTAGGCGGCCAGGTCCTGGGCCCGGCGGATCCGGTCGACCTGGTCCTGGTAGGAGTGCCGGGACAGGTGGTCCCAGAGGATGAGCGGCGAGAAGCCGTTCCGTGAGCCGGCGAAGGTGGTGTCCGGGGCGCCGATGTAGTCCGGCTGGGACGGCGGGGCGATCTGGTACTTGACCTTCGTCATGTAGATGCCGCACGGCCACGGCGCGCCGGGCCACTTGTGGCCGCTCATCGCGATCGAGGAGACCATGTCGAGGTCGCCGAACTCCCTGGTGGGCAGCGTGATGCCGAAGTCGAACTCCGGGAGGCGGGTGTCGGGCTCCCACCCGAACCCGGCCGGATCGTCGGCGGCCATCCGCAGGAAGGGCGCGTACCCGGCACCGAGGGCGCCGTCCACGTGGATCCAGAAGCGCCGGCGCAGATCGACCAGCGGCTCGCCGGTCCGCGGGTCCTTGCCGTACGCCACCTCGCCCTGGATCAGCCCGTACTTCTCGAAGATCGGCAGCAGGCGCTCGCACACCCCGCGGACGTCGTCGTGCGCGCCCTTGAAGGTGCTGCCGAGGTTGAGGCTGACGAAGATCGGGTGCCCCTTGGCGGCGAAGAACTCGACCAGCACCGCCAGGGCTTCCACGTCTATCTCTCCGGTGCCGTCCCAGGAGTGGCCCGAGGGCCCGCTGTGGGAGGGCACCTCGGCCGGCCACTCGCGCGGCCCCGACGCCGCGCCCGCCGCAGCTCCGCCCGCGGCGGCGGGCAGTGGGCACTCGTCCGGGTACTGCTCCGTGCCCACCGCGTGGAAGGTCTCGACACCCAGCACGTGGACGGCCTTGGCGAACGAGTAGTGGGTGTCCTCGGAGTAGAACGCCACCGGGCGGTAGGCGTTGGGGTTGCCCGGTTCGGCCGGGGCCTTGACGTACCGCGCGGCGCCGCACGGGCCCGTCGGCGGCTGGATCAGGGCCTTGCCGCTCAGGTAGTCCCGGGCGTTCCAGAGCGCGTACATGTTGCCCTCGGTGGAACCCATGGACAGCACGTAGCCCCAGTACGACTGGGGATCGGCCGCGTCGTACGGACCGTCGGCGTGCCACAGCGCGGCGTAGTAGTCGAGCACCGCGCGCTCGACGACCTTGGTGTTGGGCTTGTAGCCGCCGCTCTGGAACGGGTCACCGAGGTTGTTGATGTTGTGGTGCATGAACCGGCCGAGGTCGAAGGCGCTGCCGCCCATCTCCTGGGTGGCCTGGTACCCGAGCAGGTAGCGGCGCTTGCCCGTCAGGTAGGCGTCCATCGTGTCGAGGGCGCGCAGGCGCTGCTCGTCGTCCAGGCCGTCGGCCGGGAGCAGGAAGTCGCACAGGGCGGGCTCCTCGGCCGGTGCCAGCGGGCCGCCGGGGGCGGGCGAGGGGGCGGACGCCTGCGCGGGCACGCCGAGGGGGGACATCCGGGCGTCCGACCGTGCGGGGGCGCCGTGGCCGTGGCCCAGGTCAAGGGTCAGGGTGTCGGTTCGGCGCATGGCAGGGCTCTCCCGGGTCGCTGGGGTCGGAGGTCCCGCGGGCTGCGTCCGGGGGGTTGGCGATGGCCGATCCGATCGGGAGCAAGAATGGAACCTGTGACTCCCCGAGGGGAAGCTATCCGCAGAAGATTCGGAATCACCTCTGGAAACCTTGCGAATCATCGGTTCGGAGCGGGAGGCTGGGGAGCGTGCCGAATAATCCTCACGCCCGCCAGGCGCCCATCGACGACGTGGATCGGGCGATCCTGCGGATCCTCGCCGACAACGCCCGCACGCCGAACAACGCACTGGCCGACGCGGTGGGCATCGCCCCCTCGACCTGTCTGGCCCGGGTACGGTCGCTGCGCGAGCGCGGGGTCATCCGCGCCTTCCGTGCGGAGATCGCCCCCGCCGCGATCGGCCTGCCCCTGCAGGCGATGATCTCGGTCCGGCTCCGGGCCCACACCCGTGAGCAGAACGAGAGCTTCCGCGACACCGCCCCGGACATGCCCGGTGTCGTCGCCGTGTTCCACATGGCCGGGTCCGACGACTACCTGCTCCACGTCGCACTCGCCCACCCCGACGCGCTGCGCGACTTCGTGGTGGACCACCTCACCACCCATCCCGCGGTGGCGCAGACCCGCACCAACCTAATCTTCGAGCAGATCGCCGGCCGCCGGCAGCTGGCCCCCGGCCTGTAGCGGGCGCCGGCCCCGGGGGCGTGGGGGCGTGGGGTGTGGAGGGGCGGGGCGCCGGGGGCGGTCGTACGGTGGACCGGGGGCCCCTGAGGAGGAGGTCGCTATGCCTGGATCTGTCACGATCGGCCACGCCGAGGCACTGGTACTGCTCAGCCACCCGGACGCGGAGCGGCTGACCACGATGCTGCGGCAGATGTCGTCGATGCTGGAGGCGTCCGGTCCCAACCGGCTCACCGAGGCGCAGGTGACGGAGCTCTGCGAGGGGCGGATGGAGAACCGCGGCGAGCTCACCGAGTGGTGCCGGAACCTGTCGCAGTACCTCAACGCGCATCTCTGAACGCGCATCGTTGAGCGCGCATCGCTGAGCGTGCATCTCTGAACGCGCATCGCTGAGCGCGAAGGCGTTCGGCGGCACCGGTGCCTGTGGTGGGTTCGGCCAGGGCCGCGGTCCGATTCCGCGGCCCTGGCCTTCGGCCTGTCCGCCGCGCGGAGTGCTCCGGGCTGCGGCCGTGACCGTCGGTCCCCGGGAGTAGTTTGCGGGTATGGAGATCTCCTGGGTGGCCGTCGCGACGCCGCTGCCGACCGGACCGATGCAGCTGGCGGTGACCCCGCTCGGGGTGGCGGCGGCCTCGTACGCCGGTGAGTCGTTCGCCGGGCTGCCGATCGGGGTGCCGCGCTGCACCGACCCGCGCAAGGTCGAGGCCGTCCAGGGCCGGCTGGCGGAGTACTTCGCCGGTCGGTGCCGGGAGTTCGGGCTGCCGATCGACTGGCGGTTCGCCTCCGGGCCGCACCGGAAGGTGCTGCAGCGCCTGTTGTCCGACGTCGGCTACGGGCGGACCATCACGTACGGCGAACTCGCCTCCCGCAGCGGCGTGTTCGAGGACGTGGCGGAACCGGGGCTGGCCGCCCGGACGGTCGGCCAGATGATGGGCGCCAACCCGCTGGCGCTGCTCGTCCCGTGCCACCGGGTGGTGGCGGCGGACGGACTCGGCGGATTCGGCGGCGGACCGTCCGGGATGGAGACCAAGCGCTGGCTGCTCACGCTGGAGGGCGTCCTGCCGCCGACGCTCGACTGGAACGGGCCGACCGGGGACTGATCCTCGGCCGGCCCGATCCCGTTGTGCCGGGCGCCCGGGGTCGGTCGCCGGGGCGCCGGAGTGGCCGGGCCGTGGGGCTCAGACCAGGCCGAGGACGGGCGCCGGGGTGTGCTCCAGGACGGGTGCCGCCGCCTGGCGGGGCAGCAGGCTCTGGCGCGGCAGGACCGGCTGCACGCCGGACACCAGGGTGTAGTCCGCCCCGAGGAGTTCGAGCTCGGCCGCGTGCGAGGGTGCCTCGCCGAGGGCCAGCTGGACGGCGGCCCAGGGCAGGTTCAGCCCGCACAGCCGGAGCTGGTGCAGGCCGCCGGACGGCCGGGTGTTGACGTCCAGCACGACCGGGCGGCCGCGGTGGTGGCGGAACTGCACGTTGGACAGGTACGAGACGCCGAAGTTCTCCACCAGCCGGCGGGTGGGCTCCAGGTAGGCCGGGTCGGTGGTGAAGTAGCGGCGGCGGCCCTGCTTGGCCCGGCCGACGGCGGTCAACAGCCGGCCGTCCGGTGCGGCGAGGCAGTCGACCGAGACCTCGGGGCCTTCCAGGTACGGCATCACCAGCAGGTCGGCCGGTTCGGTGGCGGCGGCCAGCGCGGCCAGCACCTGGTCGAGCTGGATCGTGCCGTCCGGGAACCCGGCCAGCCGGCGCAGGGCGAACGGCTCGCGGGTGAGTATCCGGAAGCCTTCGCCGCCGGCGCCGGTCGCGGGCTTGAGGCAGGCGCGCCCGCCGTCCGCCTCGATCTCCTCGACCGCGGCCAGCAGCTCCTCGGCGGTGCGGACATGACGCCACATCGGGGTGGGCAGCCCCAGCGTGTCCATCGCGGCGTAGCCGTCGGTCTTGCTCTCGAAGACCGCGATGGCGGCGGCGGAGGGGCAGACCAGGGCGGTGCCGACCGCCTCGAAGTCGCGACGGCGGACCGCCACGGCGAGCTGGCCGAGGCGCGGGACGAAGACGTCGATCCGGCGTCGGGCGCAGAATTCGAGGGCGAATTCCACATAGGCCTCGGGGGTGAGGCGGTCCGGTTCGAGAGAGCCGAAGTCGGCGGCGGCCAGTACCGGTGAGTCCGGGTCCGTATGCGTGGCATGGATCTCGATCGGGCGCGGCGCGGAGCGCAGCTGATCGATGAAGAAGACGTTCTCGGAGTAGGTGCGGTTCAGCCAGACGCGTACGGGGGCACTCACGGGGATCTCCCTGGACAAGGGCACAGCAGGGGGGAGGGGAGGCAGCAGGGCGCCCGGCCGGCCGTTCGCCTCTGCCGGGCCCTTGAGGTGGCACCTTAGCGGGCGCGCAGCCCCCGGTGAACGGGGGGTCGGGGGCTGTTCCGGAGGCAGCGGGCCGAGCGCCGGCGAGACGGTGCCCGGAGGGCCCGTATCTCTCCGGGTGGAGTGTCAACTCGCTTGGGGGAAGCTTGAGTTCTGGATGTGTTACGAGCGTGTGGCGGGCGGGGGCCAAGGTTGCGCGGGTGTGAATTTCCGGCAGCCGGAGTGCGGGGGCTGCGCGGGGCGCGGCCCGCGCGCCGTCGCTCGTGCCGCGGCGAGCGGTGGCGGGGTGTGGCGAAGGCCTGTTCGGGGCATCGCGGGCGGCGGGCCGGTGTGGGCATGCGCATGGCGCAAGTGGCCGGATCCGGATTCGAGTAGGTGATCGAATGGTAATCGGCTGAATGTGCTTGTCGTCCTATTTATCCAGACCTATTGATCACTCGTATGAGTGATTGCGGACTTCCCTCTAATGGCCTCAGCATGAGTGGTGCGGCGGGATGCCGCATTGCGCGCGTGCTTCGAAAAAGGTGTGAGGGGGGGCGGGCCCGGATGTCGGTCGAGAACGATATCGCCATTCCGGTACGGGGCGACGGTCCGTCCGTCGGGCGGCAGGCCACCCCCGAGGCTGGTGGAAGGAGCTGACCTGCGCCGAGCGGCGGCCCGGTGGCGACCAGCAGGAACGGCAGGCACAGGCACGGCAGCCCAGGAACGGCAGCAGGAACGGCAGAGCGAATGTGCCGGCGGGAGAGCGTCGTCCCGTCCGGAGCCATGCCGGCCCGGTCCGGGTCGGCCGTACGGCGGTGCGGTGGGGCTCCCGGCGGTGCAGCCGGAGGTCCGGTGTGCCGCCGACCCGAGTTGGGGGAGGGACCAGGATGAGTATCTTCGCGCTGGAGCGTGATCACCGGGAGGGCAACGAGGCCGCCGAGGTCCTGTCGAGGACCAAGGCAGTGGTCGACCCGGCCCTGCGGGCCGCCGTCGACACCCTGCCGGAGTCGATGCGCAGGATCGCCGGCTACCACTTCGGCTGGTGGGAACCGGACGGTGCGCCGGCGCTGGCCGCCGGCTCGGGCAAGGCCATCCGGCCCGCCCTGGTGCTGGCCGCCACCCAGGCCGTCGGCGGTCCGGCGGCGGCAGCGGTCCGGCCCGCCGCCGCGGTGGAGCTGGTGCACAACTTCACCTTGCTGCACGACGACGTGATCGACCGGGACCAGACCAGGCGTCACCGGCCGACGGCCTGGCGGGTCTTCGGGACAACCGAGGCGATCCTCGCCGGGGACGCCATGCACTCACTGGCGCTGCGGATCCTCGCCGAGGACGTGCACCCCGCCGCGCCGGGTGCCGTGCGCCGGCTCGCCGACTGCGTGGTCGAGCTGTGCGCCGGTCAGCAGGCGGACTGCGCCTTCGAGCAGCGCAGTGACGTTTCGCTGGCCGAGTGCCTGACGATGGCCGAGGCCAAGACGGGCGCCCTGCTGGGCTGCGCCTGCGCGGTCGGCGCGCTGTACGCGGGGGCCGAGCAGCCGGCCGTCGACGCGATGGACGCCTTCGGCCGGGAGATCGGGTTGGCCTTCCAGCTGATCGACGACCTGATCGGGATCTGGGGCGATCCGGCGGTGACCGGCAAACCGGTCGGCGCCGACCTCGTCGCCCGCAAGAAGTCCCTGCCGGTGGTGTTCGCTCTCGGCTCCGGTACGGAAGCGGGGGAAGAACTGGCCGCGCTCTACGCCATCGACCGGCCGCTGACCCCGGCCGAGCTGGAGCGGGCGGCGCAAGCGGTGGAGCGGGCGGGAGGCCGCAGCTGGGCGCAGGGCGAGTCCTGCGAGCGGATGGCCGCCGCGATCGGGCACCTGGCGACGGCGGTGTCGGCGCCGGCCGCGGCCGACGAGTTGCTGGCGCTGGCGGAGCTGGTCACCCGACGTTCACACTAGGTTCCGAGCGGCGCACAGGTACCTTGCCCGGCGCGGTGTGTGCGGTGCAGGGCGCGCGGGCCACGGGCGGTCCGACCGGCCGACGGACGTCGGTCCGCCGGTCGGTCGGAGCGGCCGGCCCGGACGCCGGTGTCACCTGGCCTGGTCGAGGATCTTCCGCTCCTTCTCGCGGGCGATCCCTAGCGGGAGGTCGCCCTGGGCCCAGGACTCCTCGCCCGGGCCGGTCTCCTGGAGCCAGGCCCAGGTGTCGCGGACGGTCTCGGCGAGCGGGCGGCTGTTCAGACCCGCTGCGAGGGCGCGGGAGCTGTCGGCCTGCCAGGTGCCGTGCCAGTCGGGCAGGTCGGGCGTCCAGAGCGGGAGCTCGACCCAGGGGCCGACGTCGGCGGCGAGCAGGGTGTTGTCGTCCGTCCAGACCAGCTCGGCGTCGGAGCCGGTGGCGCGGATGCAGTGGCCGAGGAAGTCGCCGTAGGTGTCACGTCCCGCGGGGCCGGTGGTGATGTAGCGGCCGGTCTCCCCGCGTTCCAGCAGGTCGAGGCCGAAGGCGGCGAAGTCCCGGGCGTCGATCAGCTGCATCGGACGATCGGGGTTACCGGGGGCAAGGACCCGGCCGCCGGCGGCGATCCGTTCCAGCCACCAGGGCAGCCGGCCGACGGGCTCGTGCGGGCCGATCAGCAGACCGCAGTTGAGCAGCAGGGACCGGGCGCCGAACTCGGTGAGCAGGGCACGTTCGCAGCCGGCCTTGAGGGGGTTGCCGGGCGGCTGGTCGGGCGGGGTGTCCGCGGGGCAGGGATGGGTCGGGGAGGATTCGTCGACCGGGGCGGCGGGCCAGTCGGCGAAGGCGTGGATCGAGGAGATGAACGTGTAGTGGTCGGCGTGGTCGCGCAGCAGCCCGGCGGCCCGGGCCACGTCGTGCGGCTGCTGGCCGGAGGTGTCCACCACCGCGTCCCAGCGGCGTCCGGCGACCAGCTTCTCGAGGTCGGCCTGGCTGGTGCGGTCGCCGTGCACGGCCTCGACACCGGGCTGGTCGGCCCGGCTGACGCCGCGGTTGAAGGTGGTGACCTCGTAGCCGCGGGCGAGCGCCTCCAGGACGTAGGCCCGACCGAGGAACTTCGAGCCGCCGAGTATGAGGATCTTCATGCGATGAGCCTCTCCGAGGAGCGGCGGCGCTACCCCTGCGTTCACTCCTGGCTGAGCGTGGACGGCGGACGGTGGACGGCGCCCGGCAGCGGTCCGGACCGAGCGGGCGCCGGGCGGGGTGAGGGTGGGGTGGCGCAGCTTCCGTTCTCCGCGGGTGGTGGGGAGGGTCGACACGCCGTTCGAGTCGATGGCCGTCGATGCCTGGTGTGTCCTGGTATGTCTAGTCCGTTGGTTCGGCCCGCCACCCAGAGGAGTGCTCGGCATGGGCAACCCGGCGCTGGTCGACCCGGACACCGTGCGCAGGACCGCGGCCGAAGCCTGGATCTGGGGCTTCCCGCTCATCGAGAACTACCGGACGCTGTATCCCCGGGCGGTCGACGACGCGGACCCGCGGTACGTCGGCGGGTTCGGCGTCTTCGGTCACCGGGCCCGGCCGATCACCCCGGCTGACCCGGACCAGGTCGCGCCGGGCGGCGACCCCGAGATGCTGTGCTCCCGGGCCTGGCTGGACCTGAGGGCCGAACCATGGGTGGTCGAGGTGGCCGGGCCGACCGGCCCTGACTTCCGCTACCGGGTGGTCTCGCTGCACGACCTGGACACCCGCTGCATCGGCTGCATCGGTCCCGCCGGACCGGGCCTTGTCGGCGGCCAAGGTCCCGCGGCCGAGGGCGCCGGCCGTCGCCTGGTGGGCGGTCCAGGGTTCACGGGCGCCGTCCCGCCCGGCTTCGGCGGGATCCTGCGGGCCGGGAGCGACCTGGTCGGTGTCGTTGCCCGGACGCACCACCTGGCGGGGCCGCAGGACCTGTCGGCGCTGCGGGAGAGCCAGGCCGGGTACCGGCTGATGCCGCTCAGCGCCTACCTGGGCGGGCGGCCGCCGAGCAGTCCGTCCGAGCCGCACTGGCCGGTCTGGCGCGAGGAGGCCCGCGAGGGCCTGGACTTCTTCTCCTACCTCGACTTCCTGCTCGGGTTCCTGCCGGTGCGCCCCGCGGAGGCCGAGCTGCGCGGAAGGCTGGCCGAACTTGGCGTCGGAGCAGGCGACTTCGAACCGGCCGCCCTCCCCGTCCAGCTGCGCGAGGCGATGACGCTGGGCGTCGCGGACGGCCGCGCCGAGCCGGGCCGGGCGGCGACCACCGCCCTACCCGCCGACGCCGACGCGGACGCGGACGCCGGCACCTCGCGAGCCGGCCGCAGCGACCCGTCGTCCCGGGTGGCCGCGGTGTTCCGCGACCCGTACGCACTGCCGCCCGGCCAGGCCTGGTGCGTGGACCTCGACGTGGACCCGGGCACGGTCGGCGGGAGCGGTCGCCCACTCGGTGCGGGCGGACACGACTTCGTTCTCCACTTCGGGCCGGGCGAGCTCCCGCCGGTCCGGTACCTCTGGTCGGTGGCCGTCCACGGGCTGCCCTCCAGGCTGCCGGTCGCCAACCCGATCGACCGGTACGCGATCGGCGACCGAACCCCCGGTCTGGTCCGGGACTCCGACGGCGGCCTGACCCTGCACCTCCGGCGGGCCCGCCCGGCCGACCCGGCAGCCGCCGCCAACTGGCTGCCCGTGCCGGACGGGCCGTTCGCAGCGGTGCTCCGGCTGTACGGCCCGGACCCAGCCGTACCGGCCGGCCACTGGAGACCCCCGCGGCTGACCGTCCGGCCCTGACCGTCCGAGCCCGGACTGCCCGGACCCGGAGTGCCCGGCCAGGACCCGTCCGGCCCGGCCGAATTCATGCCCGCGTGCGCCGCGCGCCCCGGCCTGTCGCCCTCACCCGCTCCCCACCCGACGTCCCGAAGGAGAGGGAACGCCATGTCCCAGCCGGCCCCGGGGACCCTGGCCGCCGATGCCTTCATCTACGGCTACCCGCTGGTCTCCTCCCTCGCCAAGGTCGACTCCTTCCTGACCACCGGCGTGGCCTCGCTGCCCGCCACCGGGTTCAACCGGTTCGGCCACGCCGACGTGCTGGCGGGGCCCGACGCCGAGTTCGTCTCCGTCAACAACGACACCGTGTACTCGATCGCCCAGCTGGACCTCTCCGGCGGTCCGCTGGTGCTGCAGGTGCCCGACACCGACGGCGCCTACTACGTGCTGCAGTTCGTCGACGCCTGGACCAACAACTTCGCGTACCTCGGACGCCGGGCCACCGGCACCGCCGCCCAGACCTGGCTGATCACCCCGCCCGGCTGGCACGGGACCCCGCCGGACGGCGTCCGCGCGGTGGTCTCCCCGACCATGGTCGCCACCATCGTCGGCCGCAACGCCTGCGCGGGCGAGGACGACATGCCCCGCGTGCGGGCCCTCCAGCGGCAGCTGACGCTCACCCCCCTGGAACCCGGCGGCGTGTACGCGGGGCTCCCCGCCCCGGATCCCGGCGTACCGGACGAGCTGCGCTTCCTCGAGCAGTTGCGGGTCTGGATGGCGGCCTTCCCGCCGGCGGCGCCGGACGTCGAGTACCAGCGGCGGTTCGCCGCGCTTGGGATGCTGGACGAGGGACACTCGCCGTACCTCGCTGCGGCCCCCGGGTGGACCCGGGCCCTGATCGAGGGGCTGGCGGCGGGCAGAGCCAGGCTGGAGGCGGCCGGCCGCCCGCCGGGGGGCCACAACACCGGCGAGTGGACCGGGAACCTGCACCTCTTCGACTACAACCTGGACCACTTCGGCCCCGGCACCCTCGACGACCCGCGGTGGCGGATCCCCGACCGCCGGGCCGCCTACCTGACCCGGGCCGTGGCCGCCAGGATCGGACTCTGGGGCAACCATGCCTACGAGGCCGCGTACTCGTCCGTCCACCACGATGCCGAGGGCGCGCTGCTGACCGGCGCCCGCTCGTACACGCTGAGGTTCGATGCGCCGCCGCCGGTGGACGCGTTCTGGTCGGTCACCATGTACGACGCCCAGGACTACTACCTGGTCCGCAACCCGGCCGGGCGGTACTCGGTGGGGGACCGTACCCCCGGGCTGGTCCACGGCGCGGACGGCTCGCTGACCCTGACGCTGCAGCACGAGCGGCCGGCCGACCCCGACGCCGCCGCGAACTGGCTGCCCACCCCGGAGGGCGAGTTCCGGCCGATGCTCCGGATGTACCAGCCGGGCCCGGCCATCCTCGACGGCTCGTACCGGCTGCCACCCATCCGCCCCACCGACCCTGCTGACCCCACCGACCCCACCGACCCCGCTGACTCGACCGGCCCTACTGACACCGCCGACCACACCGACCACAGCGACCCGGATCGGCCCGCCGGGCCCAGCTGACTTGTCCGGCCCGTCGGACGGGCGGACGGACGGCCCGTCGGGCGGACGGGTGAACCGGCGGGCTCGGCGGCCCCGAGGCCCTGCGGCGGACCGCGGACGAACGGAGCAACGAGGTCCCATGGGCGATGCCATCGGCCAGATGCTGGCCTCCGCCGTCGGCATCGCGATCAGCCCGGTGCCGCTGATCGCCGTGATCCTGATGCTGGCGACCCCTCGTGGTCAGGTGAACGGCACGGTGTTCGCCGTGGCGTGGACGGTGGCGCTGGCGGCCCTCACCACCGTCGTGGTGCTGGCGGGCAGTGGACCGGACACCGGGGGCATCCGGCCGGCCTGGTCGTGGTGGGTCAGGCTGGCCGCCGGCGTGGTGTTCGTGCTGCTGGGTGTCCGCCAGTGGCGCGCGCGGCCGCGCCCCGGGCATGTCACCGCGCCACCCGGATGGATGCAGGCCCTCGACCGTTTCACCCCGGCGAAGTCCGCCGGGCTGGCGGCGGCGCTGGTGATCGCCAACCCCAAGAACCTGGTGCTGGTGATCGGCGGTGCCGTCGCCATCGCGACCAGCGCGTCCTCCGTCGGCGGCAAGGCGGCGGCCGTGGTGCTGATGGCGCTGGTGGGATCGCTGTGCACGCTGCTCCCGCTCGCCGTCCACCTCTTCGGCGGCACCGGGTCCGCCCGGGTGCTCGGCCAGTGGAAGGCCTGGATGTCGACGCACAACAGCGCGATCGTGACGGCGGTACTGATCATCCTCGGGGCCAAGTACATCGGTGACGCGCTCTCCGGCCTGACCGTCTGACCGTCTGACCGTCCGACCGGCCCCGCAACCCCCTTCGCCGCACGCCCCGGTGCGGCCGCCCGTCGCAGTGTCGGCAGCGGGCCGCCGTCAGGGCCCGGGCGTCCCGCCACCCGCCTGGGACGGCCCGGCCGGGCCCGGGGTGTGCTGTCCGGGCGGCGACGGCGTGGCCGGGGGCGTCGAGGACGGCGTGGCGGGACCGGACGGGGTGGGTGTCGGTGTGGGCGTAGGGGTCGGCGTCGACGTGGGGGCCGGGGTCGCGGGGGAG
>NZ_JAIZ01000209.1 GCF_000710465.2 Kitasatospora sp. MBT63 | reverse complement strand
CCTGCTCCCGAAGGTCGTGCAGCTCGGCCACCCGACCCCGCACATCGGCGGGAACGATCTCCAGCTCATCAAGGATGTCCATGCGGCGGACGGTAGGAACGGCATCTCGCGCCGCACTCGTCCCGTACTGGACAACCGGTGGAGACCGGCTCGGATCACGGCACGGACCAGCCGGGAAGCGGTCGTACCGGAAACACGAACAACGGGTGGCCGAACGTCGAACACGGGCTAGCCGACGACGTGCTGCAGCTCCATCGACAGCTCGGCGCCGGCCAGGTCGAGCCTGGTGTCGGCGGCGAGCACCGCGGCGTGCAGCCGCTGCAGCCGGGCCGACGGCTCGATCCCGAGCTCACCGACCAGCGTGGAACGCAGCCGCTGGTAGGTCTCCAACGCCTGCCAGGACCGCCCGGAGCGGTACTGCGCCAGGATCAGCTGGGCGTGCAGGCCCTCGTGCATCGGACGCTGCGCGGTGAGCATGGTCAGCTCGCTGAGCAGGATGGCATGCCGGCCGAGCCGCAGGTCGGCCGAGATCCGGCTCTCCAGCGCGCCGAGCCGGGCCTCCTCCAGCTGCAGCACCTCTATCTCCAGCACCCGGCCGACCTGGATGTCCACCAGGGCCGGCCCGCGCCACAGCGCGAGCGCCTGGCCGAGCAGCTTGGAGGCACTCAGGTCGTCGTGCGCGGCGAGCGCCGTCCGCCCGAGGGCCAGCAGCCGCTCGAACTCCGAACTGTCCACCTCGCCGGGCTGCACGTCGAGCAGGTAACCGCCGTACCGGGTGACCAGGATCTCCTTGGCCGCCTGGGGCTGCTCGGCGTGGAAGGCCGTCCCGAGCTTGCGGCGCAGCTGCAGGATGTACGTCTGGAGCGTGGTGGAGGCGCTGCGCGGAGGCTGGTCACCCCAGATCTCCTCCATCAGCGTCGGCACCGTCACCACCTGGTTGGCCTGAAGCGCCAGCAACGCCAGGATCTGGCGCGGCTTGGCGGCACTTGGTGCGAAGGAGGTCTCCTGCTCCTGCGCGACGAACGGGCCCAGAAGGTTGATCTGCATGGATCCGCCTCCCTTCCATTGCTGGGCGCCACCGGGGACTCACTCCGGAGAGCGTCGCACGCGGCGGGTGGCCGGCAACAGTGAGATCCTCACGGATCGGGCGGGAATCGCAGCACGCGTCCGCCATGGGATTCTCACACCACGCGCATGACGGATCCACTGTCCACGGCGGGGTCGGATCACACAGACTTCCGTGCCGTACCCATTGTGAGCACAGGCCATCCCTAACACCGGAGTAGCTCCCGTGACCGCACTCGCCGTTCCAGCCGCACCGTCCAGCACCTGCCTCGAGCGCGACTGGCGTTTCGCCGAACTGGTCATCGCCGCCCATCTCGACCCGGCCCTCCGCTACCGGTACGACGCCGAACCGGCGCCCGTGCTGGCCGAATTCGGCATCCACCTGCCGCTCGACACACCGGCCCCCGCCCTCGGCAACCCCGGCGGCGCCCCGCTGACCATCGAGAACCTGAACGACGTGACCATCCTCCCCGACCTCACCTTCTGCACTCGCCAATGAGAGCTGCGTCGGAGAACGGGGCGCCGGCCACGGCCGGCCCGCAGGTCCTGGCGTTCCGACGCCACCTGCGGGCCGAGGTCGTGGCCGGTGAGGGGGCGTACCTGATATCCGAGCGGGGCACCACCCGCCTGCGCGGCCCGCACGTCGAGGCCGTGGCACCACTGCTCGACGGCACCCGGGACCTTCCCTCCCTGCTGCGGGAGGCCCAGGGCCTCGCCTCCGCGGCGGAGATCGGCGAGCTGCTCGGCTCGCTCTCCGCCGCGGGGCTGGTCTGCTACCGCCCGGCCGACCAGCCGGGCCGGGACCCGCGGGCCGAAGCGTTCTGGGAGCTGGCCGGCCTCGACGGCACCAGCTCCTCGGCCCGGGTCGGGGCGGGCCGGGTCAGGATCCTGACGGTCGGCCAGGACGACGAGGCGGCGGTCCGCCCGGCCTTCGAGGCCGCCGGACTGCGCTGCGTCGGCCCCGGCGGGCCCGGGGCCGCCGGGGCCGCCGAACTGACCGTGGTGGTCTGCGACGACTACCTCTCCCCCGTGCTGCGCCGGATCGACCTGGCCCAGCGCGCCGCCGGACGGCCCTGGCTGATCGCCAAGCCCACCGGCTCGGTGGTCTGGTCGGGCCCGGTGCTCGACCCGGCCGCCGGTGCCTGCTGGCAGTGCCTGGCCCACCGGCTGCGGGCCAACCGGGTGCACGAGGTGACCGTCCAGCACGCCCTCGGCATGTCCGAGCCACCGCTCGGCCCCGAGGCCTCGCTCGGCGCCACCCGCGCCATCGGCCTCCAGCTCGCCGCCCTGCAGGCCGCCAAGTGGCTGGCCGGGAAGACCGGTTCGGAGCACCAGGAGATCCACACCCTGGACACCCTGAGCCTGAGGGCCGAGCAGCACGCGGTGGCCGGCCGCCCGCAGTGCCCGGTCTGCGGCACCCCGGGCGCGGGCCCGTCCCGGATGCTGCGGCCGGTGGTGCTGCGCCCGGCGCGCAAGCACTCGCTGACCGGCAACGGCCACCGGCACCTCACCCCGCAGCAGGTCCTCGACCGCTACGGCCACCTGGTCAGCCCGGTCTCCGGGATCGTCCAGCAGATCACCCGCGCCGAGGCGCCCGCCCTGCTGCACTCCTACACCGCCCGTACCTGCACCGTGCCGGACGGCCGGGCCCCGCTGCGCCGCGAGAGCGGCGGCAAGGGGGTCACCGAACTCGACGCCAGGGTCAGCGCGCTGTGCGAGGCGCTGGAACGGGAGTCGGGCCGGCTGCACGGCGACGAGCCGAGGATCCGTGACAGCCTGCACGGCCTCGGGGAGGCCGCCGTCCACCCCAACCGCGTCCAGCTCTACCACGAGCGGCAGTACCGGGACCGGGCCTGGTGGAACACCGCGCACGGCAGCTACCAGCAGGTCTGCGAGCCGTTCGACGAGCGGGCACCGGTCGACTGGACCCCGGTCTGGTCGCTCACCGGGCAGCGGCAGCGGCTGCTGCCGACCGCGATGCTGTTCTACGGCTCGGCCCACCCGGGCGACGGCGCCCGCTACGCCCGCGCCGACTCCAACGGCTGCGCCGCGGGCGGCACCCTGGAGGACGCCGTGCTGCACGGCTTCCTGGAGCTGGTGGAACGGGACGCGGTCGCCCTGTGGTGGTACAACCGCACCCGCCAGCCCGGGGTGGACCTGGCCGCGCTGAACGACCCCTGGATCGCCGAGGTGTCCCGGCTGCACCGCCGCCAGGGCCGCGAACTGTGGGCGCTCGACCTCACCGCCGACCTCGGCGTCCCGGTGGTGGCCGTGCTCTCCCGCCGGGTCAAGGGGCCGACCGAGGACATCGTGTTCGGCTTCGGCGCCCACTACGAGTTCCCGCTCGCGGTGCGCCGGGCCGTCGCCGAGGTCAACCAGCTGCTGCCGGCGGTCGCCCCGGCCGAACCGGGCGGCCCGCCGCGCTACTCCCTGCAGGACCCGGCCGCGCTGCACTGGTGGCGGACGGCGACCGTCGCCCGCCACCCGTACCTGCTGGCCGACCCGGCGCAGCCGCCGGTCCGGCCGCGGGACCGTCCCTCGCCGGCCGGCACCGACCTGCGCGCGGACGTGGAGACCGCGGGCGAACTGCTGCGCCGGCACGGCATGGAGCTGCTGGTGCTCGACCAGACCAGGGCGGACATCGGGCTGCCGGTGGTCCGGGTGATCGTGCCGGGACTGCGGCACTTCTGGGCCCGGTTCGCGCCGGGCCGGCTGTACGACGTACCGGTCCGGCTCGGCCGGCTCGCCGGGCCGACCCCGTACGAGCGGCTCAACCCGGTGCCGCTGTTCGTCTGATCCCTGCCCGGCGAACTGGGGCCCCCTGGAGGCGAGTTGCCCGATCGGCGGTATCGTCGGGTCGGTTCGTGTGAGACTCGAGCGGTGCTCGACCGGCACGCCCGATAGTGGTCATCCGCATACTGTCTAACCCGGAGAGCCCCATGGACCTACCGGCCCGAGGCTCCGCGCCGGAGCTCCAGCGTCTCTGGTCGCTCCGCGAGGACGTGGACGTCGAGTTCGAGGGGCCGAGGGGCGACGCGGTACTGCGCAACCGCTGGACCACCGTGCGGCTGGCCCGGCCCGACCGGGCCGGCCGCGAGGCGCTGCGCCGGATGACCTTCGGGCCGATCTCGCTCGGCAACATCCTCCGGGACGCGGAGAGCGGCGCCCCGGCGCGGCTGTCCGCCCTGCTCGGCCGGATCCAGCACCTGACGATCCGGTCGGTCGGGCTCACCGACAGCGAACTGCCGCTGCTGTCGGTCGTGCCGATCTCGCCGGCGGCCGTCCTCGAACCGGTGGAGCTGCGGCCGGACCAGCCGATCCGGCTGTCCCGGTTCGCCGTGCTGTCCGGTTCGGGGGCGGGCCTGACCGTGGAGTCCCCGCTGTCGCTGTTCCGGGTGGCCGCGCACCGCCCGGCGGTGGCGGGGCTGCTCGGCGCGCTCGGCTGGACCACCACGCTGGCCGAACTGACCGCGGCCCAGCCGTTCCCGTCTGACGCCGTCCGGGAGATGGCCGGCCATCTGCTCGGCGCGGGCCTGGCGGTCGCCGGGACGCCGGGGCGGGGCGGCGGCCCGGCGGAGTTCACCGAGGACTCCGACCCGGTGCTGTCCCTGTGGTCCCCGGTGGACCTGCTCTTCCACACCCGCAGCACGATCGGCCGGCACGACCACGACTTCGGCGCGACCTTCGCCCACGCGGGCCGGGTCGCGCCCGAGCCCGCGGTCCGGCCCGCCCCCGAGGGCCCCCGCTTCACCCTGCCGCGCCCGGCCGCGGACGGCCCCGCCACACCGCCGCTGGGCGCCGTCCTGGAGCGGTCGGCCCCCGAGCCGGACTGCGCCGACCCGGTGGCCACGCTCAGCCTGGAGCAGCTCGGCGAGCTGCTCTACCGCTCGGCCCGGGTCCGCTCGGTCGGCAAGGACCCGTCCGGGCCGCCCGACTACGAGGTCAGCGACCGGCCGTACAGCAGTTTCGGCGGTACCCATCCGCTGGAGCTGTACGTCACGGTGAACCGCTGCCGCGGCCTGCCGCCGGGGGTGTTCCACTACGACCCGGACGGGCACCGGCTGACCCTGGTGAGCGACGACCGCGAGGTGCTCGCCAAGGTGCTGTCCTGTACCAGGGTGTCGGCCGGGCTGGCCGGGGCGCCGCCGCTGGTGATCACGCTGACCGCGCGGTTCGCCAGGACCGCCTGGAAGTTCAGCGGGCAGAGCTACGCGCTGGTGCTCCGGGAGACCGGCGCGGCCCTGCAGACCCTGGAGCTGACCGCGGCGGCGATGGGTCTGGCGACGGCCTCGCTGGCGGCGGCCGACATCTCGGCGGGGGCGCGGGTCGCCCGGCTCGACTGGCGCGCCGAGTCCTCGACCGGACAGTTGGTGGTCGCACCGGCGGCCGCGCTCCCCGCCGCCGCCAACCATCCCTGGAACTACGGTGCCTGACCGCCACTCACCCCGTACGCTCAGTCCTCAGTTGTGTCTGATCGGAGGACCTGGACCCGTGGCGAGAGACGAGTTGGCCGGTGACGAGGCAGCCCGGCCCGAACCCGCACCGCTGTTCGCGCTCGGCATCCTCTACACGGCGCTGCTCGCCTACCTGGTGCAGGTCTCGGTCAACCTGAGCGTGCTGCCGCTGGCCACCACCAGCATCGTGCTCGGGATCGTCTGCTTCGTGGCGATCTGCTGCTGCCAGCTGGTCCACGCGCTGCCCCAGGCCAAGCAGGTCCGGCGAAGATACGGCCGGGTGACGCTGACCGTGCAGGCGCTGCTGACCTACCTGCCGATCCTGGTCTTCGGCGCCATCTGGGGCGCCGCCGGCGGCTTCCTGGCCGCCTCGGGACTGATGCTGCTGGAAGGACTCTGGGCCTGGGTCTGGTACGCCGGGGTGGTGCTCTCGATGGCGGGCGTGGCGGTGGCGTTCCAGCTCCGTCCGGTGGAGGTGGTGTACGTCGCGGTCTCCACCCTGCTGTCCGGGCTGATGATGTACGGGCTGAGCCGGCTGGTCACGCTGGTGGTCGAACTGCACCGGGCGCGCGGCCAGCTGGCCCGGCTGGCGGTCGCCCAGGAGCGGCTGCGGTTCGCCCGGGACCTGCACGACCTGCTCGGGTACAGCCTCTCCGCGATCACCCTGAAGAGCGAGGTGGCGATCCGGCTGGTGCACAACAACCCGGGGCGGGCGGTCGACGAGCTCACCTCCGTGCTGGGGATCTCCCGGCAGGCGCTGTCGGACGTGCGGGCGGTCGCCCGGGGCTACCGCGACATGTCGCTGGCCGGGGAGGCCGAGTCGGCCCGGGGCATGCTGGAGGCCGCCGACATCGTGGTGGAGACCCGGATCGAGTGCGCCGACCTGCCGGGGGTGGTCGACACCACGCTGGCCACCGTGCTGCGCGAGGCGGTGACCAACATGCTGCGGCACAGCAAGGTGGAGCGGTGCCGGATCGAGGTGAACGAGGCCGGGCCGGACATCCGGCTGCGGATCGTCAACGACGGCGTGCCCGAGCGCCAGCGCCAGCGCGCCCGGGTGGTGGGCCAGTTGCCGATGCCGCGGGCGGCCGGCGAGGAGGGCGGCAGCGGTCTCGGGAACCTGGAGACCCGGCTGGCCGCGATCGGCGGCACGCTGACCGCCGGCGTCCAGCCGGACGGCACCTTCCAGGTGGTGGCGCTGGTGCCGCTGGCCCAGCAGACCGACCTGCGCAGCGTCTCCTGACGCCCCGCCGCGGCCGTCCGGGCCGGCGGCGCTCAGCTCAGCCAGCCCGCCTCGTCCGCGATCCGGATCGCGTCCACCCGGTTGCGGGCGTTCAGCTTGGTGACGATGTTGGTCAGGTAGTTGCGTACGGTGCCCGCCGACAGGAACAGCCCGGCGGCGATCTCGGTCACCTCGGCGCCCTGCGCGGCCATCCGCAGCACCTGCACCTCCCGGTTGGTCAGCGGGCTGTCGCCCGAGTCCCAGGCGGCCATGGCGAGTTGGGGGTCGATCACCCGCTCGCCGGAGGCGATCTTGCGGATCGCCTTGGCCAGTTCCTCCGGCGGCGCGTCCTTGAGGATGAAGCCGGAGACCTTGGCCGCCATCGCCCGGCGCAGCGTGCCGGGCCGGCCCAGGCTGGTCAGGATCAGCGCCCGGCAGGAGGGCAGCCGCTCGCGCAGCATGGTCGCCGCGGTCAGGCCGTCCACCCCGGGCAGGTCGATGTCGAGCACCGCGATGTCCGGGCGGTGGGCCAGGGCCTGCGGCAGGATCTGGTCGCCGTGGTCGACCTCGGAGACCACCTCGATGTCCGGTTCCATGCCTAACAGCGCCACCAGCGCCCCCCGGACCATGTTCATGTCCTCGGCGAGCAGTATCCGAATCACTTGGCCCGGGCCCCCGTCCGCGCACCGGCTCACAGAGTCAGCCTCCGATACCGGTACAGCTTCGAATCGGTCTGGCTCTGTGTCCTGCCAGAGGTGCGATTCTAGTCAGGAGATCGCGGCAAGCAACCTTCTGATCACACTCCGGAAGCTAACCGGGGCGGACCGGGCCGATCAGGGCGTCGACCAGGCCGTCGTCGAGCATGGTGGCGGCGGCGATGTCCGGGGTCTCGTCGAAGCCCGCGTCGAACAGCGCGACGCTGACGGTGTAGCCGGTGACCGCCCAGGTGCCGAAGCTCCACTCGCCGCCGGTGCCCGGGGAGCCGTCCGGCCGCAGCACCTGGACCGGTTCGTCCTCGCCGGGGAAGCCGAACTCGGTGAAGCGGAACCGCAGCCCCTGCCCGATCGCCTTGCTGTACGCCTCCTTGAGGGTCCACAGCCGCACCAGCGCCGGGTTGCGCCGCTCCGGCTCCAGCAGGTCCAGCTGGGCGGCCTCGTGAGGGGTGCAGATCTGCCTCTCGGCGCCGGTGCCCAGCAGCAGCCGGTCCTCCAGTTCGGCGTCCACCCCGATCCAGCCGCGTCTGGTCAGCCCCACCACCAGCAGGTCCTCGGTGTGGCTGAGGCTGATGTCCACCTGGTCGCAGCCGCGCAGGTACGGGCGGCCGCCGAGCTTGTAGGCCAGGTCGACGGTCTCCGGCGGCGCCTGGAGGGCGGCACCGGCCGCGGTCTTCAGCAGCAGCCGGGAGGCCAGGAAGCGGCCCCGCACCTGGTCGTGGGACATCGCCTGGTAGCGGGCCCAGTCCCGGCCGAGGACCGCCCGGTCGCCCGGGTAGTCCTCGCCGGCCGGCTCGGCGGCGGGCCCGCCGGCCGGCCGGTCGCCGGGCATCCAGTCGCCGAGGGTGGCGACCAGGACGGCGCTGCCGCGCCGGGCGAGCGACTCCCGGACGTCGTCCCAGCCGCCGTCCGGACCGCGGTACACCGGGATCGGCCGCCCGATGGCCGCACTCGGCCCCCGGACCGGCATCACGGTCGTGCCTCGGCGGCCAGCTCGGCGAGGTACTCGGCCAGCGTCGAGCAGTTCACCAGGCTGTCCACCATCTCGGCCAGCGACAGCTCGCCGAGTTCCGGGAAGCGCAGCTCGATCCGGTACTTCAGCTGCATCAGCATCACCGAGTCGAAGCCCAGGTCGTCGTAGAAGCGGGCGTCCACCGGCACCGCGGCGTGCCCTCCGCCGAGCACGGCGGCGGCCTCCCGGACGATCTCGTCCACCAGCTCGGCCGGCCGTTCCAGCACCACGCTCATCGTCCGCTCCCTGTCCGCAGGTCGGTTGTCATCTGTGGCTCCTGATCGCTGTCAGCCGGCCGGCACGGCGGCGGTGGGGTCGTCGTAGAGGTCGAAGCTGCCGCCCGTCCGGTAGCGGCGCAGCAGTTCGTCCAGGACCGCGGTCTCGGCGCCCGGCGCGGGCCGGCCGGCGAGGCCGAGGCCGAGCCGGCGGCAGATCCGCAGCAGGGCGAGCACCACCCACTCCGGGCGGGCCAGGAACTGGTCGGGGCCGCAGTTCTGGTGGCGCCAGACGCCGAGTGCGGAGGCGGCCGCCAGCAGCAGCGAGTACCGGTCCATCAGCGCGTAGCTGCGCGGGTCGGCCAGGTCGTCGCGGCGGCGGCCGGCCAGCGCGCGGGCGGCGGAGCGCAGTTCGTGCAGTTCGGCGCCGAGGGTGCGGACCAGGGTCTCCAGGACCTCGCGGTACTCCCCGGCCGCGGTGACGGCGGTCGATCCGGCGGCGAAGTCGGCGAGTTCGGCGAGCAGCGGATCGCCGGTGCCGGCCACCCCGAGCCGGCCCGGGTCGAACGCCGGCAGGTCGTCGCGCAGCCGGAACAGGCCGGGCGCCGGGGCCGGTTCGGCCAGCCAGGCGTGTTCGGCCAGCACCGGCAGCCGCGGGATCACGGTGGACTGGCAGGCGGCGGTGCCGGAGTGGCCGAGGCTGGTGATCGGCAGGTCGCGGACCTGCTTCTGGAAGATCCCGTAGGCGCCGGAGCGCTCGTACAGGCTGGAGCCGAGCAGCACCGACAGGTCGTAGACGGTGTCGCTGAGCAGGATCGGCAGCAGGTACTTGGTCGCCGCGGCGTACACCCCGGTGGCCTCCGGGTGCAGGTGGGCGGCGCGGGTGCTGGTCAGCGCGAGGCTGTCGCAGACCAGCAGGTCGGCGAAGGAGCCGGCCAGGCTGGCCTTGGCCTGCGGGTTGCGCAGCACCGGGCGGCCGTTGACCCCGCGGTCAAGCGCGAACCGCAGTGCGGTGCGCAGCGCGGTGTCGACGCCGGCCAGCACCATGGAGGGCAGCACGCTGCGGGTCAGCTGGAACGAGCTGAGGGCCAGCTGGACGCCGTCGCCCCAGCCGCCGAGCAGCGCGTCCCGGGGGACCGGGCAGTCGGTGAAGGCGAGCCCGCTCATGGTGCAGCCGCGCAGTCCGACGGTGGGGAAGCGGTCGAGGTCACGGACCCGGTCGCGGGGCAGCGTGGCGCGCTCCAGCAGGACGGCGGAGTGGCTGCGGCTGCCGGGACGCTCGTCGGTGCGGCAGAAGACCACCAGGGCGGCGGCGTGCTCGGCGTTGACGATGACCCGCTTGGCGCCGTCCAGCCGCAGCCCGTCCTCGTCCTCGGTGAGGCCGAACTCGTCGCGCAGGAAGGCGTTCCCGTGGGCGAGGTCGCGGTAGGCGACGGCGACCCGGCCGCCGCCGAGCAGCAGCTCGGCGGTGCGGCGCTGCTGCTGCTCGGTGCCGGCCGCCCAGACCGAGACGGCCGCCAGGAAGGAGCCGGCGCCGAAGCCGACGCCCAGCGAGGGGTCGCGCCGGAAGACCGGGCGCAGCATCCGGGCGAGCAGGTCGACCCGTTCGAAGCGGCCGCCGAACCGCTCCGGCACGAACTCCGCGGCGAGCCCGAGGGTGTGCAGCAGCCGCACGGTCTCCTCGGGGAGTTCGCTGCGGTCGTCGGCCTCCAGGACGGCCCGGTGGCCGTGCGGGTTGTCCGGGTCCCAGGGGTCGCCGAGGGCGCTCTCCAGTTCGTGGATCCGGCGGGCGGCGGCGGTCTCGGCGGAGCGGGTGCCGACGGCGGTGGTCATCGTGCGGCCTCCGTCCGCTCGGGTCCGCCGGCCACCAGGGCGGCCACCGCGGGTTCGACGACCTGGTGCAGGGCCTGCAGCCGGCCGGAGAGGAAGAGTCTGCGCATGGTGCCCCGTTCGAGTTTCCCGCTGGTGGTGCGCCGGACGGTGCCGGGCCGCACCAGCAGCACGTTGCCCGCCCGGACCTCGAACTCCCGGGACACGCACTGGCGGACGCTCATGTTGAGCCGGGCCAGGTCGACGTCGAAGCGGCCGCCGGTCCGCACCTCCTGCACCACCACCACGTGCGGGCGGCCCGGTTCGACCTCGAACACCACGCCGGGTCCGAAGGAGCTGCTGATCTGCTGCACGGCGCGTTCGATGTCCTGCGGGTAGAGGTTGCGGCCGGCCACCACCAGCAGTTCCTTGATCCGGCCGGTGACGAACAGCTCGCCGTCGCGGAGCACCCCGAGGTCGCCGGTGCGCAGGTAGCCCTCGTCGCCCTCGGCGGTCACCGCCCGGAAGGTCTCGGCGGTCTCCAGCGGGCGCTTCCAGTAGCCCTGGGCGATGCCCTCGCCGCGCAGCCAGATCTCGCCGACCTTGCCCTCCGGCAGCACCCGGCGGCTGGCCGGGTCGACGATCCGCAGGGTGAGCGCGTCCGGCGCGGGCCGCCCGCAGCTGACCAGGGTGCGGGCGGGCCGGCCCGGCACCGGCTGGACGAACTGGTGCTTCTCCAGCGAGGCCGCGTCCACCACCCGCTCGGACGGGGCGGTGGCGTGGCCGCTGGGCCGGGCGGTGGCCAGCAGGGTGGCCTCGGCGAGGCCGTACGCTGGGACGAAGGCGGCGGCCCGGAAGCCCACCGGGGCGAAGCGCTCGGCGAAGGCCCGCAGGGTGTCGGCCCGGACCAGTTCGGCGCCGCTGACCGCGGTGGTCCAGCGGGACAGGTCGAAGTGGGCCAGGTGCCGGTCGGCGATCCGGCGTACGCACAGCTCGTAGCCGAGGTCGGGCCCGCCGCTGACGGTGATGCCGTACCGGGTGATCGCCTCCAGCCAGCGGGCCGGGCGGCGGATCAGCAGGTCGGTGGGGAGCAGCACGCCGGTGCCGCCGAGCCACAGCGGGTGCAGCAGCTGGCCGACCAGCCCCATGTCGTGGTGGTACGGCAGCCAGCCGCCGACCGTGGACTCGGGTCCGGTGCGCAGCACGGCCCGGATCGCCCGCTGGTTGGCGAGCAGGTTGCGGTGGGTCACCATGACGCCGCGCGGGTCGCGGGTGGAGCCGGAGGTGTACTGGAGCATCGCCAGCGTGTCGCCGTCGGTGTCCGGGCGCCGCCAGTCGCCGGCGTCGGGCAGTTCGGTGCCGTCCAGGGCGAGGCAGGCGACCTCGCCGTGCCCGGCCACGGCGGCCATCAGGGAGATGTCGGGGGCGTGGCCGCGGTCGGTGAGGATCAGCCGGGGCGCCGCGTCCTTGATCATTCCGAGGGTGCGCTCGTCGTTGCCGCGGCGGCCGTTGGGCGCGGGCCCCGGGACGGCGACCACACCGGCGTACAGGCAGGCCAGGAAGGAGACGGCGAAGCGCTCGGCGTCCGCCTGCAGGATCAGCACCCGCTCCCCGGCCAGCCGTCTGTCCTGCAGCCAGGCCGCCAGCCGGCGGGCCGCGGTGTCCAGCTCGGCGTAGTCCATCCGGCGCTCGGCCAGCCGGTACTCGCGCCGGGCCGGCGCCGGGTGGTCGATCCCGGCCGGCACCGCCAGGGCGGGCAGCCTGACCTGGCGGGCCGCGGTGGGCCCGGCCGGCTCCTCCCGCAGGAACACCAGGGCGTCCTTGTCCGACTGCTGCTCGGCGTGGTGCAGCAGTACGTCGGTGAAGGTGCTCTCGTTCTCCGACATCGCTTCCCTCCTTGGCCGTGGTGTCCGGCGCGGCTTGTCAGGCCTGCGCTGCGCACCGGCAGCCCGCCCCGTTGGGGGTCAGGATCAGCGCAGGTGCTAGAGCGACTCTCGACTGCGGGGCGGGCCCGGGTGGACGGGGCCGCGGCGGCACCCGGCGGTTCGCCGAGGGGCTGTTGACGGTGCATGAGCCGTAGCCCGGTTGCGGGTGCCACGGCCCGGCCGAACCATGGAGAGGTGCCCGGATACCTGCGCTACCCCCACCTGCGCGGCGGCCTGCTGACCTTCACCGCCGAGGACGACGTCTGGGCGGCGCCGCTGGCGCCGGACGGCGAGGTCGGCCGGGCCTGGCGGATCAGCTGCGACCGGACCCGGGTCAGCCACCCGCGGCTGTCACCCGACGGCACGGTCATCGCCTGGACCAGCTGGCTGGCGCTGGTGCCCGAGGTGTGGACCGCGCCCGCGGCCGGCGGCGAGGCCGTCCGGCTGAGCCACTGGGGCAGCAACGACACCCGGGTGCGCGGCTGGCTGCCGGACGGCGAGGTGCTGGCGGTCACCTCGTACCACGAGCCGTTCGCCCACTACACCTGGGCGTACGCGCTGCCGCCCGACGGCGCGCCGGGCCGCCGGATGCCCTGGGGGCCGGTCGCCGACGCCCAGATGAGCGCCGAGCACACGGTGCTGCTGACCGCCTCGGCGCCGCACGAGCCGGCCGCCTGGAAGCGCTACCGCGGCGGCGCGACGGGCCGGCTGTGGGTGGACCACGGGCCGCTGCTGCCCGGGCACCGGGGCCATCTGGCCGCGCCGATGCCGGTGGGCGGGCGGATCGCCTTCCTCTCCGACCACGAGGGCATCGGCAACCTCTACTCCTGCCGCCCGGACGGCGGCGACCTGCGCCGGCACACCGACCACGCCTCGTATTACGCGCGGGAGGCCGCCACCGACGGCACCCGGGTGGTCTACCAGCACGCCGGCGACCTGTGGCTGCTGGACGGCCTGGAGGCCCCGGCGCCGCGCCGGCTGTCGGTGCCGCTGGGCGGGGCCCGGGCGGGCCGCCGGCCGTACCAGGTCACGGCGGCCTCGCACGTCAAGGACCTGGCCTGCGACGCCACCGGCCGGGCCGGGGTGCTCACGGTGCGCGGCAGCCTGTACTGGCTGACCCACCGGGAGGGTCCGGCCCGGGTGCTGGCCGACACCCCCGGGGTGCGGGCCCGGCTTCCGGTGGTGCTCGGGCAGAGCGGCCGGGCGGCCTGGGTGAGCGACGCGCAGGGCGCGGACGCCATCGAGGTGGCCGAACTGCCCACCCGCGACGGCGGCCGGGCCGCCGAACCGCACCGGCTGGCCGCGGGCCGGCTCGGCCGGGTCCTGGAGCTGGCCGCCAGCCCGGACGGCCGGACGCTGGCGGTGGCCGCCGCGGACGGCCGGCTGCTGCTGGTCGACACCGGCGACGGCGCGGTGCGGGAGGTGGTGGCCTGTGCGTTCGGGCCGGTCAGCAGCCCGGCCTTCGCCCCGGACTCGCAGTGGCTGACCTGGTCGCAGCCGGTGGCCGGCCGCTCACTGCGCTCGATCCAGCTGGCCAGGGTGGACGATCCGGCGCGGACCCTCGATGTGACCGGCGGGCGGTTCGAGGACGAGCACCCGGTGTTCACCCGGGACGGCCGGTTCCTGGTGTTCCTGTCCTGGCGGGGCTTCGACCCGGTGCACGACGTGCACACCGGCGACCTCTCCTTCCCGCTCGGCTGCCGCCCGTACCTGGTCCCGCTGGCCGCCGACACGCCGTCGCCGTTCGCCGCGCCGGTGCAGGGCCGCCCGCCGGTCGGTCTGGACCCCGAGGAGGCGACCGGCGACGGCACCGTCCGGGTGGACGAGCAGGGGCTGTCCGAGCGCCTGGTGCCGTTCCCGGTGATCGCCTCCAAGTACTCGGCGACGGCCCCGGTCCGCGGCGGGGTGGTCTGGCTGCGCTGGCCGATCTCCGGCGCGCTCGGGCAGACCTTCGCCAACCCGGCCGACACCTCGGGCCGGCCCTCGCTGGAGTACTTCGACCTGGCCCACGGCAGCCGCAGCACGGTGGTCGACCGGCTGGACGGCTTCGCGGTCTCCGGCGACGGCGGCGCCGTGTCGGTCTTCTCGGCCGGCGGGCTGAAGCTGCACCCGCTGTCCTCGCCGAACTCGCCGATCACCGTGGACCTGCGGCGGATCACCCACACCGTGCACCCGGCCGCCGAGTGGCGGCAGTCGTACCACGAGGCGGCCCGGATCGTCCGCGACCAGTTCTGGGACCCGGACATGTGCGGCCTGGACTGGGAGCAGCTGACCGCCCAGTACGAGCCGCTGCTGGAGCGGATCGCCTCCCCCGACGACTTCGGGGACCTGCTGCGCGAGCTGCTCGGCGAGCTCGGCACCTCGCACGCGTACGTCACCCCCGCCCGGCGCGGTGAGGGGCCCGCCCCCGCCCAGCAGCCGCTCGGCCTGCTCGCCGCGGGCGTGCACCGCGCCCCGGACGGCCGCTGGCTGGTCGAGCGGATCCTGCCGGGCGAGTCCTCCGACCCCCGGGCCAGGGCCCCGCTGGCGGGCCTCGGGGTGCTGGAGGGCGACGAGGTGGTCGCGGTGGACGGCCGCCCGCCGGACCCGGTGCGCGGCCCGGCCCCGCTGCTGGCCGGCACCGGCGGCACCACGGTCGAACTGACCTTCCGCCGCGGCGAGCGGCTGCGCCGGTACGCGGTGACACCGCTGACCGACGAACGGCCGGTCCGCTACCAGGACTGGGTGACCAAACGCCGCAGGCTGGTGCGGGAGTTCAGCGACGGCCGGTGCGGCTACCTGCACATCCCGGACCTCGGCGGGTCCGGCTGGGCGCAGTTCAACCGCGACCTGCGCAGCGAGCTGGCCAAGCCCGCGGTGGTGCTGGACGTCCGCGGCAACGCCGGCGGGAACGTCTCCGAGCTGGTCCTGGAGAAGCTCGGCCGGCGGGTGCTGGCCTGGGACTTCACCCGCGGCCGGCATCCGGTCCGCTGGCCCAGGGACGCCCCGCGCGGGCCGGTGGTGGCGCTGGCCGACCACGCCACCAGCTCGGACGGGGACGTCATCATCACCGCGATCCGGCTGCTGGGCCTCGGCCCGGTGGTGGGCACCCGGACCTGGGGCGGGGTGGTCGGGATGACCGGGCGCCATCCGCTCGGCGACGGGACCCAGATCTCGGTGCCCAAGAACGCGTCCTGGTTCACCGGGGGCATCGGCTTCTCGGTCGAGAACCACGGTGTCGAACCCGACGTCGAGGTGGTGCGCACCCCGCACGACTGGGCCCGGGGCGAGCATCCGGACCTGACCGCGGCCGTCGGGCTGGCACTGCGGCTGCTGGCCGAGCACCCGGCGGCGGCCCCGCCGCCGTCCGGCACGCCGCGGCCGGACCTGCGGCGGCCGCCGCTGCC
>NZ_JAIZ01000208.1 GCF_000710465.2 Kitasatospora sp. MBT63 | reverse complement strand
CGCCACGAACAGGATTCCGTCGACACCTGGAGGGCGAACATCTCAAGCGATCTGCGCGACCTGGAGATCGAGACGGCCGTTCCCGTCACGTCGGCGGTCCTTTTCGAACCGGACCCACCTCGGACGCACTTCGGGCGCGGCGCATAGGTCGGCGGCGAGCAGGACGCCAGCGGCACCTACTCCAAGCTCGACCTGACCGGAGGCGGGTACCGGCATGGGCATCGCCGGCGGCATACGGAGCGGGGAGTGAGGACCGCCGTAGCGGCCCGGACGCGTGCCCGGATTCGCTGTCGAGCGAGCGGGCCGGGGCCGCAGCTCCATCAGCCGTCGACGGAGATGATGTTCCAGCCGGTGACGACCGCTCGGCCGTGTTCGGTGCCTATCGTCCCCATCGCCGCGGTGCCGAGCTGGAAGAGCGCGCCACCACCGGGCGCGAGTCCCAGGCTCCGCGCGACCAGCACCCGCAGGACGTGCGAGTGGGCGACGACGATGACGTCCTCACCCGCGTCCTGGTCGGTCATGGCGGATCGGACCTTTCGCAGGACCCGGTCCACTCGGCGTCCCACCTTCTCCGCATCCTCGCCCGGATCTCCCGGCCCCCGGTCCGGGACACCGTCCGTCCACAGGTTCCAGCCCGGTCTCGTCTTCTCGATCTGCGCGGTGGTGACCCCCTCGTACAGGCCGTAGTCCCACTCGTGGAGATCCGGATCCAGCTGGAATCCGCCGAGACCGGCCAACTCGGCGGTCCGTACCGCGCGTCGCAGCGGGCTCACCAGGGCCAGGCCGATCCGTCTGCCGTGAAGCAGACGAGCGGCCGACCGTGCCTGTTCCTCCCCACGTGCGGTGAGCGGAATGTCCGTGAGCCCGGTGTGACGTCCGGATCGTGACCACTGCGTCTCGCCGTGACGCAGCACGAGGAGTTCACCCATGCTCCGATGCTCCCTGGACCGCGTGGCCGCCGAACCGGTTGCGCAGCGCGGCGATCATCTTCATCTGCGGGGAGTC
>NZ_JAIZ01000207.1 GCF_000710465.2 Kitasatospora sp. MBT63 | reverse complement strand
CGTCCTGCGGACCCAGCAGCTCACCCTGCTGGTCGTCACCGCGGACCCCACCCGCGCCGACGCCGCCGGTGCGCTCGTCCAGACCCTGCGTCAGGAGAACCCCCGGCTCGCCGGACGTGCCGTGCTGGTCCCTGCGCACGGCGCCCCCGACGTCCGGCGGCTGCTCGCGGAGGCGGCCGCCCCGGCGCCCGGGCACGGGCACCTGGCCGACCTGCGGACCGCGGCGCGCACCCGGCGGGTGCTCGCACCGTGGCAGCTGCCGGGCGCCGTCCCCACCGCCCGGCCGGACGGGGTGTACCTGGTCAGCGGCGGGGCCGGCGGGATCGGGTCGGCCCTGGCCCGGCACCTGACGGACCGTCCCGGCACCCGGGTGGTGCTGTGCGGGCGTACGGCCTGGGCGGACCTCCCGGCACCGGTCCGCCGGACCGTGGCCGGACACGGGCGGCTGCGCTACGCAGCGGCCGACCTCGGCGCGCCGGGGGCGGCGGCCGCCCTGGTCAAGGACGTGCTGCGGACCGAGGGCGCCCTGCACGGCGTCTTCCACGCCGCGGGCGTGGTGCGCGACGGTTACCTGCTGCGCAAGACGCCGCAGGACGTGGCGGAGGTGCTCGCCCCCAAGATCCTCGGCGCGGCCGCGCTCGACGAGGCGACCGCGTCGCTGCCGCTGGACGCGTTCGTGCTGTTTTCCTCGGTCGCCGCAGTCACCGGCAACCTCGGGCAGAGCGACTACGCCTTCGCCAACGCCTTCCTGGACGGCTTCGCCACCCGGCGGGCCGGCCGGGTGGCCCGCGGGGAGCGGTCCGGGCGGACCCTGTCCGTCCAGTGGCCGCTGTGGGACGTCCCCGGGATGACGATCCCGGCACCGGTCCTGGAGGTGGTGCGGCAGCAGACCGGCATGGCCCCGCTGCCCGCCGCCACCGCCCTCGCCGCGCTGGACCGCCTGCTGGCCTCGGACGGCCCGGCCGTGGTCTCGCTTTTCCACGGCGACGCCGCCCGCTGGCACCGCCACCTGGCCGAACAGCAGCTGACCGAGCCGCAGCTGACCGAGCCGGACCCGACCCCGCAGGACCCGACCCCGCAGGACCGCGCCGGGCAGTGGCCGGCCGCCGGTGCCACGGCCGGTTCGGAGCGGCCCGTTCCGGCGGCCGACGGTGCCCGGCGGGGCGTGCTCGCCGACCTGGTGCACCGGACGGTGGCCGATGCCATCGGCCGGCCGGTGGGTGCCGTCGGCGGCGGTACCTCGCTGGAGTCGCTGGGCCTGGACTCCGTGATGATCCGTACCGTCGCCTCGCGGCTCAGCGCCGAGGTGGCACCGGTCGGCCCGGAGATGCTCTTCGGCCTGCGGGACCTGGACGAGCTGGTCGGCCTGCTGGCCGACCGGGAGCCCCGGCCGACGGCGGCCGCCCCGGCTGCCCCCGTGCCGGGCCTCGTGCCGGCCGTGGTGGCGACCGCGGTGCCGACCGTGGCACCGGCCGATGACCGGTTCGCCGTGATCGGGATCAGCGGCCGCTACCCGCACGCCCCCGACCTGGACGCCTTCTGGCAGAACCTGCTGAACGGCAAGGACACCGTCTCCGAGCTGCCGACCGACCGCTGGCCGGACGCCGGCGGGGTCCGCGCCCGGGGCCACTTCCTGGACGGGATCGACGCGTTCGACCCGGCGTTCTTCGGCCTGTCCGGCCACGACGGCACCCTGCTGGACCCGCAGGAGCGGCTGTTCCTGGAGGTCGCCTGGGAGGCGATGGAGGACGCCGGGTACACCGGTCCCCGTCTCGACACCCTGGTCGCGGCCGACGGCGAACGCCGCAGTGTGGGCGTGTTCGCCGGCATCACCTCCAGCGACTACCGGCTGCTGGGCGCCGAGCGCTGGGCCGCCGGGCACCGGGACATGCCGTCGGGGCACTACTGGAGCCTGCCCAACCGGCTGTCGTACCTGCTGGACCTGCGCGGCCCCAGCCAGCCCGTCGACACCGCGTGCTCCTCCTCCCTGGTGGCGCTGCACCTGGCACTCGACGCCATGCGGCGCGGCGAATGCGCGGCCGCACTGGTCGGCGGGGTGAACCTGTACGTCCACCCGTCCCGGTTCCGGATGCTGCGGCAGTCCGGGTTCCTCGCCGAGGACGGCCGGTGCCGCAGCTTCGGCGCCGGCGGGTCCGGCTTCGGCCCCGGCGAGGGCGGCGGCGCCGTCGTGCTGAAGCCGCTCGCCCGGGCGCTCACCGACGGCGACACCGTCCACGCCGTGGTGCGGGGCAGCGCGGTGGCCCACGGCGGCCGGACCAACGGGTTCACGGCCCCCAGCCCGCGCTCCCAGGCCAGGGTGGTACGCGCCGCGCTGCGCGACTCCGGGGTGGACCCGGCCACCGTCAACGTGATCGAGGCGCACGGCACCGGCACCGAACTCGGCGACCCGGTCGAGCTCGCGGGCCTTCAGGACACCTACGGCCGGGCCGGGGACGGCGCGGCCCCCTGCTCGCTCGGCTCGGTCAAGTCCGCCGTCGGGCACGGCGAGTCGGCGGCGGGCATCGCCGCGCTCACCAAGGTGGTGCTGCAACTGCGCCACCGGACGCTGGCGCCCACCCTGCACGCGGACCCGGTCAACCCGGGCCTGCGGCTGGCGGACACCCGCTTCGTGCTCCAGCACACCGCCGACCGCTGGCAGCCGGTCACCGGTCCCGACGGCAGCCCGCTGCCGCGGCGCGCCGGGATCAGCTCGTTCGGCGCCGGCGGGGTCAACGCCCACGTGATCGTCGAGGAGTTCCTGCCCGAGCGGTACGGGCGGCCCGCGGAGACCGCCCCCGCGACCACCACGGCGGCCGGCCCGGAACTGGTGCTGCTCTCCGCTCCCACCCGGGACCACCTCGCGGCCACCGCCGACCGGCTCGCCCGGTGGCTGCGCAGCCCCGAGGGCTCCACCGATCTGCGGGCCGTGGCGCACTCGCTGCGCACCGGCCGGGCGGCCATGGACCACCGCCTCGCGGTGGTGGCCGCCGACACCGCCGAACTGGCCGCGGCGCTGGCCCGGTTCGCCCGGCCGGAGGCCGGCGGCGCGAGCGGCACGACGGTCCGGTCCGCGGACGTCCGCGAGGGCGGCGGCCACCGGGAGCTCGGCTCACTGCCGGAGACCACCGCATTCCTGTCCGAGCTGTGGCGCAACGCGCGCCTGCACCAGCTGGGCGAGCTGTGGCTGTCCGGACTCGACGTCGGTGCCGGTGCGGCGGACGAACCGGCCGCCGGGCGCGTCGCGTTGCCGCCCTCGGTCTTCCTGCGGCGCCGACTGTGGCTCACCGACCAGCCCGGCGAGGGCCCGTCGGACGCGGACACCGCCGACCTGACCCCCGTCCCGGCCGGCCCCGCACTCCCGGCCGACCCGGCGCCGGACCCGGTGGCCGAACGGCTCACCCGCCTCGTCCGGGGCTTCCTGCCGGACACCGCCGGCTCCCCGGCGCCCGACCGCACCCTGCTCGAGCACGGCATCGACTCGATCAACCTGATGAACCTCCGCTTCGAGATCACCGAGCAGTTCGGGGCGACCCTGCCCCTCCAGCTGCTCAGCGAGTCGACCCTCACCGCACTCGCCGCCCGGCTGACCACCGACCACGCCCACGACCGGGCCTGAAACAGAGGGAGTTGGCGTCACGCCATGACCATCCAGACCAGCCCCGCCGACCGGCACCGGCCGTTCCCCCTGACCGAGGTCCAGGAGTCCTTCTACGTCGGGCGCAGCACGGCCGGCGCCGACGGCGCCGGGACCCAGATCCACCTCGAGTTCGAGACGGACCGGCTCGACGCCGACCGGCTCGCCGCCGACTGGAACCGGCTCGTCGCCGACACCGACATGCTGCGCGCGCACCTGCTGCCGGACGCCCGCCAGGTGGTCCGCGAGCACGTCCCGGCGTACCGGCCGGTCGTCCGCGACCTCACCGCGGCCGGCCCGGCGGAACTGCGGGAGGCGCTGGGGGAGTTGCGCGCGCAGGCCGCGGCCGCCGTCGATCCCCACCACTGGCCGCTGTTCGCGGTCGGGGTGGCGCAGCTGCCGGGCGACCGGACCAGGGTGATGCTCACCGTCGACGAGCTGATCGCCGACGGCCCGAGCGTCTCCCTGCTGCTCCAGGACTGGTACGCCCGGTACACCTTCGGCGAGCGGCCCGTCCGGCCGGCCGTCGGCTTCCGTGACTACGCGCTGGCCACCGCCGCGACCCGGCCGTCCGGGACCTCGCTCGGCTACTGGCGCGACAAGCTCGCGACCGCCGACTTCGACCGGCCGCTGCCGCTCGCCCGCCCGGCCGCCCCGGACGCGCCCGCCGGCGGCACCGGTGACGGCCCGCACCGGCGGCTCGCCCTCCGGCTGGAGCGTGCGCAGTGGGAGCGGGCCAAGGAGGCGGCGCTGGAGGCCAGGGCGACGCCGTCCGCGATGCTGCTCGCGCTGACCGCCGCCGCGCTGTCCGCGCCCGGGGCGGGCGCGCTGCCGATGGTCCTGACCACCTACAACCGCCGTCCGCTCCACCCCGATGTGGCGCGCCTGGTGGGGCCGTTCCTGTCCACCTCGGTGTTCGTCGCCCCCCGGCCCACCGGCACGCTCGGCGAACTGGTGGCCGAGGTCCGCGGGCAGCTCTGGCGCGACCTGGAACACACCGACGTCAGCGGGGTGCGGGCGCTGCGCGAGCGGGCCAGGACCTCGCCGGGCCGCCGGGCGGCCGCCGTCCCGGTGGTCTTCACCAGCCTGCTCGGCAGCATCGCCGACCAGCGGGCCGAGGACCCCGGCAACTGGGCCGCGCTGGTGGACGCCGACGCGTCCGCCACCCGCACCCCCGGCGTCCAGCTGGAGATGTGCGTCCAGGAGCACGCCGGAGCGCTCCAGGTGTCCTGGGACTTCCTGCCGCAGGCGCTGGACGAGGCCCTGGTGCGGGCCGCCTTCGGGCGCCTGCTCGACAGCCTGGCGCGCGTCGCCGACCGGGGGCCCGCGGTGTGGGACACCGAGGCCCGACCGACCGCGACCGTCCCGGCGGCCGCGGGCCCGTCGCGGCTCCCGCTGACCGAGATCCAGTCGGCGTACCTGGTCGGGCGGCTGGGCGGCCTCGGCGGCGCCGCCGAGAGCCGCGTCCAGCAGGAGTTCCTGCTGGAGCACCACGACGTGGACGCCCTGGAGGCGGCCTGGAACGACCTGGTGGCCCACCATCCGATGCTGCGGGCCGCCGTCCACCCGGACGGCACGCTGGAGGTCGCGGCCGAGGTCCCGCGGTACCGGATCGCCCGCCACGACCTGACGGCGCTGCCCGCCGGCCCCGACGGGACGGCCGCGGTCGAACGGGAGCTGGCCGCGGTCTCGGCCCGGCTGGGCGAGGGCACCTTCCCGCTCGGCGGCCGCCCGATGTACGCGCTGGAGGCCAGCCTGCTGCCGGACGGCACCACCGTGCTGCACGTCGTCCTGGACGCGCTGCTCGCCGACGCCCGCAGCTTCGCCCTGCTGTTCGGCCAGCTCTTCGCGCTGCACGACGGCGACCGGCGGATGCTGGACACCCCCGCCGACCCCCGGCCGTACCTGGCGGACCGGCCCGTACGCGCCCGCGACGAGGAGGCCCGGGCGGCCCGCCTCGCCTGGCGCGAGAAGTTCGCCGCCCTACCGAACGGACCGGCGCTCCCCGACCCGGAGCCGCAGGCCCGGCGCCTTCACCACCGCGCCGACCTGGGCTCCTGGCGGCGGCTCGGTGAGCGTGCCGCCGCCATCGGGGTCCCGGCCGACCTGGTGCTGCTCACCGCCTACACCGACGAGCTGCGCCGCGAGTTCGGGCCGGACCCGTTCACCGTGACGGTGGTGTCCTGGGACCGGCCGGCGGGCCTCGCGGGCGCCGCGCAGATGGTCGCCGACTTCACCCAGCTCGCCTGGGTGGTGGTGGACGACACCCTGCCGCAGGACTTCGCCGAGCGTGCCCGGGAACTGTGGGCCCGGACCCGGGCCGACCTGGAACGCGGTGAACTCCAGCCGGGGCTGGCCGAGTTGCGCGGGCGGGTGTTCCGGTCGGGCGGCGGGCTGCGGCTGCCGGTGGTCTTCACCCGGGTCCCCGCGATCGACCCCGCGCTGCACCCGCGCGGTGTCCGGCTGCGGGCCAGCCAGTCGCAGACCGCGCAGGTCGCCCTCGACCACGTGCCGCTGCTGGTCGGCGACGACCTGGTCGGCCAGTGGGACGCCGCCGAGGGCTGCCTGCCCGCGGACCGGCTGGCGGCGATGTTCGAGCGCTACGCGCAGCGGGTCCGCTCCTTCCTCGACGGTGCGGCCGCCCCCGACGGCCCGGCGCTGGCCGTGCCACCCCGCCCGGCCGCGGCCCTGGTCCCGGATTCGGCGCCGGCCCCGGCCGACACCTCGCCGACCATGACGGAGCTGATCGACCGGGCGCTGGAGCGGTACGCCGACCGGACGGCCGTGCGGTGGGACGGGCGCACCGTCGACTACCGCGAGCTGGACCGCCGGACCGCGCAACTGGCCCACCAGCTGGCCGCCATGGGCGTTCGCCCGGGCGACCACGTCGCCGTGCACATGGACCGCTCCGACGACCTGGTGGTCGCCCTGGTCGGCATCGTGCGGGCCGGTGCCGTGTACGTGCCGGTCGACCCGGCCAACCCGCCGGAGCGGGTGCGCTACCTCCTCGAGGACAGCGGCGCCCGGGTGGTGGTCGCCGACGCGGCCCGCGCCGCCGTCCCGGCCGCGACCGGCGCCCTGGTGCTCTGCCAGGACCGGGACGAGGACCGGGCCCGGCTGGCGGCCCGGCCGGCCACGGCCCCGCAGCCGGGGGTCGGCCCGGACGACCCGGTGTACATGATCTACACCTCCGGCACCACCGGCCGTCCCAAGGGCTGCCGCAACACCCACCGGGGCTTCGTCAACCGGGTCCGCTGGATGCAGGACCGCTTCCCGCTGGACGCCGGGGACCGGGTCGCCCAGAAGACGCCGTACGGCTTCGACGTGTCGGCCTGGGAGTTCTTCTGGCCGCTGCTGGCCGGCGCCTCGATCGTGGTCGCCCGTCCCGGCGGCCACGTCGACCCCGGCTACCTCGCCCGGCTGCTGCGCGACGAGCGGGTGACCGTGGCCCACTTCGTCCCGTCCGTGCTCGGCCTGTTCCTGCGCGAGCGCACCGCCGCCGACTGCGACTCGCTGCGGTACGTCTTCGCCAGCGGGGAGGCGCTGCCCGTCCCGACCATGCGCCAGTTCTTCGACGTGATGCCCGGCGGAGCCGAGTTGCACAACCTCTACGGGCCCACCGAGGCGGCCATCGACGTCACCCACTGGGCGTGCCGCCGGGACTGGGACGAGGCCACCGTGCCGATCGGCCGGCCGATCTCCGACACCCGGATCCACCTGGTCGACGAGCGGCTGGCCGAGGTCCCCGACGGAACCCCGGGGGAGATCGTCATCGGCGGTGCGGGCGTCGCGCTCGGCTACCACGGGCGGCCGGAGCTCACCGCGGAGCGGTTCATCGCCTCGCCGTTCGCCGACGACCCGTCACCGCGCCTGTACCGGACCGGTGACCTGGGGCAGCTCGGCCCGGACGGCGAACTCCGCTACCTCGGCCGGATCGACGGCCAGTTCAAGCTGCGCGGCCTGCGGATCGAACCCGAGGAGATCGAGGCCGCCCTGACCGCGCTGCCCGGGGTGCTGGAGGCCCGGGTGCTGCCGGTCACCGACCACACCTCGCAGGAACAGGTGCTCGCGGCCGTCTGCATCGAGGGGGACGGCGTGCCCGCCCCGTCGGTGGGGACCCTGCGCCGGGCCCTGGCCCGGACCCTGCCGCCCTACCTGGTCCCGAGCAGCTTCCGGTTCGTCGACCGGCTTCCGCTGACGGCCAACGGCAAGCTCGACCGCACCGCCGCCGCCGCGCTCTTCGGGACCGCCGGGCCCGCGGCGCCCGCCCCGGCGGACGACACCAC
>NZ_JAIZ01000206.1 GCF_000710465.2 Kitasatospora sp. MBT63 | reverse complement strand
GCGCCGGTCCGGTGGCGGCGCCGGTGTCGGGGTGCCGGGCGCCGCCGGCGCGGGGGCGTGCGGTGCTGCTGCGGGTGTGCGTCTCGCGGACGTGACGGGCGCGGCCGGACCCGTCCGGGATCCGGTCATCGGCATCCTGTCCGTACCACCCTTGGAGACACACCCGTGAGGACCACCCCCACCACCGATCCACTGCGCCGTGCGCTGTCCGCCGCGGCGGCGGCCGGTCTGCTGGCCGTCGCGCTGACGTCCTGCGCGTCACCGGCCGGCTCGCCGCACCAGGGCCACAACCACGGCCACGCCACCGCCGGGCAGGACACGGCCGGCCACGACATGGCAGGTCACGGCATGGCCGGTCACGACACGACCGGGACGGCCGGTGCGGCCGCCGGGTCCGGCCTGGCCGCGGAGCGGAACGGCTACCGGCTGGCGGGAGCGCTCGCCGGCTCGGAGTACCGGTTCAGGATCACCGGGCCGGACGGCGCGCCGGTCACCGCGTACGTGCCGGAGCAGACCGAGCAGCTGCACTTCTACGCGATCCGCTCCGACCTGACCGGTTTTCAGCACCTGCACCCGGAGCTCGGCCCGGACGGTACCTGGCGCGCGGCGCTGGAGCCGCTCGCGGCGGGCGACTGGCGGCTGTACGCCTCGTTCACGCCGGACAGCGGCCCCGGGAAGGGCGGCGCGCTGGTGCTCGGCGAGCAGGTCACCGTACCGGGCGCGGCGAGCCCCGTCCCGCTGCCGGCGGCGGCCGGGAGCGCCACCGTGGACGGCTACACCGTCACGGTGGACGGCGGCGCGCCGAAGGGCGGCGAGCTGGGCCTGACCGTGACCAGGGACGGGCAGCCGGTCACCGACCTGCAGCCGTACCTGGGGACCTTCGGGCACCTGACCGCCTTCCACGCGGGCGACCTGGCCTTCGCCCACCTGCACCCGGAGGGCGCGGCGGCGGACGGCGGCGGCGGGCCGTCGCTGCGCTTCCACGCCGAGCTGCCGGCGGCCGGTGACTGGCGGCTGTTCGTGCAGTTCCGGACCGGTGGGACGCTGCACACCGCCGCGCTGACCCTGCGGACCGGCTGAGCACGGTCCGGGGCGCGGGCCCGGGAGGGCATGCCTCTCCCGGGCCGGTGCGCAGGTGAGCGAAGATGGAGCGGTGACCACCTCCCCCCGCCCCCGCCTGATCGCCACCGACCTCGACGGCACCCTGCTGTGCGCCAGCGGCGCCGTCTCCGAGCGGACGGCCGCGGTGCTGGCCCGGGCCGAGCGGGCGGGTGTCCAGGTGGTGTTCGTGACCGGCCGGCCGCCGCGCTGGATGGCGCAGCTCAGCTCGCACATCGGCGGCCACGGGGTGGCGATCTGCTCGAACGGCGGCGCGGTGGTGGACGTGCGGCGCGGTGAGCTGCTGGAGACCTTCCCGCTGGCGGTGGCGGACGCGCTGGCGGTGGTGGAGGCGCTGCGGGCCGAGCTGCCGGGGACGTCGTTCGCGTTCGAGTACCCGGGTGGCTTCGCCCGGGAGCCGGGGTACGAGCTGCGGATGTGGGGGTCGGACGAGGACCATCCGGTGGCCGCGGCCGAGGAATTGCTCGGCGACGGTCGGGTGGGCGGGCTGTTCAAGCTGCTGGCCAAGCATCCGGAGCTGGACCCGGACGTGTTCCTGGCCAGGGCGCGGGTGGTGGCGGGTGCGCTGGCGGAGATCACCCGGTCGAGTCCGGTGGCGCTGCTGGAGATCAGCGCGCGGGGGGTGACCAAGGCGAGCACGCTGGCGCGGTGGTGTGCCGAGCAGGGCATCGACCGCTCGGAGGTGGTGGCCTTCGGTGACATGCCGAACGATCTGGAGATGCTCGCCTGGGCGGGCAGCGCGTACGCGGTCGCCAACGCGCATCCCCAGGTGCTGGCGGCGGTGGCGCGGCACACGGTGGGCAACGACGACGACGGGGTGGCGGCCGTGATCGAGACGCTGCTGCCCTGAGGGTGGGGCGGCCGCGGGTGGCGGGCCCGGTCAGTAGCGGGCGGTCCAGCGGACCCGGGTGCCCTTGCCGTGCGGGCCGGGCTCGTGCCAGGCGTCGCCGCCGAGGACCTCGGCCCGGCGGGCGAGGTTGCGCAGGCCGCTGCGGCGGCCGCCGTCCGGGATGCCGATGCCGTCGTCGGTGACGGTGAGCAGGACGCCGGGTTTGCCGGCCCGTTCCAGGGACTCCGGGTCGCCCGGTACGGGGTGGCCCTCGGCGTCGAGGTGGACGGTGGCGTCGATCTCGACGGCGACCCGGGAGGCGCGGGCGTGGCGGGCCGTGTTGGAGAGCATCTCCCGGAGGGCGGCGAGCAGTTGGCGTGAGGTCTTCTCGCCGACCAGGCTCTCCAGCGGGCCGGTGAAGGTGATGGTCGGTTTGAAACCGAGTACGGCGGCGGCCTGGCTGCCCTCGCGCAGGACGCGGGTGCGCAGGGTGTCGGGTTCGTCGTCGGCGTCGCCGTGCTGGAGGGCGTAGATGGTGGTGCGCACCTCCTGGATGGTGGCGTCGAGTTCGTCGACGGCCCGGCCGATGCCGGTCCTGACCTCGGGGACGACGGCGCGGCGGGCGGCGCTCTCCAGCATCATGCCGGTGGCGAACAGCCGTTGGATGACGAGGTCGTGCAGGTCGCGGGCGATCCGGTCGCGGTCCTGGAAGACGGCCAGGCGCTGTTTGTCGAGCTGGCCCTCGGCGAGCCGCAGGGCGAGCGCGGCCTGGGAGGCGAAGGTCTGGGCGAGTTGTTTCTCGTCGTCGGTGAACGGGGCCGAGCCGCGCTGCCGCCAGACGCACAGGCCGCCGAGCACCCGGCCGGAGGACACCATGGGCAGGGCCATCGAGGGTCCGAAGCGGCGGGCGAGGCGGAGCACCACGGCGGGGTCGGAGGACATGTCGTCGAGGAAGACGCTCTCCCCCGCCATCAGGTGGGTGGCGAAGCTGCCCGGTGGCATCAGCTCGCCGTTGAGGTACTCGGCGACCTCGCCGGAGGCGTGGGCGACCCGCATCCGGCCGTCGACGGTGGGCAGCAGGATCATGCCGACGGCGGCGTCGGCGAGTTCCCTGACCTGTTCGGCGGCGACGGTCAGGGCGACCTTGGCCTCGTCCGAGGAGAGCAGGGCGGTGGTGACGGCGGCGGCGCCGGCGATCCAGCGTTCGCGGCGGCGGCCGTCCTCGTACAGGCGGGAGTTCTCGATGGCGACGCCGGCGGCGGCGGCCAGCGCGTGGACCACCTGTTCGTCCTCGGGGGTGAAGCCGGCGCCGCCTTTCTTGCCGGTCAGGTAGAGGTTGCCGAAGACCTCTTCGCGGACCCGGATCGGCTCGCCGAGGAAGGAGGTCATCGGCGGGTGGTGCGGGGGGAAGCCGGTGGAGCGGGGGTCCTGGCCGAGGTCGGCCAGGCGCAGCGGTTCGGGGTTGTCGATCAGGGCGCCGAGGATGCCGCGGCCGGAGGGGAGTTCGCCGATGGCGGCGGCGGTGGCGTCGTCGATGCCGACGTGGATGAAGTCGGACAGGCCGGTGCCGTGGGGGGAGACCACGCCGAGGGCGGCGTACTCGGCGTCGACCAGTTCGGCGGCGCCGGTGGCGATGCGGTGCAGGGTGGCGTGCAGGTCGAGGCCGGCTCCGACGGAGACGACGGCCTCCAGCAGGCGTTGCATCCGGTCGGTGACGGCGGCGGCGGACTGCAGGCGTTCGGAGACCTCGGTGACCAGGGTGTCCAGGCCGAGGGAGGCGATCTCGGGTACCCGGTGCGGGGCCTGGTCGGGCCGGTCGGACGGCTCGGGGCGGGCCGGCCGACGGGGTCGGGCCGGGGGTGCGGGCCGTGCTGTCGCCGGGGGCTGCTCGGGGTGGCCGGACGGCTGGGTCTCCATGGGTCGAGCCTAGAGCGATGCGCCCCTTTTGTGCGGTCTGTCCACTGTCCGTGCGGTGTGCGGTCAGACCGCCGTGAGCAGGGTGTCGGCGCGCTGCTCGCGTGCGCGCATCGCGCTCAGGCGGCTGTCGGGGCGGGCGGCCAGGTCGGACCAGCGGCCCCGCTCCACCACGGCGCCGTCGGCCAGCACCAGCACCTCGTCCACGGTGGTGTCGTCCAGGCCGGCCAGCCGGTGGGTGATCAGCAGGGTGGTCCGGCCGGCGGTGGCGGCGAGCAGGTCGGCGGTGAGGGCGTCGGCGGTGGGCAGGTCCAGGTGCTCGGCGGGTTCGTCCAGGATCAGCACCGGGAAGTCGGCGAGCAGCGCGCGGGCCAGCGCCAGGCGCTGGCACTGGCCGCCGGAGAGCCGGGCGCCGTGCTCGCCGACCATGGTGTCCAGGCCCCTGGGGAGGGTGTCCACCCAGTCGAGCAGCCGGGCCGCGGCCAGGGCGGCCCGCAGTTCGGCCTCGTCGGCGCCGGGTCGGGCGAGGCGGAGGTTCTCGCGCAGCGAGCTGTCGAAGACGTGGGCGTCCTGGGCGCACAGGCCGATGGTGCGGCGGACCAGGTCACCGGGGATCGAACGGCTGTCCACAGCCTGTGGACGGCCCGCGCCGAGGGTGACGGTCCCGGCCCGCTGGTCCAGGAAGCGGAGCAGCACGTGGGCGAGGGTGGTCTTGCCGGAGCCGGACGGGCCGACCACGGCGATCCGGCGGCCGGGTGCGAGGTCCAGGTCGAGGCCGCGCAGCGCGTCCCGTTCCTGGCCGGGCCAGCGGGCGGTGAGGCCCCGGACGGCGAGCGGCAGCGGCTGCTCGGGCAGCGGCCGCGGGTCTGCGGGCTCGGTGACCGGGTCGGGGGTGTCCGCCAGTTCGGCCAGCCGGGCCCGGGCGGCGCGGCTGCGTTCGCGATGGAGCACGGCGGTCGGCATGCCCGCCACCGCTTCGAAGGCGGCCAGCGGGGTGAGCACCACCAGTGCCAGGCAGACGCCCGGGAGCGCGCCGGTTCGCACGGCGTGCACGCCGACGGCCGCGGCGGCGGTCACGGTCAGACCGGTGACCAGCGCGGTCAGCCCGGCCGACAGCCCGCCGATGGCGGCGGAGCGGGCGGCGAGCCGGGTGAGCGTACGGTCGGCGTGGCGGGCGGCGGTGAGCCGGGCGGGCAGCGCGCCGGCCACGGTCAGTTCGGCGGTGCCGGTCAGGGTGTCGACCACGGCGACCGCCAACTCGCCTCGGGCGGGTGCCTGCTGACGTTCCGACCGGCCGCCGGCCAGGGTGGCGAGGGCCGGCACGGCGGCGCCGGCCAGCAGCAGTCCGAGGGCGAGCAGCACTCCGGCGGCCGGCAGGAAGGCGGCCAGCGCGGCCGAGGCGGCCAGCGAGACGGTGAGCGCGACGGCGGCCGGGAGCCGCCAGCGCAGGTAGTGGTCCTGGACAGCGTCGACGTCGGACACCAGCCTGGCGAGCAGGTCGCCCCGGCGGTAGCCGGGCAGTGCGGCGGGCGCCAGCCGCTCCAGGCGGGCGTAGACGGCGGTCCGTACGCTGCCGAGTGCCTTGAGCACCGTGTCGTGCGCCGTCAGCCGCTCGGCGTACCGGAAGACGCTGCGCCCGATGCCGAAGGCCCGGACGGAGGTGACGGCCATCATCAGGTAGAGCACCGGCGGCATCTGGGAGGCCCGGGAGATCAGCCAGCCGGAGGTCGCCATCAGCGCGACGGCGCAGCCGAGCGCGAGCGAGCCGAGCAGCACGGACCGCGCCAGCCGGGGGCGGCCGGGGGTGGCCGGCGGGGCGCCGTCCCGCTCCTCGGGGGCGGTCCGCGGGGCGGCGGTGGCGGCGGCCGGGGCGG
>NZ_JAIZ01000205.1 GCF_000710465.2 Kitasatospora sp. MBT63 | reverse complement strand
AGTCGCCGGGCCGGGCGGCCGACAGCCGGGCGACGGCCAGCAGCAGCAGCCGGTCCACGGCGAACACGGCGGCCGGCACGGCGGCCGCCACCAGCAGCGGGCGAAGGACGGTCCAGATCGGCATGCGGGTCTCCTCCTGACACGGTCGGGGTCGGGGGCGGGTCGGGGGCGGCCGGTCGCCGGGTACGCGTCGAGGCCCCGGGAGGGGAGCGGGCCGGGGCCTCGACGCCTGGCGCCGGCGGACGGGACGGCGCCGTCCGTCGCCTGCCCGCTGAGACGCCTTCAAACATCCGGGCCGGTCCCGGCGGCCGGTCCCTCGCGCCGGCCGCCCCGGCCCCGGGGCCGCCGACTCGGCTAGGCTGCCGCCGACACCGGCACCGGCCGGTGACGACCGATCAGCGCGAGGAGAGCGAGATGGCCGGCGAGCCGCAGTCCGACTGCGTGTTCTGCAAGATCGTGGCGGGCGAGATCCCGGCCACCGTGGTCCGCAGGACCGCGGACACCGTCGCCTTCCGGGACATCCACCCGCAGGCGCCCACCCACGTCCTGGTCATCCCCGCGGTGCACTACCCGGACGCCGCCGCGCTCGCCGCCGCCGAGCCCGCCGTCGCCGCGGAGCTGCTCACCGAGGCCGGTGAGGTCGCGGCCGTCGACGGTCTCGCGGACTACCGGCTGATCTTCAACACCGGTGCGGGCGCCGGCCAGACCGTGTTCCACGCCCACGTGCACGTGCTGGGCGGCGAGCCGCTGCGCGAGGGCCTGGTCTGATCCGGTGTCACAGCGCGAACTCGTCGTCCTGGGCACCGCCAGCCAGGTGCCCACCCGGCACCGCAACCACAACGGCTACCTGCTCCGCTGGGACGGCGAGGGCCTGCTCCTCGACCCCGGCGAGGGCACCCAGCGGCAGATGCTGCACGCCGGGGTGTCGGCCACCGGGATCACCCGGATCGCCGTCACCCACTTCCACGGCGACCACTCGCTGGGCCTGGCCGGGGTGATCCAGCGGATCAACCTGGACCGGGTCCCGCACCCGGTGGACGTCTACTACCCCGCCAGCGGCCAGGTGTTCTTCGACCGGCTGCGGTACGCGACCGCCTACCACGAGAGCGCCCGGCTGCGGCCCCGCCCGATCCCGGTGGCCGGCCCGCTGTCCGCGCCCGGCGCGCCGTTCGAGCTCTCCGCGGTCCGGCTCTCGCACCCGGTGGACTCCTTCGGCTACCGGCTCACCGAACCGGACGGGCGCCGGCTGGTGCCCGCGCGGCTCGCCGCGCTCGGCCTGCGCGGCCCGCTGGTCGGCCGGCTCCAGCAGGAGGGCTCGGTCACCCTGGAGGACGGCCGCACCGTGACCCTGGACGAGGTCAGCGAGGCCCGGCCGGGCCAGCGGTTCGCGTTCGTGATGGACACCCGGCTGTGCCCGGGGGTCCACGAGCTCGCCGACGGCGCCGACCTGCTGGTGATCGAGGCGACCTTCCTGGACGCCGACGCCCGGCTGGCCGAGGAGCACGGCCACCTGACCGCCGCCCAGGCCGCCCGGGTGGCCGCCGAGGCCGGGGTCCGGACCCTCGTCCTCACCCACTTCTCGCAGCGCTACCCGGCGTTGGACGGCCATCTCGCCGAGGCCCGCGCGCACTTCGACGGCGAGATCGTGGTCGCCGAGGACCTCGCCAGGGTGCCGGTCCCGCCGCGGCGATGACCGGAAAACCATTCGCCTCACCGGCCGCGCGGGTCCAGCATCGGATGCGCCGCCCGGGGTGCCGCGCCGCCGCAGCGAACATCTGCGCGGCGTACCCTGGTGACCCGGAGAGCCCGCGCGGCACCACGACTCGACAGATGGGATGAGCAGGCCTCAGCGCCGACCCATGAGTGACACACCGCAGACCCGAACCAACGGTCACCGTCCCGACGCGGCCAGCACCCGGATCGTCATTCCGGAGAAGCACCCGATGGTCACCCTGCTGGGGGCGGCCGACTCGCTCCTGCGGGTGATCGAGAGCGGCTTCCCCGACGCCGACATCCACGTCCGCGGCAACGAGGTCACCGCCACCGGCGACCAGGCCGAGATCAAGCTCGTCGAGCAGCTCTTCAGCGAGATGATGCTGGTGCTGCGCACCGGCCAACCCCTGACGGAGGACGCCGTGGAGCGTTCCATCGCGATGCTCAGGAAGGCCGCCGAGGACCCGGCCCACCCGGCCCCGTCCGAGGTCTTCACGGCGAACATCCTCTCCAACCGGGGCCGCACCATCCGCCCCAAGACGCTCAACCAGCAGCGCTACGTCGAGGCGATCGACAAGCACACCATCGTCTTCGGCCTCGGCCCCGCGGGCACCGGCAAGACCTACCTGGCGATGGCCAAGGCCGTGCAGGCGCTGCAGGCCAAGGAGGTCAACCGGATCATCCTGACCCGGCCGGCCGTCGAGGCGGGGGAGCGGCTGGGCTTCCTGCCCGGCACCCTCTACGAGAAGATCGACCCCTACCTGCGCCCGCTGTACGACGCGCTGCACGACATGATGGACCCCGACTCCATCCCGCGGCTGATGGCGGCCGGCACCATCGAGGTCGCCCCGCTCGCGTACATGCGCGGCCGCACCCTGAACGACGCCTTCATCATCCTGGACGAGGCCCAGAACACCTCGCCCGAGCAGATGAAGATGTTCCTCACCCGCCTGGGCTTCAACTCCCGGGTGGTGGTCACCGGCGACACCAGCCAGATCGACCTCCCCGGCGGCACCCGCAGCGGCCTGAAGGTCGTCCAGGAGATCCTGGCCGACGTGCAGGACATCCACTTCTCGGTGCTGACCAGCACCGACGTGGTCCGGCACAAGCTGGTCGGCCGGATCGTGGACGCCTACGAGCGCTGGGACGCCCAGCAGGAGGCCGACGAGGCCGGCACCGCCCGCACCAAACCCGTCCAGCGTCGGGGCGCGCGTGCGCCCCGGCAGTCCCATCGCGCCGAAAGCTGAGTACCGAACCCTCCATGTCGATCGACATCGCCAACGAGTCCGGGTGGGACGCCGACGAGGAAGCCATCCTCGACGTCGCCCGCTACGCCCTCGACAAGATGCGGATCCACCCGCAGTCCGAGCTCTCCGTGATCCTGGTCGACAGCGAGGCCATGGCCGAGCTGCACGTGCAGTGGATGGACCTGCCGGGCCCAACCGACGTGATGTCCTTCCCGATGGACGAGCTGCGCCCCGGCAAGGAGGGCGAGGACTTGCCGCAGGGCCTGCTCGGCGACATCGTGCTCTGTCCGGAGGTGGCGAAGCAGCAGGGCCTGGCCGCCCCCACCAAGCACGCCATGGACGACGAGCTGCAGCTGCTCACCGTCCACGGTGTGCTGCACGTGCTCGGCTACGACCACGAGGAGCCCGAGGAGGAGCGCGAGATGTTCGCGCTCCAGAAGCGGATCCTGGACGGTTGGCGGGCCGGTCGCGGACTGTCGGGGCTCTCCCCGGCGCCGACCGTCCACTGAGGGCCGGCCGTCTGTGAGCGGTGCGAGTACGAGCTTCCTGGTCGGAGCTCTGCTGCTGGTGGTGCTCGGCTGGCTGGCCGCCTGCGCCGAGGCCGGGATCTCCCGGATCTCCCGGTTCCGCGCGGAGGAGGCCCACCGGGCCGGCCGGCGCGGCTCCGACCGGCTGCTGGTGCTGACCTCCGACACCATCCGCTACCTGAACCTGGCCACCCTGATCCGGGTGGCCGCCGAGATGGCGGCCGCCGTGCTGGTCACGGTGGTCTGCGTCCGGTCCTTCGACAGCACCTGGCAGGCCGTCCTGGTGGCGTTCGGCGTGATGGTGCTGGTGTCCTTCGTCGCGGTCGGCGTCTCGCCCCGCACGATCGGCCGCCAGCACCCGCTGACCACGGCCACGGCGGCGACCTTCGTGCTGCTGCCGCTGGCCCGGATCCTCGGCCCGATCCCCAAGCTGCTGATCCTGCTCGGCAACGCGCTGACGCCGGGAAAGGGGTACCGGGAGGGCCCGTTCGCCTCCGAGGCCGAACTGCGCGCCCTGGTCGACCTGGCCGAGCAGGACGACCTGATCGAGGACGAGGAGCGCCGGATGGTGCACTCGGTCTTCGAGCTGGGCGACACCATCGTCCGCGAGGTGATGGTGCCGCGCACCGACCTGGTGATGATCGAGCGGCACAAGACGGTCCGGCAGACCCTGACCCTGGCGCTGCGTTCCGGCTTCTCCCGGATCCCGGTGGTCGGTGACAACGAGGACGACGTGGTCGGCATCGTGTACCTCAAGGACCTGGTCCGGCGCACCCACATCAACCGGGACTCCGAGTCCGAGCCGGTCGGCTCGGTGATGCGCCCAGCGGTGTTCGTCCCGGACTCCAAGCCCGCGGCCGACCTGCTGCGCGAGATGCAGCAGATGCGCTCGCACGTGGCGATCGTGATCGACGAGTACGGCGGCACCGCCGGCCTGGTCACCATCGAGGACATCCTGGAGGAGATCGTCGGCGAGATCACCGACGAGTACGACCGGGAGATCGCCCCGGTCGAGGACCTCGGCGACGGCTCGTACCGGATCACCGCCCGGCTGCTGGTCGAGGACCTGGGCGAGCTGTTCGGGATCGAGCTGGCCGACGAGGACGTGGAGACCGTCGGCGGCCTGCTGGGCAAGCGGCTCGGCCGGGTGCCGATCCCCGGGTCCTCCTGCGAGATCCCGGTCCCGGACGAGTCGGTGACCGACCTGACCGCGATCCGGCTGACCGCCGAGAGCTCGGCCGGCCGCCGCAACCGGATCGGCACCGTGGTGGCGGCCCCGGTCCGTACGGCGGACGAGGGCGAGGACCCGGACGGCGACTGACCCGGCCAGGACGAAACGGCCCGTGGGGTGCCACCCCGCGGGCCGTTTCGTCCTCGTACGAAGCCACGGTCCGTTTGACCGGGGCTCCGAACGCTCCCGACGATGAAGTCATGGCACATCAGTTGCGTGCGGAGTACGGGCCCGAGGGTCCGTCCGGTGCCGTGCTCAAGTGGCACGTCGTCCGGACCGGCGAACCCACCATGGCCATGTGCGGCGCCCCGGTCGACCCCGGGGCCGAGAGCAAGCCGGAGACGGCATGGGGGACGGGCCTGCGCATCTGCCAGCAGTGCGGGTCCCTGTATCTGCACGAGGTGCCGTTCCACGGCGCCGAACACGGTTAGACCCCAGGCCAGGAGGTCTCCATGAAACTGCAGGACGAACTGCCCGTCGACCACCGGCTCGGCCAGGTGTACCGGGTCGGCGCCGGACTCGGCGGGGTGTTCCTGCTGGTCTTCGGCATCCTCGGGCTGCTGGACCACCCGAGCTTCCTCGACACCCAGGGCAAGGAGGTCATCGGGCTGTCGAGCAACGGCACGCTGAGCGTGATCTCCATCATCGCCGGCGTGATCCTGATCGCCGGGGCGGTGATCGGCGGCAACATCGCCTCCACCATCAACATGATCATGGGAGTGCTCTTCATCCTGGCCGGTTTCGTCGGCCTGATGGTGCTGGACAGCAGCGCCAACCGGCTGGCGTTCCGGATCCCCAACGTGATCTTCAGCTTCGTGTTCGGCTTCGTGGTGCTGACCTTCGGCATGTACGGCAGGGTCAGCAGCCACCTCCCGCAGGACAACCCGTACTGGAAGCAGCGGCACAGCAAGCCCGAGACGCTGCCCAACGGCCCCCCCGCCCTGGTCAAGGTGATGCGGCCCGGCGACCCCCGGCCGACCGGCCACTGAGACACCCCGGACGGCGCGGGCGGCCCGCCGCCTATGCTCAGGCCTCATGAGTGAGCTGACCGGGCTGGACCCCGAGGACAAGAAGATCATCACGCTGGCCCGCTCCGCCCGCGCCCGCAACGGCGTGGCGGAGGGGGCCGCGGTACGTGACGAGACCGGCCGGACCTACGTGGCCGGCACCGTCGCGCTGGAGTCGCTGCGGCTGAGCGCCCTGCAGACCGCCGTGGCGATGGCCGTGGCCAGCGGCGCCAAGGGCCTGGAGGCGGCCGCCGTGGTCACCGCCGCGGACACGCCCGCCGAGGCCGACCTCGCGGCCGTCCGGGACCTGGGCGGGGCCGGCACCCCGGTGCTGCTGGCCGGCCCGGACGGGACGCTGCGGGTCCGGGCCGAGGCCCGCTGAACCGTCCTGGCCCGGGTGCCCCGGCCGGGGCACCCGGGCCGCGCGGACCGATAGTGTGACCGCGGACTGCCCGGGGAGGGGACCATGGGGGTGCTGGCGTTCTTCGCCGGTCTGCTGCTGACCGTGATGGGGTTCGGCCGCTGGAAGGAGACCGGGTCGCCGTACTGGCTGATCGGCTCGCTGGTGCTGCTGCTGCTCGTCCTGATCGGTGCGCTGACCTCGCCCGGAGGCGGCAAGAAGACCGGTTGAGCCGGGCTGGTCCGTCCACCCCGTGGTGATCAGGGAGAATGGTCGGCATGAGTGCCCCTTCATCCCCGTACCGCTCCGGGTTCGCGTGCTTCGTCGGCCGTCCCAACGCGGGAAAGTCGACCCTGACCAACGCGCTGGTCGGGACGAAGGTCGCGATCACCTCCGACCGCCCGCAGACCACCCGCCACACCGTGCGCGGCATCGTGCACCGCCCGGACTCCCAGCTGGTCCTGGTGGACACGCCCGGCCTGCACAAGCCCCGCACGCTGCTCGGCGAGCGCCTCAACGACCTGGTCCGCTCGACCTGGGCCGAGGTCGACGTGATCGGCTTCTGCCTGCCCGCCGACCAGAAGCTCGGCCCCGGTGACAAGTTCATCGCCAAGGAACTCGCCGAGGTCAAGAAGACCCCCAAGGTCGCCATCGTCACCAAGACCGACCTGGTCGACTCCAAGAAGCTGGCCGAGCAGCTGATCGCGATCCACCAGCTGGGCCTCGAGCTCGGCATCGAGTGGGCCGAGATCATCCCGGTGTCCGCCGTCGGCGACCAGCAGGTCGAGCTGGTGGGCGAGCTGCTCACCAAGCTGCTGCCGGCCGGCCCGCCGCTGTACCCGGACGGCGACCTCACCGACGAGCCCGAGCAGATCATGGTCGCCGAGCTGATCCGCGAGGCCGCGCTGGAGGGCGTGCGCGACGAGCTGCCGCACTCGCTGGCCGTGGTGGTCGAGGAGATGATCCCCCGCGAGGGACGCCCCGCCGACCGGCCGCTGCTGGACATCCACGCCAACGTCTACATCGAGCGGCAGAGCCAGAAGGCCATCGTGATCGGCGCCAAGGGCGCCCGGCTCAAGCACGTCGGCACCACCGCCCGCAAGCACATCGAGGCGCTCCTCGGCACACCGGTCTACCTGGACCTGCACGTCAAGGTGGCCAAGGACTGGCAGCGGGACCCGAAGCAGCTGCGCAAGCTCGGTTTCTGACCGGGCCGGCGCACGACGGGGCCGGCCGGACATCGCGTCCGGCCGGCCTTCGGCGTTTCCGGGGCCAGAGCGGCCCTGCGGGGCGCTCAGGCCCGGGCGGCGGGCGCCGGGGCCGTCCGGCCCTCGGTGAGCAGCAGGGCCGCCGTCAGCAGCACCACGCAGGCGGCCGAGCCGTGCACGGCCAGCGCGAAGCCGAGGGTGCCGCCGTGCGTGGTGACGGCGGTCGCGTCGCCGAGCGGGACGAGGGCGTCGAGCAGGACCACCCAGCCGAGCGCGCGGCGCTGCCCGAGCGCGAGCAGGACCAGGACCGTGCCGCCGACCGCGAGGTCCCGCACGCCCTTGACGACGAAGTAGCCGGTGGCGTTCCCCTGCGGCCAGGGGGTGATGCCGAAACCGTCGGGCGCGGCCGGGTTCAGCAGGAAGTTGAGCCCGAAGAAGATGACCGTGGCGCCGGTCAGGACCGCCAGCACGGTGGTGATGCGCTGCCTGGACATCTGGTTCCCCCTGAGGACGTGCCGGTGCCCGGCGGCGCCGACTGGCTTCCTAGCGTTGCTAGGTCTGAGATCGATGCTAGGACTATCCCTGCTCGAATGTCTAGCGGTGCTAGGATCCGACCATGGCCGTACAGCAGCGCCGGGAGCGCGAACGGGCGGAACGCCACCTGTTGATCATTCGAGCCGCGCGGGAGCTGGCCGAGGCGGAGGGCTGGGGCGCGGTGACCACGCGCCGGCTGTCCGAAGCCGTCGAGTACAGCCAGCCCGTCCTCTACAGCCACTTCGCGTCCCGGGGCGCGATCGTGGCCGCGGTCGCCGTCGAGGGCTTCGAGGAGCTCGCCGCCGCCCTGCGTGCGGCCCGGGCGGGCCTGGCCGACCCCGCCGAGGCGCTGCGCGCACTGGCCGGCGTCTACCTCGGCTTCGCCCGGGAGCGGCCCGCGCTCTACGCTGCGATGTTCGTCCACGAGACAGACCTGGAATTCGGCACCGAGGACTCGCCCGCCCCGCTGAAGGCCGCCTTCGGCGAGTTCGCCGCCGTGGTCGGGCCGCTCGCAGCCGCCCGCGGCGGCGACCCGGAGACCTTCGCCGAAGTGCTCTGGGGCGCCCTGCACGGCCTGGCCGTCCTCGCGGCCGGCCGGCGGCTGCGACCGCAGCACCACGACGCCCGGGTGGACCTGCTGATCCGTCAGCTCACCGCGCTCCCCGCCGGGCGCTGACCGGCCCGGGGGCCGGTCCGGCGGCCGCCGCCCGCGCTTGGTCTCCGGTTGGGAGGGCCGGGCCGGCCGGGCGCCCGTGCCAACAGAAGGCAAACCCCGCCGCGGGCCGCCCGCGGCGGGCGGTTGGCCGGATCCGTTCGGCTCCGGACCCCGAACGGCCCCGGCGGGCACCGCCCGGCCGCCGGCCGCCGAACGGGCCTCCGGGGCCCCGGGGAAGGGGCCTCCGGAGGTGGCCGCGGCGGCCCGGGACGTGTACCTCCGAGGCGTTCCACAGCGCCTCCGGTCGCCCACCGACCGTCGGTCCAGCGGCCCGCGACCACTCCTGAGGTATCGTCAGATTGGAACGGGTGGTGCGCGACTTGTGGAGGAGTGGCGCGCCACCCGTTCACGGGTTCCGTGTCCGGCGTTCATGCCGCGGCATCCGTTCATCCCCCCGGGGTCGAGACGGTCTCTTCCGGCCACTGAGCGCTTCGGAAGGCGACACCGGGCATGGGACAGCCGCGATTCCTCCTTGTCAGCAGACCCGTGCACCCGCACGGGGTGCGTACGGGTGACGCCGTGGTGTGGCGCCTGCTCGGTGCCAACAACCGGCACCTCGGGCAGAGCGAGGAGACCTTCCGGGACGCCGACGCGTGCCTGGCCTCGATCGCCCGGCTGCAGCAGCGGGTGGACCGGCTCCGGGCCACCATCGGCACCGTCGAGCACGGCCAGCTCTGGCGCTGGCGACTGGAGTTCGAGAACGTCCCGGTGGCCTGCTCGACCCGGGCGTTCCGCCGCCAGCGCGAGTGCCAGTACAACCTCGGGCTGTTCCTGGCCGGTGTGCTCAGCGCCGCGGCCGGCGGCCCGCAGCAGGCCAGGCCACTGGCCCTGCCGGCCCGGTCCGTCCCGCAGCCGCGCGGCGCCCTGCGGAGCCTGGTGTGAGCGCGCCCGCCGGCACCGCCGCCGAACCGGCCGGGGCGGCCGCCGCCCGCCCGCTGACCGTCAACCCGGGCCTGGCCGACCGGGTGTTCCTGCTCTGGGCACGCGGCAGCGGAGCCCTGGTCCTGCTGGTGATGCTGGCCGTCGGCGGCTACCTCGCCGTCCGCGCGGTCCAGGCACTGCGGGTGGCCGGCTGGTCCTTCCTCACCACCACGGACTGGAACCCGGACGCCGGCCACGGACACTTCGGCATCGCCGCGGTGCTGATCGGCACCGTACTGATCGGTGGGATCGCGGTGGTCCTGGCGATGCCGCTGGCGCTCGGCTGCGCGCTGTACATCAGCGAGTACGCGCCGCGGCGCGCCAAGCGGCTGCTGATCGGCCTGGTCGACCTGATGGCCGCGGTGCCCAGCGTGGTCTACGGCGTCTGGGGCTTCGTCCTGCTCCAGTACCAACTCGCCGGGGTGGCCCGCTGGCTGGCGACCTACGTCGGCTGGTTCCCGCTGTTCCGCACCCGCGGGATCGACCTCGACGACCCGCTCAACCCGCCGGTCATCTTCACCGCCTCCAGCCTGATGGCCGGCATCGTGGTCGCCTTCATGATCACGCCGATCATGTGCTCGATCATGCGGGAGGTCTTCGACCAGGCACCGGCCGGCGAGCGCGAGGGCGCGTACGCGCTGGGCTCCACCCGCTGGGGCATGATCCGCTCGGTGGTGCTGCCCTTCGGCCGCGGCGGCATCATCGGCGGCACCATGCTCGGCCTCGGGCGGGCGCTCGGCGAGACCATCTCGGTCTACCTGATCCTCTCCATGCAGTTCGAGATCCAGCCGCACATCCTGCAGACCGGCGGCAGCGCGGTCGCCCCGATGATCGCGCTGCGCTACGGGGACTCCTCGCCGTTCGCCATCTCCGCCCTGATGGCGGCCGGCCTCGCGCTCTTCCTGCTCACCCTGGTCGTCAACTTCGCCGCGGCCGCGGTGGTGGCGCGCAGCCGTTCGGGAGCCAGCTCATGACCACCACCGCGCCCACCACCACCGCCGCGCCCACCACCACCGCCGGGCCCACCACCACCGTGGTGGCGGCGCCCGCCGCCGGGAGCGACCCGCCCCGGCGCCGCACCGGGGGCCGCCGCGGAGCAGACACCTGGGCGCTGTGGTCCAGCCTGGCCGGCGCCCTCGCGGTCACCGCGCTGCTGTTCCACTGGATCGCCCCGCTCAGTGGCGTGATCGGGTTCGCGGTCTGCGCCTGGCTCTGCTTCCTCGGCCTGTACGCGCTGGTCTCCCGCGACGAGGGCCGGATGGCGGTCCGCGACCGGCTGGCCGCGGTCGTCGTGCAGAGCATCGCGCTGCTGCTGCTCGGCGTGCTGGTGTGGACGGTGAGCTACGTCTTCTGGCACGGCCGGACCGCGCTGGCGCACCCCAACTTCTTCACCCAGGACCTCTCCGCCGCCGGGCCCGCCGACCCGCTGGACAAGGGCGGGGCGCTGCACGCCATCGTCGGCACCCTCACCCAGATCGCCATCGGACTGAGCATCACCATCCCGCTCGGCATCAGCTGCGCGGTCTTCCTCGGCGAGGTGCCGGGCCGGTTCAGCCGGCTGGTGCGGACCCTGGTCGAGGCGATGACCGCGCTGCCGTCCATCCTGGCCGGCCTGTTCGTCTACGCGGTGCTGGTGATCGGCCTGGGGCAGAGCAGGTCCGGCTTCGCCGCCAGCGTCGCGCTGTCGGTGATGATGCTGCCGATCCTGATCCGCGCCTCCGACGTGGTGCTCCGGCTGGTGCCGGCCTCGCTGAAGGAGGCCTCGTACGCGCTCGGGGCCAGCCGCTGGCGGACCGTCTGGACGGTCACCCTGCCGAGCGCCCGCTCGGGCCTGGCCACCGCGGTGATCCTGGCGGCCGCCCGCGGCATCGGCGAGACCTCACCGGTCCTGCTCTGCTCCGGCTACACCAAGCTGCTCAACTTCGACCCGTTCTCCAGCCCGCAGGCCTCGCTGCCGCTGATGGCCTTCACGCTGGTGAAGTTCCCCTCCGAACTGCACGTCGCCCGGGCCTTCGGCGCCGCGGCGGTGCTGCTCGCCCTGGTGCTGGCGCTGTTCCTGCTGGCCCGTGCGGTCGGCGGGCGCGGACCGGACGAGCTGACCCGGCGCCAGCAGGAACGCCGGATGCTGCGCTCCGCGGACGACGTCCGCCGGATGCAGCGGCCCACTGCCGCCCCCGGACACCACCCGGCCCAGCCCCAGGCCCAGGCCGGGGCGCAGGCCGAGAACCAGAACCAGCGTCAGAACCGAACCGCCCGGAAGGTCCCCGTGCTGCGCCGAGCGCTCTCCCGCACCCTCACCCTGCTCGCCGCGCTGGCGGTGTTCGGATCCGCGCTGGCCCTCGGCGCGCCCGGCGCCCGGGCCGACGACTACCGCCGGATCGGCGGCGCCGGCTCGACCTGGAGCTTCAACGCGGTCGACCAGTGGATCAGCAACGTCAAGCAGTACGGCATGACCATCGACTTCGACCCGGGCGGCTCCACCTTCGGCCGCAACCAGTTCAAGAACGGCAGCACCGACTTCGCCGTCACCGAGATCCCGTACAACCTCACCGACCAGGGGCAGGTCGACGCGCCCCCGCCCTGGCCGATCGCCTACCTGCCGATCGTGGCCGGTGGTACCTCGTTCATGTACAACCTGAAGATCGGCGGCAACCGGGTCACCAACCTGCGGCTGTCCGGCGAGACCGTGGCCAAGCTCTTCACCGGCCAGATCACCAAGTGGAACGACCCCGCCGTGCAGGCCGAGAACCCCAGCCTGCGGCTGCCGGAGACGCCGGTGCGCCCGGTGGTCCGCTCGGACGGCTCCGGCACCACCGCCCAGCTCACCTCCTGGTTCGCCAAGAAGTACAAGTCGATCTGGGATGACTACTGCGTGAAGACGCCGCGCAAGGCGCCCTGCGCGATGACCTCCTGGTTCCCCCGGCTGGAGGGTTCCAGCTGGCCCGCGCTCGGCAGCTCCGACGCGGTCGCCAAGACCGTCGCCAACGACCGCAACGACGGCACCATCACCTACGTCGAGTACTCCTACGCGCTCAACAGCCACTTCCCGGTGGTCAAACTGCTCAACTCGGCGGGCTACTACGTGGAGCCGGCCGGCAAGAACGTCTCGGTCGCGCTCAAGCACGTCCAGATCAACCCCGGCGACCTCACCCAGCAGCTCGACGGCGTGTACGACGCCCCCGAGCCGGCCGCCTACCCGCTGTCCAGCTACAGCTACATGGTGGTGCACACCACCGAGCTCAGGGACAGCTTCACCAAGGACAAGGGCCGCACCCTCGGCGCGTTCGGCTACTACTTCCTGTGCGACGGCCAGCAGCAGGCCGACGGCGGCGGCTACTCCCCGCTCACCCAGGACCTGGTGAAGTCCGGCTTCGAACAGCTCGCCAAGATCCCCGGCAGCGAGGGCCGCGCCTTCGACGCCGCGAAGTGCAACAACCCGACCTTCGGCAAGAACGGCGCCAACCCGTACGCCGACAGCGCCGACCAGCCCAAGGACTGCGACAAGAAGGGCTCCGCCGCCCAGTGCGCCACCGGCACCGGCGGCAACAAGACCGTCACCCCGGTCAGCAAGGGCGGTGCGGGCGCCGCCGGCGCCGACCCCGGCAAGGCCGGGACCGGGACCGGTGCCCCCACCGGCGCAGCGGCCGCCGCCTCCGGTGGCGGCTCCGGGGCCCCCACCGGCGCGGACACCGCGGCCGGGGACCAGAGCGGCGACGGTGCGGCAGGCGGTGACGGCGGTGGCGGTGGCGGTGGCGGACAGCGGTACACCGCCGACGCGGTGGCGCTGTCCGGCGTCGCCGGAACCGGGCTGCGGCACACCCTGATGGTGCTGGCCGGCCTGCTGCTCGGCGCGGTGATCGTGCTCCCGCCGGTGATCGCCGGCC
>NZ_JAIZ01000204.1 GCF_000710465.2 Kitasatospora sp. MBT63 | reverse complement strand
CCCCCCGCCGCCCCGGCCGCCCCCGACGTGGACGGCGCGGCCGTCCGGGCCACCGTCCGCAACGGCACCGGCCAGCCGCAGCAGGCCTCGAAGGCGGTGGCCACCCTGCAGGGCAAGGGCTTCGCCAAGGCGGCGACCGGCAGCAACGCGGAGGCTGCGGAGGCCAGCAGCGTCTCGTACCCGGCCGGGAAGGCCGACCAGGCCGCCGCGCTGGCGGCGGCGCTCGGCCTGCCGGCCACCGCCGTCCAGCAGAGTTCCCAACTCGGCGCCAAGGACGCCCTGGTGGTGGTGCTCGGCAAGGACTTCCTCGGGGCCGCCCCGGGCACCGCCGCGGCCGCTCCGGCCGAGGCGCCGAAGGACCTCCAGCGGGTGCAGGCGGACGACACCAACGTCTGTGCGAAATAACTCACGCCCACCGTGCACCTTCTGACGCCCCCGGCGCGTATGGAAGGGCGGGAGGCCCGGCCTGTCGAGCACACCGGGTGACGGTGCCCTCGACGGAGCGTCAGGCAGCCCGCCCCGCGCGTGGACCGGCGCTGTGATCAAGCTGCAACCGAGGCGTGCCCTCGGGTAGCTTGTCCGTTCGAACACTCACGGGGTATCGAACGGACGGGCGGGGGAACAGGGATGGACGAGGGCACGGAACCAGATGGCGGCCGCGCCGCGGAACGCCGGCCGGCCGGCGGTACCCGCCGGGGCCGCCGACGGGCCCGGAGGTCCGGCATACGCCGCTGGATCAAGCCGGTCGCCCTGACCACCGGCGCCCTGGTGGTGGCCGGCTGCGGCGGCGGCTACCTCTACCTCAGGCACCTGGACGCCAACCTCCAGCACGCCCCGCTCGGCGCGGGCAACGCACCGCCGCCGCCCGGACAGGCCGACGCCCAGGGCCGGGTGGCGATGAACATCCTGATCATCGGCACCGACAGCCGCAAGGGACTCGGCGGCGGCTACGGCGACCGCGACAACGTCGGGGCGGGCAACAACGACGTCAACATCGTGCTGCACGTCTACCCCGACAGGCGCGCCGCCGTCGCGCTCGACCTGCCCCGGGACACCCTGATCGACCACCCCAAGTGCGTGGTGAACGGCGAGACGCACGCGCCGCTGAAGCACCGGCCGCTCAACGAGGCGCTGGGGCACGGCGGTCCGGGGTGCGTCCAGGACACCGTGCAGTCGATCACCCATCTGAAGATCGACCACTACGTGCTGGTCAACTTCCAGGGCGTCAAGGACATCACCGACGCGGTCGGCGGGGTGGAGGTCAACCTCTGCCAGCCGATCAAGGACAAGGACTCCGAACTCGACCTCCCCGCCGGGGTCACCAAGCTCAACGGCGAGCAGGGCCTGCAGTTCGTCCGCACCCGCAAGCAGGTCCAGGACGGCACCGCGATCGGCCGCTTCGCCATGCAACGGGCCTTCCTCGCCTCGCTGTTGAAGAAGGTCACCGACCAGGGCACGCTGCTCGACCCGACCAAGGCCTTCCCGGTGGTGGAGGCCGCCACCAGGTCCATCACCGTGGACGACCCGATCGCCGGGACCCTGAAGCTGGCCGAACTGGCCTCCAGCCTGCACAACATCAAGCCCGCCGAGATCAGCTTCGTCCAGCCCCCGACCGAGTACACCCACGACGACCCGGACAAGTCGCTGCGGGAGAAGGACCGGCTGGTCCAGCCCGGCGCCGACGGGCTGTTCGCGCTGATCCTGGCCGACCGGACGCTGAACGGCACCGAGGACCACTCCGGCGGCGCCGACCCCGCCGCCTCGCCGGCCGCCGACCCGCAGCCCGCCGCACCGTCCTCGCCCGCCGCACCGCCGGTGGACCCGGGCACGGTCACCGTCCAGGTCCTCAACGGCACCCCGCAGCCCAACCTGGCCGCCGAGACCGGCAAGAAGCTCAGCGGCCTCGGCTACCGCGCCTCGCCCGGCACCGGAGCCGGGACCGGCGTACGGACCAGCAGCGTGCGCTACGCCCAGGCCGACCAGCGGGCCGGCGCGCTCGCCGTGGCCGCCGCGCTGGGGCTGCCGGAGTCCGCCGTCTCGGCGGGCGGCGGCGGCCGCGGTGTGGTGGTCACCCTCGGCGCGGACTACCAGCCGGGTGGCGGGGCCGCCGCGGCGCCCGCGCCGGTGCCCAGCGCGGTGCCCTCGGACGTCGCCGTGCACCAGGGCGACGAGGGCGGCTGCGTCCAGGGCCGCACCGGCACGCACTGACCGCGGGCCGACGGCTGCCGTCAGGGGGCCTCGGAGAGCACGCCGCCGGCCTCGACGTACTCCTCGCCGGTGCGCGGGCAGCGCCAGCGCCCGCCACCGGCGTCCGCCAGCGGCTCGCCGGCCCGGCCCACCCACTTGATCCGGCGCGCCGGGACCCCGGCCACCAGCGCGAAGTCGGGGACGTCCCGGTGCACCACCGCGCCGGCCGCGACCAGCGCCCAGCGGCCCACCGTCACCCCCGCCACCAGCACCGCCCGGCCACCGATCGAGCAGCCCCGGCGGAGCGTCACCCCGCGGGCGTGCCAGTCGTCGCCGCGCTTGAGCCTGCCGTCGACGTCGACCGAGCGCGGGTACAGGTCGTTGGTCAGCACCGCGGCCGGGCCGACGAACACGCCGTCCTCCAGCACCGCGGGCTCGTACACCAGCGCGTGGTTCTGCAGCTTGACCCGGTCGCCGATCCGCACGCCGGGGCCCACGTAGGCGCCCCGGCCGACGATGCAGTCGGCCCCGATCTCGGCGTCCTCGCGCACCTGCGCCAGGTGCCAGACCGTGCTCCCCGGACCGATCACGGCCCGCTCGTCGACGTCCGCGGTCGGCTCGACGCGTACACCGGTCCGGGCCGGCGCCCCCTCAGCAATCCCCATGGCGGGGACGATAGCGCCCGGGGCGGGGCGGCCGGAGGGTTATGGCGCAGTCGGCCGCAGCCGGGCCTGCCGCTCGTCGCCGCCCGGGACCATCGGGGCCGGTGCGGTGCTCGCGATCACCCGGCGGGCCAGTGAACGCGGGGAGGTGAGGAAGCCGAAGCCCCAGCTCATGTGCATGGTGACCAGGGCGAGGGGCAGTTGCAGCCGGGCCTTGGCGGACAGGCCGCGGCCCTCCAGCGCGGAACCGCCGAGGATGGCCGCCAGGTAGCCGAGCGGGACGGCCAGGAAGGCCGGGTGCACCAGCGCGCCGAGCACCAGGGCCGAGGCCATGGCGGCGACCGCGGCGGGCGGGGCGAGGTAGCGCAGGTTGACCGAGCCGCGGTGGTAGCGGGTGACGACCCGGCGCCAACGGCCGTAGTCCTTGTACTGCTTGGCCAGCGCCCGGACGTTCGGGCGGGGGCGGTAGGTGACCCGCAGCTGCGGGGTGAACCAGACCAGGCCGCCGTCCTGGCGGATGCGGTAGTTCAGCTCCCAGTCCTGGGCGCGGATGAACTCCTCGTTGTAGCCGCCCAGCTTCTCCAGCACCTCGCGGCGGAACACCCCCAGGTAGACGGTGTCGGCCGGGCCGGCCAGGCCGCCGGTGTGGAAGGCCGCGTTGCCGACGCCGATCTTGGAGGTCATGGCGGCCGCGACGGCCTTCTCCCACTCGCTCTCGCCCTCGGCGTGCATGATGCCGCCGACGTTGGCCGCGTCCATCTCGCCGAGCAGCCGCACCGCGGTGGCGATGTAGCCGTCGGTGAGCAGGCCGTGGCCGTCCACCCGGACCACTATCGGGTGGCTCGAGCCGCGGATCGCTGCGTTCAGCCCGGCGGGCGTGCGGCCGGTGGGGTTCGGCACGGTCCGCACCCGCGGGTCCGCGGCGACCAGTTCGGCGGCGATCTCGTCGGTCCGGTCGGTGGACGGACCGAGCGCGATCACCACCTCGATCGCGCCGGGGTAGTCCTGTTCCAGGATCCGGCGGACAGCGGTGCGGAGGTGACGTTCCTCGTTGAGCACCGGCATGATCACGGAGACCGCCGGCAGCTCTTCAGCAGCCTTGGTGTTCATCGGGCCCCACCGTACCGGCGCATACCCGCCCTTGTCAGATGCGGGTACCCACCAGGTTCGACGCCGTGATCAGGAGGCTTCCGACGGAACGTGCCTGCTCGCCCGGATGCCCGGCGCGCCGCGCGCCGGACCGCCCGGACCACGCCCCTACGATCCAGAGGATGCCCCCGTCCCGCCCGCGCCGCCCCGCTCGCCCGCCCCGCCGACGCTGGGCCCAGTGGGCGGCGGGCGCCCTGTCGCTGGCCGTGCTGGCGGCCTCCTGCGGCGGCTGGGCGATGGTGAACGGCGTCAGCGACGCGATCGACCGGGTGGACGCCTTCAGCGGCGACCACGAGCGTCCCGCCGACGACGGCGTCACCACCTTCCTGGTGGTCGGCACCGACGACCGCGAGGGCATCCCCGAGGCCACCTTGAAGCAGGTCCTGCACGCCGGCGGCGAGTCCTGCCACTGCACCGACACCATGATGATCGTCCAGCTCGCCGACGGCGGCGGCCGGGCCAGCGTGGTCTCCGTCCCCCGCGACTCGTACGTGGACATCCCCGAGCACCAGGACCCCGCCACCCACCGGCAGGTGCCCGCCGCCAAGGGCCGGATCAACGCGGCGTACGGCATGGGCGGCGCCCAGCTCACCGTCCGCACCGTCGAGCAGAACACCGGCGTGCGGATCGACCACTACCTCCAGGTCGACTTCCTCAGCTTCGTCGCCGCCGTGGACGCCGTGGGCGGGGTGGAGGTGTGCACCAGCAAGCCGCTCAAGGACGACTACTCCGGCCTGGACCTGCCGGCCGGCACCACCCGGCTGGACGGCGCCGGCGCGCTCAAGTACGTCCGGGCCCGGCACGTCGACGGCAGCTCCGACCTCGGCCGGATGCACCGCCAGCACCGCTTCCTCGCCCAGCTGCTCCGGCAGGCCGCCACCGCCGGTACCCTGCTCGACCCGGCCCGGCTGGGCCAGGTCACCCGGACGGTGCTGAGCTCGGTCAAGGCCGACCAGCAGCTGACCGGCGACGACCTGCTCCGGCTGGTCTCCCGGCTGAAGGAGCTGTCCGCCTCCGACGCCGACTTCGCCACCGTGCCGCTGGCCGCGCTCGACCACCAGGTCAGCGGCTGGGGTTCGACCGTGCTGTGGGACCGGCCCCGCGCCGAGGCGCTGTTCGACGCACTGCGGCACGGCCGGCCGCTGACCGACCGGCCCGCCCCCGGGCCGTCCGCCGCCCCGGTGCCCGCCGGGAGCGTGGCGCCCGGACAGATCCGGGTCCAGGTGCTCAACGGCTCCGCCGTCCAGGGCCTGGCCGCCCGGGTCGACGCCGACCTGCGCGGCGCCGGGTTCGCCACCACCGGTACGCCCGCCAACACCGGCGACACGACCGCCGTGCGCACCACCGTCCGCTACGACCCGCACTGGGACGAGTCGGCCCGTACGGTGGCGGCGGCGCTGCCCGGCGCCGAACTGGCCGAGGCGCCCGGTCTCGGTGCCACCGTGCAGGTGGTGGCCGGTACCGACTACCGGGGTGTGACGGGGGCGCCGTCGAGCGGCCCGCCGCCGGCCCGGCCCTCCGCGGGTGCCTCGCCGGCGGCCGCGGGCGGGACGCCGGGCCCGGCCGATCCGGCCGCCGAGACCGGGGCCGAGGTCGGCTGCCCGTGACCGGGCGCCCCCGAGCCGGGCATGCCGCGGGGGCCGGGCATGGTGCCCGGCCCCCGCGTCCCCCGTGGTGGTGCGGTCAGTCGGTGGCGATGGCCGCCAGGACGTTCATCCGGCCGGCCCGGAAGGCCGGGACGAGCGCGGCCAGCAGACCGATCACGGCCGAGGCCACCAGGATGAAGACGATCGTCGCGGTCGGGACGGTCAGCACGTCCAGGCCCTGGTCGGCCAGCACCTTGCGGGCGGTGACGCCCCAGGCGAGGCCGAGCCCGCAGCCGAGCAGGGCGCCGAAGACCGCGATCACCACGGACTCCAGCCGGATCATGCGGCGCAGCTGGCGGCGGGAGAGGCCGATCGCCCGCAGCAGGCCGATCTCGCGGGTCCGCTCCACCACCGACAGGGCCAGGGTGTTGACGACCCCGAGGACCGCGACGGCGATGGCGAGGCCGAGCAGGCCGTAGACCATGTAGAGCAGCTGGTTGACCTGGCTCTGGATGAGGTCCTTGAGCCCGGCCCGGTCCTGCACCTGGACCTGCGGGTAGGTCTCCAGCGACTTCTGCAGGGCGGTCAGGGTCCGGTCCTTGTCCGCGCCCGGGTCCGCGATGCCGAAGATCTGGTCGTCGCCGGGGATCTCGTCGGCGGGCAGCACCTTCGCGACCGTGCCGAAGGAGGTGAAGGGCAGTCCGTTGAGGACGGATCCGCTCTCGGTGACGACACCGACCGGCAGGCTCTGGGTCCGGCCCTGGCCGTAGTCGACGGTGAGCCGGTCGCCGACCTTGACGCCGTGCTCCGTGGCGAACTTCTGGTCCACCGAGATCCCGCCGCCGAGCGCGTCCTCGGTCCGGCCGGAGACGGCCGGGATCCGGAAGCCCTCGGTGAAGTTGGGGGTGACCACCAGCAGCGGGGACTTGGGGTGCTTCCCGTCCGGGGTGCCGAAGGTGACCTGCAGCTGCTTCTGCTCGATCAGCGTCCTGACGCCCGGGGTGGTGCGGGCGGCGTCCGCCATGGCCGGCGTGAGCGGGCTGTTGGCGGTGATCACGTAGTCGGCGCCGACCGAGTCGTCGATCTGCGCGTTGACCGAGCTGACCATCGAGTTGGTGACCACCGAGGCGCCGGTGACCACGGCCAGGCCGATCATCAGGGCGGCCGCGGTGGCGCCGGTACGGCGGGGGTTGCGCATCGCGTTGCGCTGGGCCAGCTTGCCGGACGGGCCGAACAGGGCCGGCAGCGCGGCGCCGAGCACCCGCACCACCCCGGTGGACAGCAGCGGGCCGAGCACCACGAAGCCGATCAGGGTGAGCACGATCCCGGCGCCGAGCGGCAGTCCGCCGTCGGCGGCCTTGTGCGCGGCGGCCGCGGCGCCGAGGCCGGCCACGCCGAGCGCGGTGAGGACCAGCCCGATGACGGTGCGGATCCGGTTGGCGGAGGCCTCGGCCGGGGTGCCGTGGTCGCGCAGGGCGGCCATCGGAGAGATCCGGCTCGCCCGGCGGGCCGGGACCCAGGCCGCCAGCACGGTGATCAGGATGCCGACCGCGTACGAGGCGACCGGGACGGTCCAGGTGATCTCCAGCGAGGAGGCGTCCAGGTTCATCCCGAGCAGCTTCATCAGCTGGATCAGCAGGACCGCGAGGCCCAGGCCGGCGGCCAGCCCGAGGGTGGAGCCGAGCAGGCCCAGGATCAGCGCCTCGATCAGCACCGAGCGGTTGACCTGCTTGCGGCTGCCGCCGAGGGCCCGCAGCAGGCCGATCTCGCGGGTGCGCTGGGCGACCAGCATCGAGAAGGTGTTGATGATCAGGAAGCCGCCGACCAGCAGCGAGATCCCGGCGAAGCCGAGCATCACGTACTTCATGAAGTCCAGGAAGGAGCCGACGCCCTTGGCGCCGTCGGCCTTCTGGTCGGCCGCGGTCTTGCCCTGGAAGCCGCTGCCGAGTGCGGCCAGCGCCTCCTGCTTGAGCTGGTCGTCGGTGCGGCTGCCGTCGCCGAAGAGGTCGACCGAGGTGTACGCGACCTCGCCGAGCAGGGTCTTCTGGGCGGTGGCGGTGTCCAGGAAGGCCAGTGCCGCACCGGGGTTGGTGGTCCGGAAGGTGGCGATGCCGGACAGCGTGAAGTCGTAGTTGCCGCTGGTGGCGACGACCCGGACCTTGCTCCCGAGGCCGAGGTGCGCCTTGGCGGCGGTGTCGGCGTCGAGCACCAGGTCGTCCGGGCCCTGCGGGAGGTGGCCGGAGGTCAGGTCGAGGGCGCTGCGCGGGGAGTCGGTCCAGTTGCCGACGATGGTGGGTGCGCCCTGGGTCGGGCCGACCACCTTGTTGGCGACCGGGTCGACCAGGACGGTCGACTGGCTGAACACCTGGCCGAGGGCGGTCCGGACGCCCGGCAGGCCGGCCAGCCGGGAGACGGTGTCCACCGGGACGGTGGCGGGCTTGACGCCGCGCGGCGGCCCGTTCTGGTCGGACTCCTCGACGGCCTTGCTGACCGAGAGATCGGAGGCGGTGGAGGCGAACAGCTTGTCGAAGGTGCTGGTCGCGGTGTTGGCGAAGACCAGGGTGCCGGACACGAAGGCGACCGACAGCACCACGGCGATCAGCGAGAGGATCATCCGCCCCTTGTGGGCGAGGAAGCTCCGTAGCGAGGTCTTGAGCAGCATGGGGGTTTCCGGCTCCGAATCAGCTGGTGCGCTTGCCGTCGAAACGGCGCATGCGCTCGAGGACGGAGTCGGCGGTGGGGGCGGTCATGTCGTCGACCAGGGCGCCGTCGGCGAGGAACAGCACCCGGTCCGCGTAGCCGGCGGCGACCGGGTCGTGGGTCACCATGACGATGGTCTGGCCGAGCTCGTCGACCGAGCGGCGCAGGAAGGTGAGCACCTCGGCGCCGGAGCGGGAGTCGAGGTTGCCGGTGGGCTCGTCACCGAAGATGATCTCCGGGCGGGCCGCCAGGGCGCGGGCCACCGCGACGCGCTGCTGCTGGCCGCCGGACAGCTGGGTCGGCCGGTGCTTGAGGCGCTCGGACAGGCCGACGGTGTCGATCACCTGCTGCAGCCAGGCGGCATCGGCCTTGCGGCCGGCGATGTCCATCGGCAGCGTGATGTTCTCCAGCGCGTTGAGCGTGGGGAGCAGGTTGAACGCCTGGAAGATGAAGCCGATCTTGTCCCGGCGGAGCTGGGTGAGCTGCTTGTCCTTCAGCCCGGTGATCTCCGTGTCGCCGATCCAGATCCGGCCCTCGGTGACCGTGTCCAGCCCGGCCAGGCAGTGCATCAGGGTCGACTTGCCGGACCCCGAGGGGCCCATGATCGCGGTGAACCGGCCCCGCTCGATGTCCACGTCGACGGCGTCGAGTGCCGTCACCCGGGTCTCCCCGGCGCCGTACGCCTTGGTCACCTGGCGGGCACTGGCCGCGCTGGCGGCCCGCCCGCCGGACTGCTGGGCGCTGTGCACGGCGTTGGCTGCCGTCGTCACTGGAGTCTCCTCGTTGTCCTGGTTCCACCCGTTGGCCCCCCGAGCCTGGCGGTCGCGGGGGTGCGTCGGCCATGGGGCCCGCACCCCTTTCCGGCCTGGGGCCGGCACCACCACCGGGTGGCGAGGGGGGATAAGGACCACGTTAGGAGAGCGGTGGGGACGGCACCTCATCCGCCGGGAGGAAGCCGACCGACCGGGAGATGTACGGGGTGCGCGGCACCTCCCCCTAGGGGACCAGGGGACGGGGGTGAGGGTCGGTCCGGGTGCGCGCACCCGGACCGACCCGCCGTACCGCCGCGCCGCCCCGCGGCTCAGCCGGCCAGCGCCGGCTCCGGCCTGCGCTCCAGCGCCGCCGCGAAGGCCTCCACCACCGGCGTGAGCAGCACGTCCGTCTCCCGCTCCAGTTCGGTGGAACCGTCCTCGCGGACCGTGATGTGCCGGTCCAGCACGAACCAGCCCTGGGTGATGTGCCCGGCCCCCATCGCGCTGAGCACCGGGCGCAGCGCGTAGTCCACCGCCAGCACGTGCGCGGTGGAGCCGCCGGTCGCCAGCGGGAGCACGGTGCGGCCGCGCAGCGCGTACTGCGGGAGCACGTCCAGCAGGGCCTTCAGCAGGCCCGAGTAGGCCGCCTTGTAGACGGGGGTGCCGATCACCACGCCGTCGGCCTCGGCGAACAGCTCGACCGCGCGGGCCAGTTCGGGGTGCGAGAGGTCACCGGCCAGCAGCGCCTCGGCGGGCAGGGCGCGCACCTCGAACGGGACCACCCGGTGGCCGCGGGCGGTCAGGCGGGCGTCGACGTGGCGGAGCAGCCGGGTGGTGCGGGAGGTCGCGGACGGGGAGCCGGACACGGACAGGACGGTGGCCATGGGGATCACCTCGGGGCAGGACGGTGCCGGTGGTCGGCGGGCACCGTGGCAGGAAGCGGGACGGGCCGGCGCGGGGCGCGGACACGGGAGCGGCCGCCGGCGCGGGGCACGGCAGCGCGGGGCGCGGGTGCGGCGGGTTCAGGCAGAAGGGCGGCGAGCGGTCAGCCGCGACACAGCGCGCCGGACACCCGCACCAGGTCGACGTGGAGCCGACGCGTGAGAGTCCATCGCTGTTCCATGCCCGTCATGCAAACACGGGCGTTTCCGGGCGGTCAAGGGTTGGTTCCAGCCCCTGAACATTTCCCGCTGAACGATCCGGGCCCTGCATCAGCTCTGTTACAAGCGGCCCCGCAGCCGACCCGGCAGCACTGCGGGCTGCCGCTTTCGGGCATCCTTCCCCACATGAACACGTGGCAGGAGGACCGCCCGGGCGGCGGCGGGTACGGGTCGTACGGTCAGGGCCGGCGCGGCCCCGGCCAGGGTGGTCAGGGCCACGGCGGACAGGGTTACGGCGACCAGGGCGCCGAGGGCCAGGGCTACGGCGCCCCGGGGTACGGCGAGGCCCCGGGCTACGGCGGGCCGGCCGCGGAGCCGCCGCTGCCGCCCGAGCTCAACCCGCGCGGCGCCGGCATCCCGGCGCCCGCCGGGCC
>NZ_JAIZ01000203.1 GCF_000710465.2 Kitasatospora sp. MBT63 | reverse complement strand
AACCCGACCCGGGTCCGGACCGTGGCGGCCAGCTCGGCGGGCAGTTCCTCCACCCGGCCCCAGGCGCCCGCGAGCAGGTGCAGCAACGCGTACTCGGCGAGCAGGCCCTGCTGCGGCGTGTGTGCCAACTCCCGGGCCCGGGTGGCGAGGCCGGGCGCCTGCGCGTCGACCATCCGGGCCGCCACCTCCTCCCAGCCGGCCGCGGCGGCGGCATGGTCGGCCAGGCCCCGGCGGACCCCGTCCGCCAGCCGCAGCCGCAGCTCCTGGGCGCCCGCCGTGACCCTCGCCTCGCGCCGCTCGGCCCGCCGCCGGGCGGCCGCCGGATCGGCCTCGGCCTTGGCCTCCGCCTTGACGCGGGCCTTCTCGGCCCGCTGCTCGGAGGCGTCCTGACGGCTCTTCACCCACTCGGCGACCCAGTCGGGCCGCTCGGCGCCCTCGGTGATCTCCGCGGCGCCGCCGCTCCAGAGCAGCAGCAGCCCCAGCACGTGCTTGCACGGGAACTTCCGGCTCGGGCAACTGCACTTGTACGCGGGCCCGGCCAGCTCGACCGCAGCCCGGTACGGCGTGCTGCCGCTGCCCTTGCACAGCCCCCACAGCACGCCCTGCTCCCAGCCGGCCCCCGACCAGGGGCCCGGTCCGGACAGCTTGCCGGCGGCCTTCAGCGAGGCCGGGTCGGGTGCGAGGGAAAGGACGTGTTCGGTGCTCCAGCGTTCCTCCATGCCCACGACGCTAGGCGCGGGCACTGACAACGGACGCGGTGTCAGCCCCTGGTCGGGTACACCTTGAAGGAGGAGGTCTCCAGCGCGAACGCGAACGGCTCAGGCAGCTCGACGGCCCGTCCGAACTCGCCGTGCTCGACCACCCGGTAGTCCCCGCCGTCGGGCCGGGAGTGCAGCTCCCAGACGCCGAGGTTCGGGTCGATGATCAGGTGCAGCGGCACCCCGCTGACGGCGTACCAGAGCCGCTTCTTCGCGTAGTCGCTGTCGCGGTCGGAGGAGACGATCTCGACGGTGACCGCGACCCGGCCGGCCGGGAAGGGGTTGACGTTGTCGGCGGCGAGCTCGTGGCTGGTCACGCTGATGTCGGGTTTGGGCTCGAACCCGCGCACCGGCGACACCAGCGCCTGCTCGGTCATCGACCACCAGCCCTGCTGGATGAACTGGCCTGCCACGGTGGCCTGGATGAAGTTGTGGAACGGCGCGGCGGACGGGAGCATCACGATCTTTCCGTCGATGAGTTCGATCCGGAACCTGTCCAGCTCCGGCATGCCCTCAAGTAGGCGCACCAAGTCGTAGTCGGTCGCAGGTGTCGTCGCGGTCATCGTTTGCACCTCCTCCTCCCTGCATGGTAGCGAGCCGGGGCCGTGCGCCCGGTCGTTGTCAGTGCCCCGGTGCATGGTGGTTCCAACAGGCCGCGAAGTGCCTGTCCGACCTCTGCGCCGATGGTCCCCGTACCCCTCTCTGAGCCGCCCCTGCCCTGCCACAGCTGTGCCCGGCGGCCCGTATGCCAGGAGCCGATGATGACCACCGAAACCCCGACCACCGAGACGTCGACCACCGAAGCCTCGACCTCCGCGACATCGGCCGAGGTCCTGCGGCTGCACGCCGAGGACGCCTTCGCCGGCGAACTCGCCGCGCTCGCCGACCAGGACGACCGGCCCCGCCCCGAGCGCTGGCGGCTGTCGCCCTGGGCCGTCGCCACCTACCTGCTGGGCGGCGAACTGCCCGACGGCACCGTGATCACGCCCAAGTACATCGGCCCGCGCCGGATCGTCGAGGTCGCCGTCACCACCCTGGCCACCGACCGGGCACTGCTGCTGCTCGGTGTGCCCGGCACCGCCAAGACCTGGGTCTCCGAGCACCTGGCCGCCGCGATCAGCGGCGACTCCACCCTGCTCGTCCAGGGCACCGCGGGCACCCCCGAGGAAGCCGTCCGGTACGGCTGGAACTACGCGCAGCTGCTCGCCCACGGCCCCAGCCGGGACGCGCTGGTGCCGTCCCCGCTGATGCGGGCGATGGCCGACGGGAAGATCGCCCGGGTCGAGGAGCTCACCCGCATCCCGGCGGACGTCCAGGACAGCCTGATCACCATCCTGTCCGAGAAGACCCTGCCGATCCCGGAGCTGGGCGCCGAGACCCAGGCCGTCCGCGGCTTCAACCTGATCGCCACCGCCAACGACCGCGACCGCGGGGTAAACGAGCTGTCCAGCGCGCTGCGCCGCCGCTTCAACACCGTCGTGCTGCCGCTGCCGGCCACCCTGGACGAGGAGGTCGACATCGTCACCCGCCGGGTCGGACAGCTCGGGCGCTCGCTCGACCTGCCGGAGCTGCCCGGTGGCGCGGACGAGATCCGACGCGTCGTCACCGTCTTCCGCGAGCTGCGGGCCGGGATCACCGCCGACGGCCGTACCAAGGTCAAGACGCCCAGCGGCACGCTCTCCACCGCCGAGGCGATCTCCGTCGTCACCAACGGCCTCGCGCTGGCCACCCATTTCGGTGACGGCGTGCTGCGCGCGGGCGACGTGGCCGGCGGCATCCTCGGCGCGGTGGTCCGCGACCCGGTCGCCGACCGCGCGGTCTGGCGGGAGTACGTCGAGGGCGTGGTCCGCGAGCGGGACGGCTGGAAGGACTTCTACCGCGCCGCCCGCGAGTACTCCAACTGACACCCCAGCACCCCGCAGGAGGGAGGCCCGACATGGCCCACGGACCGACGCCCGCCGCGCCGACCCCACCGGCCACACCGACGGCACCGGCCGCACCGCCGGCCGCGCCGCCCGGCGTCACGCTGCTCGGCATCCGGCACCACGGGCCGGGGTCGGCCCGCGCCGTGGCCGCCGCACTGCGGCAGCTGCGCCCCGACGCGGTCCTGATCGAGGGCCCGCCGGAGGCCGACGCGCTCACCGCGCTGGCGGCCGAGAAGGACCTGGTGCCGCCGGTGGCCCTGCTCGCGCACGTGGTGGACGACCCGGCGCGGGCCGCGTTCTGGCCGTTCGCGGTCTTCTCACCGGAGTGGGTCGCGCTGCGGTACGCGGTCGAGCAGCAGGTCCCGGTCCGCTTCATCGACCTGCCGGCCGCCCACAGCCTCGCCGCCGAACCGCCGTCACCGGACGGGCCGGGAGTGCCTGGGGGCACTTCCGGGGAGGTGGACGGTCCCGCCACCACGGACCCGATCGCCGCGCTCGCCGCGGCCGCCGGCCACGACGACCCCGAGCGCTGGTGGGAGGACGTGGTCGAGCACCGGGCCCCCGGCGCCGACGCGCTCGCCCCGTTCGAGGCGGTCGCCGAGGCGATGGCGGCCCTGCGCGAGGACGCGCCGGTGCTCCGCCGCGACGAGCTGCGCGAGGCGTACATGCGCCAGCAGCTGCGCGCCGCCCGCCGGGCCGGCCACCGCCGGATCGCGGTGGTCTGCGGCGCCTGGCACGTCCCCGCGCTGCGGGAGCTGCCCACCGTGGCGCACGACAAGGCGCTGCTGGCCGGCCTGCCGAAGAAGGTGCGCACCGAGATCACCTGGGTGCCCTGGACGCACCGCCGGCTCTCCCAGCACTCCGGGTACGGCGCGGGCGTCGACTCGCCCGGCTGGTACCACCACCTGTTCACCGCCGAGCGCGACACCGTCGCCCGCTGGCTGACCAGGGTCGCCGAGCTGCTGCGGGCCGAGGACCACCCGGTCTCCTCCGCGCACGTCATCGAGGCCGTCCGGCTGGCCGGGACGCTCGCCGCGATGCGGGGCCGCCCGCTGCCCGGGCTCACCGAGACGCTGGACGCCGTACGGGCCGTCATGTGCGACGGCTCGGACGTCGCGCTCGCCCTGGTGCACGACCGGCTGGTGGTCGGCGACGCGCTCGGCGAGGTGCCCGACGCGGCCCCCGCCGTCCCGCTCCAGCGCGACCTCGCCCGGCTCCAGCGCAGCCTGCGGCTCAAGCCGGAGCCGGACGACCGCGAGCTCGTCCTGGACCTCCGCAAGGAGCTGGACGCCGCCCGCTCGACCCTGCTGCACCGGCTGCGGCTGCTCGGTATCGGCTGGGGCGTCCCCGGCCGCTCGGCGGTCAACTCCACCGGCACCTTCCGGGAGACCTGGCGGCTGCGCTGGGAGCCGGAGTTCGCGGTCCGGGTGGTCGAGGCCGCCCAGTGGGGCACCACCGTCGAGGGCGCGGCCGCCGGCAAGGCGGTCGGCGAGGCCGCCCGCGCCACCGAGCTGGCCGAGCTGACGGCGCTGGCCGAGCGCTGCCTGCTCGCCGACCTGCCGGCCGCGCTGCCCGCCGTGATGCGGCTGATCGCCGACCGGGCCGCCCTGGACACCGACATCGCGCAGCTGGCCGCCGCGCTGCCGGCGCTGGTCCGCACCCTGCGCTACGGCGACGTCCGCGGCACCGACGGCGCGGCCCTCGGCGAGGTCGCCCGCGGCCTCGCCGAGCGGATCTGCGTCGGCCTGCCGGCCGCCTGCACCGGCCTGGACGCGGACGGCGCCAACGCGATGCGTTCCCACCTGGACGCGGTGCACGCCGCCGTGGGCCTGCTGGCCGCCGAGGACACCGGCGAGGACCCGGTCGCCGACCGCTGGGCCGCCACCCTGCACGCGCTGGCCGCCCGCGAGCCGTCCGGCGGACCGGCCACCGGCGCGCCGGGGGTGCTGCGCGGCCGCGCGGTCCGGCTGCTGCTGGACGACGCCCGGCTCGGC
>NZ_JAIZ01000202.1 GCF_000710465.2 Kitasatospora sp. MBT63 | reverse complement strand
ACCACATACACCGACGACCCCCCAACCGGACCACCGATCGACACCCGTGAACCCTGCTCGGGGCCGAGGACGGCGGTGGTGGTGACGCAGGTGTTCTCGGTCGGGCCGTAGGCGTTGATCAGCTTCAGGTCCGGGTAGGTGCGGGCGACGGCCGCGCACGGGCCGGGCAGGGCGACGTCGCCGCCGATGAGCAGCTGCCGCAGGCCGCCGAACGCCCCCATGTCCTGCTCGGCGATCTGGTGGAACAGTCCCGTGGTGGGGCTGAAGCTCGTGATCGCGTGCTCCCGGATCAGCGCCGCGATCTCGGGGACGTCCAGGCGGCCGGGGGCGGGCGCGACGACGGTGCCGCCGTTGAGCAGTGGGACCCAGATCTCCTCCAGCGAGACGTCGAAGGCGAGCGGGACGGTGTGCAGGGCGGTGTAGCCGGGGCCCGCCGACAGGTAGGTCTGCCGGTGCGCCAGCCGGACGATGTTGCGGTGGGTGATGCCGACGCACTTCGGAGCGCCGGTCGACCCCGAGGTGAAGGTCACGAACGCCAGCGAGTCGGGGTCCGCGGCCGGCGCGGGCGCCCCGGCGGGCTGCGCCGCGAGCAGCGCCTCGACCTCGGGATCGTCCAGCACCACGACCCTGCGGCCCTGTGCCGCCTCGCCGAGGGCGGCCAGCGACTCGACGGTGGCCACGATCACCTCGGTCCCGCTGTCGCCGACGAGCAGCCGGTTGCGCTCGGGCGGTGCGGCCGGGTCGAGCGAAAGGTACGCGCCGCCGGCCTTCAGGACCGCGAGCAGCACGGTGATGAGGGCGGCCGAGCGCGGGACCGCGACGCCGACGACGGTGTCGGTCCGCACGCCGTTCGCGCGCAGCACCCGGGCCAGCCGGTCGGAGTCGTGGTCGAGTCGGGAGTAGGTCAGGGTGCGGTCCGTGCCGACGACGGCCGTCGAGCCGGCTGCCGAGGGCAGGACGGCGGCGAAGAGCTCGGGCACCGTGGTCCGCGCGGTGGTGCCGAGGTTTGCGAGTCCGCGGTCGAGCAGTTCGCGGCGGTCGGCGGCGGTGAGCACGTCCAGTTCGCCGAGGCGCGCGCCGGGCCGCTCGGCCAGCTGCTGGAGGGTCAGTTCGTAGAGCGCCAGGACGCGTTCCGCGTCGGCCTCGCTCATCCGTGAGGGCTCGTAGGTGAGGTGGAGCAGCAGTTGCGTGCCGGCCACGACGCTGAGGTCCATCGGGAAGCCGGTCTGTTCGTAGCTGCGGACGGCCCGCAGGTCGAGCCCGGCGGCCTGCGAGTGGGTGTCCTGCGGTTCGGCGGCCTGCGGGTCGGTGTCCTGGTGGAGGTCGACGAACTGGAACAGGTTCTCGAAGAGCGGTGTGCCGCTCGGCACCGCGGTGTGCCGCCGGATCCGGGCGATGCCGATGTGCTCGGCCTTGCGCATCCCGTTCAGCGTGGAGTGCAGCGCGGTGAGCCAGTCCGTGACGACGGCGTCGGCGTCGACGGTGACCCGGGCGGGCACCGTGTTGATCAGCAGGCCGACGATTCGTTCCAGGCCGGCCTGGTCCGCGGAGCGGCCGGAGAGGATGGTGCCCCAGCACACGTCCCGCCGGCCGCTGTAGCGGGCCAGCGCGATCGCCCACGCGCCCTGCACCACCGTGTGGACGGTGCAGTGGTTGCGCCGGGCGAGGTCGGCCACCTGCCCGGTGAGGGCCGGGGTCAGGGTGCGGACGGCGGAGGCGCTGCTCGCGCTCGCCTCGCGCGCGGCGGGGGCGATGAACGGCAGCGTGGTCGGTGCGTCGAAGCCGCCGAGCAGAGCCGCCCAGAACTCCTCGTCGGCGCTCTCGTCGCGCCCGCGCAGCCATTGGACGTGGTGGCCGTAGGGCACCGGCTCGGGCAGTTCGGGGAGCGTACCGGCGGCCAGTGCGGCGTAGGCGGCGCCGAGTTCGCCGCGGACGATGGAGCCGCTCCAGGCGTCCATCAGGATGTGGTGCTGGTGCCAGGCGAGCAGGTGGCGTTCGCCGTCGAGCCGGATCAGGTCGAACGCCAGCGGCGGCGCCGCGGCCAGGTCCATGCCGCGGTGGCGCCGGTCGAGCAGCAGCCGGCCCGTCGCGTCGTGGACCGTCTGCTCGTCGCGGCCGCGCCAGTCCAGGGTCCGCAGTGGCAGCGGGAAGCCCCGGTGGACGACCTGGACGGGGTGCGGGACCCCGTCCGTGACGAAGGTCGTGCGCAGGATCGGGTGCCGGTCGATGACGTGCCGCCAGGCGGCGATGAACGCCTCGGTGTCGAGTGGGCCCCGGATCTCGAACACCGTCTGGGTCAGGTAGTTGCCGCTGCCCGGGCGGTGCGTGGATTCGAACAGGATCCCCGCCTGCAGGGGCGACAGGGTGTAGATGTCCACGACCGTGTCCGGCGGGTACCGGTCGAGGACGCCGTCCAGAGAGTCCGCGTCCAGGTCGGCCGCGGGGAACTGCTCGGGGGTGGGCCGGAGCCGCTGAGTCATCGCCTTTTCACCAATCAGCCTCGTCGGAAAGTGGGACCGCTCAGGCGTCCGCCGCGGCGGCCATCCGGTCGCGCAGGCTGCGCGGCCGCAGGTCCGTCCACACCCGGTCGATGTGCTCGACGCACTCCTGCTTGGTGCCCGTCGTCCCCTCGTCGGACCAGCCGGCCGGATTCGGCCGGTCCGCGGCCCAGACGGAGTACTGCTCCTCGTGGTTGACGACTACCTTGAACTGCGCCTCGTGACCGACGGCCATGACGTTCTCCTTCGTGCGGGTATGAGTGGGGGGTGGGGGTGGGGTGTCGCGGCCGGTCAGCTCATCGCGACGAGGATCCGGCGCTCGCCGGAGTACGGCTCGCGGCCGTGTGCCATCAGCATGTTGTCGATCAGCAGGACGTCGCCCTGCCGGTACGGCAGGGCCAGCGCGACCCGGTCGTAGGCGGCGGCGATCGTCCGCAGGTCCTCGTCGGGGATCGGGGCGCCGTCCGCGAGGTAGGCGTTGCGGGGCAGGTCGGCCTCCGCGTACAGCTCGGTCAGGGCCTCGTGGACCTCCGGTTCCAGGCTGGAGACGTGGAACAGGTTGGCCTGGTTGAACCAGACCTCCTCACCGGTGTGCGCGGCCGCGGCGGTGGCCGGGCGGCGGTGGCGGGTGCGCAGCCCGTCCTCGACCCACTCGAACTCGATGCCGTTGCGGGTGCAGTACTGCTCGACGGTGGCGCGGTCGGTGGTCTGGAAGGCCTCCTCCCAGCTCAGGCCGAGCCCGTCGCGGTAGGTACGGGTGTAGACGACGCCGTCGGCGAAGCGGGCACGCAGGCCGGCGGGCAGCTGGGCGAGGACCGAGCGGCTGTCCGCGATGGGGGTGGCGCCGCCGGTGGCGGGCGGCGTCTGGCAGAAGAAGAACAGCAGCTGCGGCCAGCGGCTCGCGTAGGAGTTCTCGTTGTGCATCGGGATCGCCTGGTCGGCGGGGTACTCGGTGGAGGTGTAGATGTTCCCGCTGACGGCGCTGCGCGGGGTGGAGCGCTCGGTGTACTCGAGCAGCTCGCCGCCGATCGCGCTGACCACCTGGTGGAACTCGCCGACGTCGCCGCAGGCGCCGCGCAGCAGGATGAACCCTTTGCTGCGGAGTTCGGCGAGCAGCGGCTCGCGGTGGGCGCCGACCCAGGCCAGGGGGTTGTCGACGGTGGCGAGGTCGTAGACGCGGGCGGTGGTGTGGCCGTTGTCGTGGACGGCGGCCTGCACGCCGCCGAGCGTGCTGCCTTCGGTGATGGGCATGGACGGTCCTGTTCGTCGAACGGGTGGGCGGGTCGGTCAGCCGGCGGCGAGGATGTCCCGGACGGTGCGCAGGCGCAGCACGGCCGTCAGGGGGATCTGCAGTCCGGCCTTGCGGGCGCGGGTGACCACGCGGGCGGCGGCAATGCTGGTGCCGCCCAGGGCGAGGAAGTCGTCGTCGATGCCGACCTCCTGCGCGCCGACGGTCTCGGCGATGACCCGGCACAGCAGTTCCTGTTCCGGGGTGACGGGTGCCGTCCGGGTGGCGGCGGGTCGGCCCGTGCCGGGTGCGGGCAGTGCCTCGCGGTCGAGTTTCCCGTTGGCGGTCAGCGGGAGGTCGTCCATCGCGACGAAGACGGCCGGGACCATGTACGGGGGCAGGGTCCGGGCCAGGGAGCGGCGCAGCTCGGCGGCGTCGACGGCGGTCCGGTCGGCGGTCACCACGTAGGCGGTGAGCACGGTGGTGCCGGCGGTATCCGTGCCCGCCGCCACGGCGGCCCGGTCCACCAGCGGGGAGGCGGCGAGTGCGGCCTCGATCTCGCCGGGCTCGACCCGGTGGCCGTTGACCTTGACCTGGTCGTCGGTGCGGCCGAGGTATTCGAGTTCGCCGTCCGGGCGGGTGCGTACCAGGTCGCCGGTGCGGTACATCCTCGTGCCCGGCCCGTCGAACGGGTCGTCGAGGAAGCGTTCCGCGGTGAGCTCGGGGCGGTTCAGGTATCCGCGGGCCACCTGGGCGCCGCCGATGAAGAGTTCGCCGCGCGCGCCGTCGGGGACGGGCCGCCGGGCGCCGTCCAGCACGTACAGCCGGGTGCCTTCGACGGCGCGTCCGATCGGTACGGCTCCCGGTTCCAGGCGGTGGCCGGGGCCGACGGTGTACACGCAGCAGCCGACGGTGGCCTCGGTGGGCCCGTACTCGTTGACGACGCCGACCCCGGGGTGGGCGGTCCGCCACTCCTGCAGCGCGGTGCCGAGCAGGGCCTCGCCGCCGATCACCAGTTGCTCGCTCGGCGAGCACTGCGCGGGCAGGCGGCGCAGCAGCGCGAGGTGCGACGGTGTCACCTTGAGGAAGGTCGGCTTGCGGAATCCCGGCGGCAGGGCGCGGCCGTCGGCCAGGGCGAGCAGGTCGACGATCTCCACCGATCCGCCGCTCAGCAGCGGGGGGAAGATGCTGGTCACGGCCAGGTCGAAGGAGACCGAGGAGTGCAGCAGGGTCCGGCCGGCCGTGGCCGGGTAGTGGGTGCGGACGTGGTCGAGGTAGACGTTCAGGGCCGCGTGGTCGATCACGACGCCCTTGGGGGTGCCCGTGGAGCCGGAGGTGTAGATCACGTACGCGGTGTCGTCGCCCGCGGGCGGCGGGACCGGGGCCGGGGAGTGGGCGCAGTACGGTGATCCGGCCGGGTCGTGGTCGTCCAGCAGTCGTTCGGTCTGCGGGGAGCCGAGGTGCAGGACGCGGGCGTCGGTGGCGGTCCCGGCGAGCACGGTGCGTACGGCCTCGCCCGACGCCACCACGATCGGTGTGGCGGAGTCGGCGAGGACCTGCGCGATCCGCTTGGCCGGGTCGTCGGCGGCGATCGGCACGTAGCCGGCGCCGGTCTTCAGGACGGCGAGCAGGGCGACGACGAGGTCGGCCGACCGGTCGGGCAGTACGGCGACGAGGGTGCCGGGCCGCGCGCCTTCGTCGGCGAGCACCGCGGCGAGCCGCGCCGCCCGGTCGTCGAGTTCCCGGTAGGTCGACGTGTGGCCGTCGTGGGCGACGGCGACCGCGTCGGGGGTGGCGCGGACCTGCGCGGCGAACAGTTCGGGTACCGTGCGCGGCGCCTTCGCCGGAAGTCGGGAGGACATGGTGACTACCACCTTTCAGCTGCTGACCAGGAGCGTTGCCGTGACGGCGGCGGCGACGGCCGGGCTGCGCAGCAGATCTGCGCGGCTGACGTCGAAGGAGGTCTCGCGGCCGGTGAAGCCGCCTTCGTGGTCGCGGGAGTTGAGGGACAGGGCATCCGTCCGGCGCGGTCGGCGTTCCAGTCGGAGTGCCGCCGTCAGGTAGCGGGTGTAGCCGCGGAACAGTGCCGTGAGTTCGTCGCCGACCTCGCCTTCGATGCCCCACCGCTCGAAGGCGATCCGGGAGGCGTCGGTGTAGACGGTGTGGAAGCCGTCGGCGAGGGCGGCGAACTCGCCGCCGCACTGTTCGACGATCTCTTCGGCGCGGCGGCGGAAGCGCTGTTGTTCGTCGTCCTCCAGGACGGTCATCGCGCCGAGGGCGCCGAACAGGTCGCGGGTGAGGGTGGTGGCGTTGGGTGCGCCCGGGTTGAACAGGACGACCTCGGGGCGCTCGCCCTGGCGGAGTTCGACGGCGTCGGCGAGGGCGGCCGCGTACACGCCGCCCGCGCAGTAGCCGAGGACCGCCGAGACCCGCTCGCCGGGTCGGGGCAGGGTCTCCAGCCACCACGCCAGGTACTGGTCGGCGTGCCGGGTGTCCGCCGTGGGCGGTATCGCGTGCCACACGTCGAGCCCGTCGGGCAGTAGCCGGGCCAGGTCCCGGAAGGTGGCCTCCTGGCGGGTGCTCCCGTCGAAGTCGACGGCCAGCACCAGGGCGCCCCGGTGGTCCCCGCCGAGCCGGTCCCACCCTTGCGTCGCTGCGGTCATGTGCGTACCTGCTTCCAGTCTCCGGGCGGGTCTCAGCCCTGGACGGTCCGGGCGGCGACGGCCTCGGCGACGCCGTCGACCGTCCGGCCGCGGAAGACGTCGCGGATCGTCACCTTGACGTCGAATTCCTGGCGGAGCCGGGCGACCAGGCGCGCGCCGAGCATCGAGTTGCCGCCGAGTTCGAAGAAGTCGCTCTCGCCGTCGACGGGCTCGTCGCCGCCGAGGATCTCCTGGAAGACCTGTGCGACGCGCGGCGCGATGGTCTCGGCGGTGGGCACGGCGGACGTCGGGGACGTCTGGTCGGGTGTGGTGGTCATGTGCGGTGTCCTTGCGGTCGGGGTGGTGGTGGCGGGTGCGGTGGGTGCGGTCCCGCGAGGGCCGCGCCGGGGGTCTATGCGCCGGGGCGGTCGACGGCGACGAGCCGCAGCTCGGACGCGTAGGCGGCGCCCGCGCGGTCGTGCAGCCAGTGGCCGTCGCGGTCGGGCAGCATCTCGGAGAACGAGATGCGGGAGGTGGGGTCGTCCTCGGCGGCGCTGCGGACGGCGGCGGCGAGCAGTTCCACCAGCGCGATGCTGGCGAAGTCGACGTACATCGGCTTCGCCTCGACGGCGACCCGGTAGAACGCCCGCTGCGGCAGTCCCGCGGCGTCGCGCCAGCGCAGTGCGGCCCGGTGCCGCTCGATGCGGTCGGAACGCCGGGTCCAGGCGAGGCCGGTGATGCCGATGCTCCAGGACTCGCGGGAGATCACCAGCCGGTCGATCGTGACGCGGGGGCGGTGTGCGGCGGACGGCAGCGGTTTGAAGCCGTTCATGGCGGCGCCGGAGAGGTACTCCCCCAGCACCTCCAGGATGTCCAGGTCGGGTGCGTCGGGGGAGGTGACGATCAGGCGTTCGCCGTCGCGGTGGACGCTCATCGACGCGCCGGGGACGACCCGGCGCGTGGTGCCGGTGTTGCGGGCGTGCATGGTCCAGGTCAGGTCCTGCGGGCCGGTCAGCACCGGGGGGTAGGTCCGGGAGTTGACCGCCGGGGACTCGCGGGAGGGCAGTGGGAGCACGCGCGGGGTGCGGCGGTCGGCCGCGTCCATCGCGGCGGCCCGGGCGGGGTCCGGGAACTGGGACATCCCGGCCCGGCTGTCCTGGGTGTTGATCGCCAGGTGCAGCTCGCCGAGGACGAACTCGTACTCCCCTGCGGCGATCGCCTGCGGGTCACGGCTGGTGATCATGATGTCGGGGCACTGGTGGACGGCCGAGGACCACGGCGGCTCGCAGGCCGGGAACAGCTCGTGCACCCGGTCGGCGAGGTCGGCGGCCGACAGGTGGTGGCGGCGGACGCCGTCCGGGACGGCCAGGATCTCGGCCCAGCAGCGCTGGAGTTCCGGGACCACCGCCGCGACCGGCGGTGCGAGGTCCTGGAAGGAGTAGATCAGGTCCGGTGTCATGGCGTTGAGGAGGGCGTTCAGCGTCACCTCGCCGTCGGCGGAGCGCGAGCGCAGCCGCTCGTACACCTGGGTGAGGCGCCCGGCGTAGGCCTCGCCGACCCGGCCGACGAACCAGCGCGCGCTGTCGAGCATCAGGCCCAGGGGCGCGGCGAGTTCCCCGAGCAGGTCCGCTCCGAGTGCGACCTCGGTGTCGCGGACCGTGTCCTCGTAGACCACGCGCCGGCCGCCGTAGGCCTGGCCCGCGCGGCGTTCCGGGTCCTGCCCGGTCACCCGCTCGAAGACCTCGTCGAGCCGGTCCATGGCGAGGAGCACCGCGTCCGCATCGCCCGCCGCATCGCCGACGGCGTCGCGGGCGGCGAGCACCTCGTCCAGCAGGGCGAGCGCCCGCTCGCGGGCCTGCGCGTCCGCCACCTGCGCGAGCTCGTCCCGGAGGTCCTGCTCGCGGAACTCGCCGAAGGACAGCGGCAGCTCGCACACGAGCAGGTCCTCGGCGCCGAGCCGGTCGACGACGTCCGGCACGCGCTCGCCGGTCCGCCCGGTGTAGCCGGGGAGCGCACGCTCGATCTCGTGGATCGTGGTGGCGCCGTCGCACCGGTCGTGGACCTCGGCCTCCGCGGTGGTGAGCATGCGGACCTGGCCGTGCGGCCGCCGGACGCCGCCGTCGGCCGACAGGGTGTCGGCCTGCGAGCGGCGTGGCTTCAGGGACGCCCGTACCTGCGGGTCGGCGGCGATCGCGCGGGCCACCGCGTCGAGGGCCCAGGTCTCGAAGTACACCTGGCGCCGGCTCAGCAGCTTGTCGCCGGGCCGGACCGTGATCCCGGTGGTGTCCTCGCTCCAGCGGCCCCAGCAGTGCGGCCCGAAGAAGCCGATGGTCTCGTTCTTCAGTGCGTAGCGCTGGAGGTAGGTGGCGACCTTGAGTTCGCGGCGGCGCTGCTTCGCGGGCCGGGCCTTGGAGCGGGTGGCGACCTTGTCCACGCAGTCGCGCAGCATGGCGGGGTTCTGCCAGGCGATCGCCTCGCGGAGCATCGGGTCGGCCGCCGCCGAACGCAGTGCCTCCTCCAGTGCCGTGACGGCGCGTTCGTAGTGCAGGGTGAGCTGCTGCGATGCCGGGTCTTCGCCGTCCTCGGCGGCCGCGGCGGCCAGCAGGGCGTCGTCGGCGAGCGGTTCGACGGTGGCCGACGGGAAGCCGGCGGAGCGCAGTTCCACGTCCCGCCACACCTGCCATCCGGTGTCGCCGAGGGGGATCAGGTGCTCGGGGGGGTTATGGCCCGCGTCGTTCATCCGGCTTGTTCCGTCCGTCCCGTTCATGGGGTCTCCTCGATCCGGACGGTTCGTCCGGCGCACTGTGCGAGCGATTCGGCGAGGCGGTGGGTGTAGTGCTCGCCGGATTGCTGCGACAGGTGTCCGCTCCACTGCACCTCGCAGCCCAGGGCGCCGCCGTCCTCGAAGAAGCGCACCGACAGCGGGGTCTTGGCCGCGTAGTTGGGGACGTCGAGCTCGGCGGTGCAGGTCACGCCCGCGCGGGTGTGCTCGACGGACTGCTGCTGGCGGCGGTGGGAGATCATCACCTGGTTGAGTGCCTCCACCGCTCCCCCGCCGCGGCGCACGTGCGCGGCCAGGTCGGCGAAGGGGTAGTGGCGCCGCCGCAGGTCGTCGGACCAGCGCGGGTGCTCCCGCCGGACCAGGTCGACGGCCGTCTCGCCGCCCTCCCGGTGCGCGGGCATCGGCACCTCGTTCACGAAGCACCCCACCACCGGGGCGTGCGCGGCGGGCCGCTGGGACGCGGCCGCGCCGAGGACGGTCACGCCGCCGTCCGGGACGGGCAGGGCATGGTGCACCGCCGCCGAGACCAGCTTGAACACGCTGACGCCGGCGGAGGCGGCGCTGCGGCCGATGCCCTGCGCGGCGGCCGGGTCGGCGGTGATGATGCGGCGCAGCACCGTGTCGGCGGAGCCCTCGCGCGGGAACGGGGTGAGCATCGCCGACGGCTGGATCCGGTCGTACCAGTAGTCGCGGTCCTCGGTGAGCGCGGCCTCCTCGGCGGCGCGGATCCGGCGGACCAGTCGGACGTACTCGTCCTCGTCGGGCGGTTGCGGTGCTGCGGCGCCGGAGATGAGCGTGCTCAGCCGTTCGGCGAGGAGGTGGTGGCTGATCCAGTCGTAGACGAGGTGGTGGACGATCAGCACCACCGTCGTGTGCTCCGGGCCCGCCGGGAGGCTGAGGAAGCGCACCAGCGGGCCGCCGTCCACCTCGAACGGCAGCATGGTCCGGGCCGCGATGAAGGCTTCGGTGTCGGCCACGGGCTCGGCGAGTACGTCGACCTCGGGGGTCTCGTCCGAGAAGCAGTAGACGATCTCGCCGGTCCAGCCGTCGATCCCCGTCCGTACCCGCAGGGCGGGTGTCGTGGCCACCAGCAGGCGGCAGGCGGCGGCCAGGTCGGCCGCCGTCACCGGGCCGCGGACCTCGACGCGGATCGCCAGGTTGTAGGCGCCCGCCGCCTCGGCCTTCTCGTCCGCGAAGAACAGTGCGGCCTGGGCCAGGGTGGCCCGTTCGGTCCCCTGCATCAGAGCCATGGCCGGCCGCCTTCGGCCGCGATCCGGCCGATCAGACCGAACAGGCCGCGCAGGCCGGGTCGGTCCGCCGCTGCGGCAGCACCGCCCGTCGACGCCGTGGGCGTATCGGTGGCCGGGCGGGGGTGGCCGGGACGCTGCGCGGGGAAGCGGAACGGGCCGAATCGCATACGGGCTCCTGGGCTGCGGGAGGGTGGGGTCTTCCGTGCCTGCGTGCGTGGGTGTGGGACGCGAACGGGGGCGTTCCGTGGCAGGCGTGAGGAGGAGGGACCGGTTCCGTCTCCGAAGTGGCGGCCGTTCCTCCTGGTCACAGCCTGCGGGCCCGCACGACTGGCTTCAACTTCCGTGCCCCCTCAGCAAGTTGCCCGACAGCAAAGCGGGCGGGTGCATACACCGCCAAAGGGGCATTGGTGGCAGTCGGGGCATTCCGTTCGCCCGCTGGGGCACCACGCGTCCCCGGGCCACGACTTCGATGCCGGGCCCGCGCCGGATCCTGCGTGAATCTCTGCCATGTCAGGCAGGTTCGAGTCGTGGCGCGGTCTCTATCGTGGCGTCAGTTCGCGGATCGGGCGGAGGGCTCTGGCATGGCGGTGGAGACCGAGAACGTCGAGTGCTTGATGGGATGGCTCGCGGAGGGCGGCCCTGCACGGACGCACACCGGGGGCGACCTGCTGGTGGAGAGGCTCGCGGTGCTGGCCTTCCAGGACGACCGGGGGTGGCCGGACGACCCGGGGCGGGCCGTCAGCCACCGGGACGCTCTTCGTGTGTGGTTCGCGGGCGACAGCGCCGGGGAGTCCCGGTTCGTCGAAGCCACCCGTCCGGACGCGGACCCCGGCGCGTTCATCGACTGGTTCCTCCCCGTGGTGCTCGCCCGGGAGGAACAGGCCACGCGGAGCCAGGAGGGCGACGCCGGGGACGAACCGTGCTGGCGCAACCCGAACCACGACGGCACGCCCGGCACCGAGTTCTACCGGATCGACCCGGGCACCGGCGGGTACCTGTACGCGGCGGGCGAGGACGACGAGGAGTGGCTGGCCTACGAGCAGCGCCGCTACTCCGAACCGGCCAGGGACGAGGCGTACGGCCTCGCGTACCGGTACGACCGTAGGGACGGGACGTACGAGTGGTACGACGAGCAGTCTGCCGGCTGGCGGGACCAGGCCTGGGCCGATGCCCGGGCGGCCGGTACGGACGGGGCCGCCTCCGGCGCTTCGGATCGTTCGGAGGCGGCCTGGGACGGCAATGTCAGGATGTTCTACCGGCTAGGGCCGGACGGCGCCTACGAGTACGCCGACGCCAGGTCCCCCGGGAACGGGTCCAGCGGCTGCGGCGAGGTGTGGCTGAGCGCCGAGCAGGCCCGTACCCGGGTGATGCCGGTCTTCCTGATTCCCGGCTGGCAGGACCTGGAGGACGAAACGTGGGCACGGGGCTGGTACACCCTGCCGGACACGGCAGGCGGATACCGGTACCTGTACTCGCCCGAGCGGACACCGGGAGCCGGCGACGAGGGCTGGAGCGCGGTGCCCCCGGCACCTCCCGCGGACCCGACCCCGGAGCAGGAGGAGGAGTACGCGCTTCTGGGATTCACCCTCGACGAGGCGGTCGAAGCGATCAGGGCCCTCTCCGAAGCACTCGACGCGCCGGGCGCGCCGGAATGACCACCGTGGCCGCTTGAGCGGCGCCACCGACCGAGGACGGCTGGAACGAGATGGGCAACAGGCAGTCGCAGAGCATCATGGACAAGGCGGCCAAGGCCAGGGAGGAACTCAGGAGGAGCAACCGGGACGAAGCTTCGATCAGGCGCGCAGAGATCGTGCATGCGGAGATCATCTCGGCCATCAAGGAGGCCGGTTTCTCGCAGGGCCGGCTGACGGAGTTGACTCAGGCCAGCAATGACTTCCTCAATGACATAACGGGCGTCAAGAAGCAGATGGAGGACGGCAGGGAGAAGCAGCGCTTGCTGCTAGAGGAACACAAGGCGGAGGTACTCAAGAAAGCCTCCGACATACGCGGTCGATTCAATCAGGTGAACGCGTCCCTGCGCGAGACCGAAAGGGAGTCGAACAGTCTCGAGACGCAGTGGAGGAATTCCCTCGGGATCGACCAGAAGAACGAGCACGGCGTCCCCCTGCAGGCCGTGGAGGAGGCATTCCTCGACCGGGCCGACATGCGGGCACTCCGGGACCGTCGTACGGCGCTGCTCAAGCTTCGGGATGCGCTGGAGGGAGCACGGGGGCTGCCGGAGTCGGAGCAGCTGGGCAAGTTGGGCGCACAGTCCTTCCTGGATGCGTTCCAGCGTGCGGCCGGGGGTGAGGATCCGTTCCCGGCCTCCCCCTCCTCCTCCTCGTCCTCGGTTCCCGCGCCGTTGAAGCAGGCTCTGCAGCGACTCAAGTCGAGCCTCTCCGAGGTTCCCGAGCATGATGTCGATGAAGCCTTCAGGCACCTCCTGGGGGTCGGGCTCCCCGTGACCTCGATTCTCCGGGCCCCGCTGCCGGATGCCGCCGCTGCCGGGGCTCTGAAGAATTTCTCCGGGCGCGAGGGCGGGGTCTGGAATGTCACCGATGCTCTGAAGGAGGCGGACAAGGCCTTCCCCGGCGGCGATCCGCTCACTGGAGAGATCAAGGAAATGATCAGGGCGATGAGTGGGGGAGCCGGACACGGTGCACGGCTCCGCAGCAAGGCGCCGGAGATGGTGCTGGCCGGGAACAGTGCCGGTTTCGACCTGTCCCAGCGGGCCGTGTTCGAGTTCGTCGCCTCCGCGGGGATCGCCTGGGTGAGCTCGCGGTCCGAATCGGACAGCGGCGGTCCGAATCCGACGAAGATCAGAGGAAACGTCTGAGGTCGGCCGTCCCGTCCGGGTCGACGGCTCAGACGTGTTCCGGAACGACCTCGGCCAGCCGGCGTTGAAGCTGGCGGCGTGAGGAGAGGTCGAGCTTGGCGAAGACGTGGCCGAGGTGGTACTCGACGGTCTTGACGCTGACGAACAGCTGCTGGGCGATCTCGCGGTTGGTCAGGCCCTGGGCGGCGCAGCGTGCGATGTCCATCTCCCGGTCGGTGAGCCGGGTGGCCGCTCCGGCGGGCTCCGGGGCAGTGGTGGTGCCGAGTGCTCGGTGGTCGGGTTCGAGGCGGGCGAGGAAGGGGGCCGCCCCGAGTCCCTGAAGGCGGTCGCGGGCGCTGTCGATCAGGCGGAGGGCTCGTTGCCGGTCGCCCTGGCGCAGGTGCAGTGTTCCTGCCGCGTGTTCGAGCCGGGCCAGGTGCAGGGGCGGGTAGTCGGGTCCGAACGGTCGGGCGAGGACTTCGTCGTAGGCGGCCGCGGCGGCTTCCGGGTTTCCCTCGACGAAGGCGATCCGTCCTGCGGTGAAGGCGGTGATCGGTCGCAGGAATTCGATCTGTCGGCTCTGCTCCCGCAGTCGCTCCAGTGCTTCGCGGGCCTGGTCGATTCGTCCGGTGCCGGTGAGTGCTTCGGCCCACATCGGCCAGAACTGGTGGGTCGGCCAGACTCCGCCGTCGGACTGCACGAGGGCGAGGGCCGGCAGTAGCGCCTCGTACATGGCCGCGGGGTCCGCCTGGGCCTGGGCGATGGCGGCGAGGCCGAGGCTGTGGCTGTCCGCGAAGACGGGGAGGGTGGGCCGGCCGGCGATCGCCCGGCAGTGTTCGCGGGCACTCTCCCAGCGGCCCTGGCCGGCCGCGACGATCGCGGCCCAGCCGTGGCCGGCGGCCTCCTGTGTCCCGAAAGCGGCCAGTTCCGCCTCGGTGTAAGCCAGTTCGGCCTGCACCGCGGCCGCCCGCCAGTCCCCGAGCAGGTACTGGCAGACGGCGAGGTTGCTGTGTGCGTGCGAGAGGGAGAGCGGTGCGGTGGCGTCCGACCTGGCCGGCGCGAGCATGGCGCTGAAGTCCCGGGCCGCCTCCCGCAGCTGTCCGAGGGCGAGGTGGCAGAAGCCGCGGTTCACCAGCAGGACCGTGTCGGTCAGAGCGGTCTCGGCGGGGTCTTCGGGCAGGGCGGCCAGCCAGGGCTCCCGGAGAGCGGCCCGCGGGCCCTCGGTGAACATGAGGGCGATGCCCAGCAGCCATCTCACCAGCACGGAGGTGCCCTGGGTGGCCAGGTCCGCCTGTCTCATCAGTTCGGCGGCGCGTGCCTGTTCCCCGGCGTGGAAGGCGGCCACGCTCTGACGGATGGTGGCGATGGTCTCGGTCTCCCGGTCGCCCTCTTCCCGGGCCTGGGTGACGGCGAGGATTCCGAGTTGCAACGCGGTGCCGTAGTCGCCGGTCTGCTGGGCGTAGCAGCACTGCAGCATGGTGCGACGGGCGGTGGGGGCGCAGTGTTCGACCGCCTCGCGCAGTTGGGAGGCGCCTTTGAGGCCGTTGCGGTTGAAGACGTTGTTCATGTGGGTGGCGGCGGACAGCAGGCGGTCCTCGTGGAGTTCGCGGGTGTCGGACAGGTCGGCGGCCCACCGCAGGAGGGTCGCGGCGCGGGCGAGCTGGCCGTCGCCGGCCTGGCGCCGGGATTCCTGTTCGAGTTCGAGGGCCAGGGCGGGGTCGGTGGTGTCGCAGGCTGCGACCCGGTGGCTCCAGGCGGCGTCCGCGCCGACCAGGGGGGCGGCCGCGGTGTGCAGCGTACGGCGGCGCTGCGGTGTCATGGCCTGGTAGATGGCGTCGCGTTGCAGCTGGTGGTTCAGGTGGACCGGGGTGGAGGGTTCACCCGGGGACCATCCGGCCAAGCCGCACTCCAGCAGTGGCTCCAGGGCCTCGGCCACGTCGTCGATCTCGGCGAAGCGTCCGGCCAGGACGAGCGGGACTCTGGCGTCGAGTACGGCGAGGACCTCGGCGAGCGCCCGGCTCCGTGGGGGCAGGGTGTCCAGGGTCCGGCAGATGGCACTGCTGAGCGAGGTGGGCACCGGGAGGGGGCGGTCGGGGTCGGCCAGGTCGGCCGGGGTGACTGATTCCAGCAGGGACAGCAGGTGCAGGGGGTGCCCGTCGGTGTGGCGCCACAGCCGATGGGCCAGGTCCGGTCGGGCTTCGGCTCCCGGTCCGGCGAGTGTTCTGACGTCGTTCTCGGGCAGGCCGGACAGACGCAGCACGTGGGTGTTGGCGATGCCCGACTCCAGATGCCGCCATTCCTGGACGTCCTGTTCGGACAGGACGTCCGTCGGTCCTGCGGCGGTGAGCGGGGAGGTGCGGGCGGTGACGACCACCAGGACTCTGTCGGCCCACAGGCGGCGCAGCAGGAACCGCAGGGCGCGCAGCGACTCCTCGTCCGCCCACTGTGCGTCGTCGACGGCGAGAAGAACGGGGCCGTCGCTCTGGGCCTGGTCGATGAGCTCGATCAGTTCGGCTCCGACGGCGGACGGTGCGGTGGTGGGGCCGAGAGGTCTGCTCAGGACTTCGAAGCGTTCGAGCGTGTCGCGGTCGGCGCGGAGCAGCCACTGGCCGACGGCGCCGAAGGCCCAGTCCTGCTCGGAGGGGTCACACAGGGCCCACCAGGTCGAGAAGCCGTCGAGGTGGTCGAGTGCTTGGCGGACCAGGGCGGTCTTGCCGATCCCCGCCTCGCCCTCGACAAGTACCAGGCCGGGGGTGCCCTGTTCGGCCTGGGCGGCGTACCGGGCCAGCACGGCGAGTTCTGCTGCGCGGCCCACGAACGAGCCCCCCGCCGCTGGCCCTGCCCGGGTCTGGGTGGTCCCCTCGGTGTCGCTGGAGATGACAGCCACAGACACGATTATTTCACAGCAGATGCACCAGATATGTCGATTGTCCCTTTATCTCCTCTATGCCTGCGCGGTCGCGGCCGCTGGTCCACCTGCACCGGGGCTCGGTTCTCCCCCGCGGCGCCGTCGATCGGTCGTCTAGGTGTCGGCCGCACTGCGGAGCGTGAGGCCGCGTGCCGCCACCCGTGCGGCGAGCTCCTGTGACGGCCCGAGCCGATCGTCCATGGCAGCGCTGATGTAGGTGCGGCGCCCGACGGTCGTCCTGGCCGATCTGATCGTTCCCGTCCGGACCCGCGCCCCCTGCCCTTTGAGTGCGGCGGCGAGTTCCATGGCCCGGCGCTGCTGTTCGGACGGATCAATGACCAGGGTCGCCTCGAATTCGATGAGTCGGAGCTTCCGCCCGGTGTTCTGGCGAAGTCCGTCGATCCGGTGCTCGTTGGCCGTCCTCATCAGCACGGGGGAGCCCCCGACCATGAACCGCCACTCCACCCGGACCTCACTCGACATGTCGACCCTCATCTGCAAAGCCAGCTCCAGGAGCGGGTCCTCCGGGATGATCCGCTCTGTGCGCTCGGTGCTGCCGGGGTTCTCCTCCCACTTCTCGGCGAGCCTGCGGCGGGCCTGCGCCGCGTCGAATCCGTGGTCGCGCAGCAGCCTGCGCAAGTTGATCCACGGCAGGGGGATTCCGTAGAGCGTCTCTCCGTAGCCGAGCTGTGGCAGCACCGTCGGATTGGACAGGCCGATCTGCTCGGCTGCCAGCGCACGCCGGTGGGCACGCCACGGACGGGTGCTTCCGTCGTCCAGCACCACCCGGGCGCCGTCGTCAGCGGGCGGGCCCGGCTCCGGACGCCAAGCCTCGCCGCCGGGGGCGGAGCTGGCCCAGGACCCGTCGGGCAGGGGACGCCAGAGTCTGTCCCGGGAGCTGCGGCTCGGCCCCTTCTTCTCCCCCGGGACCTGCTGCCGTCGCGGCTTCGCCCCCGGCGGAAGGAACTCGGCCAGCTGCTCCAGGACCTCTTGAGGGAGATCCTCGGCGATCCGTACACCGCCCCACCCGGATACCAGGGATACCGTCCAGAGCGCACCGAGATCCTCGGCCAGCCTGACCGCCAGCCTTCCCTCCGGTCGGCCCGGCACGGCCGTGAGCAGCACCGATCCGCCCAGAACGTAGGCCGAGGAGCCCGGGAGCAGCGTGCCGTCGTTCATCACGCGCACCGATTCCCGGGACAGCACGGCGCGGACCGTGGTGGCCCCGTCGACGCTACCGATCTTGATTCCGTTGACCGTGCCGGGCCGGTCCACGGCGTTCAGCGCAGCGGCCGGCCCGGCCATACCTCCGATACCCAACAGCTCCAGGGCCTCCTCGCGGGTGTACCAACGGCCCCCCAGCTCCTGCCGTCCCCGCGCGGTCTCCAGGTCCAGGTGGAACGCGTACAGCGGCGGTTCGGGCTCTGTGTCTCGCGAAGCGGTGTGGTGGGCCAGCACGTCTTCCACGAAGTCCTCGTGATAGGCCTCGAGTACACCTTCCAGTGCCGCACGCAGCAGGTCCGCCTCGCTGAGCCCGTCACCGGCGGCTTCGCGCGCGGCCGCCAGCGCCTGGCCGACCAGGGTGTTCTTCTCCGGATCCAGGCCCCAGGTGGCACGGTGGTCCCGGAGTACCGCCTGGACGTCGGCGGTCTCCGCCGTGGCGCAGCAGTACGCCAGGAGCGCGGCCTCCGCGATCGACGGGTTCTGCCCCGCGTCCGTCTTCGGGAGCGGATCGTAGGTCGGCCCGTACAGGCAGAAGTCCGCGAACGCGGTCACGGCCTCCTGGTCCGACAGGCACGTGGCGAAGTCGAGGCATGCGTTCGTCCTGCTCGAGAGCAGGGCCAGGTCACGGTCCAGCGCTTGCCGGTCCGCTGTCTCCGGGTCGAGCCAGCCAGCCATACCCGGGCTCCTTCCTCGGGATCGCGTGGACCACTGTGTACGGCTCCCGGAGCACGTTCCCTGCGCGAACGCGCCGACCTGAGCGCAGATGTCGAAGACCGCGTTCGGGCCTGCCGGCCGGGTACGACGAGCAGGTGGCGAAGGTTTACTGACGGCATGATCGAGGACCGGCGTGTCGGGTGGCTTGAGCTGTTCTACGACCTGATGTTCGTCGCTCTGGTCGCCCAGTTGGCCCACCCGTTGGTGGGTGACCCGAGTTTCCGGGCCGCGTTGACGATGCTCGCGCTGTTCGCCCCGGTGTGGTGGGTGTGGGTGTCCTCGACCGTCTACACCAATCTGTTCGGCGAGGGCGGTGCGGAGCGCCGGGTCGCGGTCATGGGTCAGATGGCGGTCGTCCTGGTCATGGCCGCCGGGGCCGGTGATGCCGCGCACGGGCGCACCGCGCTGTTCGCCGGGTCCTACGTGGCCGTCCTGGCCGGGCTGCTGCTGGTCCGATGGCTGCTCGGCCGGCGGCATCCGCGCGGAGGCTCCAGCGCCGCGGTACTGATCTCGATGACGTGCTGGGCCGCGTCGATACCCCTGCACCCACCGCTGGTCTATCCGCTGTGGGCGGCCGGGACCGGCGTCGAGATCGCCACCGCCCTCTACCGGCGCACCGGTTCCGTGGACGTCTCCCACCTGGTGGACCGGTTCGGCGGCTTCATCATCATCGTGCTCGGCGAGGGAGTGGCGCAGTTGGTGAGCGGGCTGGTCGCCGCGCACTCCACGCCGCACTCGGTGGCGACCGCGGTCGCGGCCTTCGCGGTGCTCTGCGCGGTCTGCTGGATCTACTTCGACTTCGGCTCGACCCTCGCCGCCTCCACCCTGCGGAACCGGCCTCACGACGCGTTCGTGCTGGCCCGGCGCATCTTCATGTACGGGCACTTCCTCCCCGCCGCGGCCCTCATGACCCTGGTCGCGGGGTTGGGGACGCTGCTCGGCCGTCCGAGCCCCGGAGTGCTCTGGCTGATGTCGGCCGCTCTCATGATCTTCCTGTGCAACAACGCCTTCCTCGCCGTCACCACGGTCGGACAACAGCCTGCCCGGGTCGCCCGGTGGCTCGTGCCGTCCCTCGCCCTCCTGACGCTGGTGGGCCGACTGGGCCAGAACCTGGACCCGGCGCTTCAGGCCGCCGCCCTGTTCGCCGCCTTCACCACGCCGGCGGCGGTCAACCGTCTGGTGATCCTGCGGCCCGTTTCTCCCCGACGCGGCGCATGATGCCGCCCCGCCCCACGCCGAAGGCATGTCCCTGACCCAGCGGAACCTGACGGGCGGCGGCCCCCCGGTGGACGAGGTCGGCGAACCGTGCCCGATCTCCTGCCCTTCGGGCATCCTCGCCCGACGCCGCCACGCACGAACGTGGGACGTGGCCGACCGGGAAACCCCGGCCTGCATGCGGATGCCTGTTCACAGTCCCCCATTCGGCACTCGGCACGGAGGCGATGAGGATGTTCGATGGTCACTCGAAGGTGCGCAACGGCGCGATGTGCGCGGTGATCGCGCTGACCACTGCCGGAACCTCGCTCGCGGCGACCGCCTCGAACGCCGATGCCGCACAGGTCCCCTCGAACTCGCAGAGCTGCAAACCGGTGTCGCTCTGGGCGAACACCGGGGATCACGGCGCCCGCCTGCTGGAGTTCAACCCCGCCACGGGCGCCAAGCTGCGCGACGTCCCGCTGACACGCGTCTACGGCGACATCGCCTTCAGCTCCGACGGGAAGACCCTCTACGGGGCAGACTGGGCGTCGCCCAGCGTCCTGGCGACGATCGACCCCCGGACGGGGCAGGAGATTTCCACCATCCCGATCACCGGGCCGGCCGGAGCCGTCGGAATCATCTCCCTGACCGCTCTCCCCAACGGCTTGCTGCTGGCCGGAAGCGGCACCACCACGGTGTGGACCATCGACCCTCGGACCGGGGCGAGTGCGGCCTACGCCGACTTCCCGGCGGGGTTCTCCGCCTCCGGCGACCTGATGGTCCTAGGCGACGGCGACGTCATCTCGCTGAGGCGGTCGGCGACGGACCCGACCGCTCTGTTCCGGCTCCACCCGGACCGCACCACCACGGAGCTGGGTTCGCTCCCCGCGTCGTACGGACTCGCACAGTCCGCGGGAAGGACGTACTCCTTCACCGCCGACGGCCGCATCCTGCGTCTGAACCCGGTGCCCAGGAACTCGTCCACGCAGCCGCTGGGGTTCACGGAGGTCAAGAACACGGGGGACCAGTTCTTCGGTGCCACGTCGACCCAGAGCGCCGGTAGCTGCGATGACGGCAGGAGGCCGCTCGGAAGCGCGCTGTTCGACCTGATCCACAAGATCTTCTCGTGGATCTTCTAGACCGCTCGGTCTTCTGCACCCGCCGACCGGGACGGGATCCGCACGCCGTGCCGGACCCGCACCGGTGAGTCGGGCGGCCGCCGGGCCGGGTTCAGCCGACCTCGACGTAGGCGACGAGGACGATCGTGCCGAGCACGGTGGAGATGTAGGCGATCCGCGCACCGTCCTTGGCGTACTCCAGGACCGGGCTGTCGGGGCGCATCTGGACGCCGGCGGTCTTCGGGGACGATGCGATGGTGTTGAGGTGCGGGTCGAGCCTGGCCAGGGCCGCGTCGTCCATTTCGGCGATCTGGCGCTCGGCGACCTCGTGGAAGGTGATGACCGCGCGGCGCGGGATGCGATCAGGCAACGCGCTGCTCGCCGCCGGCCGCCGGGGCGGTCTCGATCCCGCGTTCGGACCTGATGTCCTCCCACGTACGGCAGGCGTTCAGGTCGACACCGTGCTCCGCCAGGTCGAGCAGGACGTACGCGAGGGTGGGATCCTCCAGCGCGGTGTCCCGGGCCGTTGCGCGCAGTTGCCCGGCCTCGGCAGGGTCGAACACCATTCGCATCGGTCCTCCAGAGCGTCAAGTGACGGTGCCTCAAGGGTAGCGCAGCGCCCGGGAACCGGGGACCGGTCCGGCTTCGCGAACCGTTCGGCCGCCGGAGCTTCGTTGTCCGGTCGGTTCTCCCGCGACGGGGGCGGTGACCGGCACGTCGCCCCCGTGGGGAGCGGCCCGGTAGCCGGATTTCTCCAGCAGCACGGCCGGCGCCGAGGTCACACCGTCCCAGCCGGCGGCGAACGCCGTGGCCGTCGGATGTGCCGGCCCGGCGTCCGGCCGGGTTCCGGCGGAGGAAGACCTCGGCGGCAGGGGCGGACCGAACACGGGTGATCCGGATGATCCGGCCCGCCGGCCGACGATCACGCCCTGGCGGCACAGCCGCACACGGAGGCCGGCCGCACCGGGGGCGGCGATGACCAGGCCTTCCCGCCAGCAGGGCGCACACGCCCTCGAACAGTGCACGGTGGTCACACGGGGACCCTACCGGCCGGCAGGGCGGTGCACGGCGGCAGAGACCGGGCACGCTCGGGGAGCCTCACTCGGACGGCCCGGGGCTACCCCGGCCGGTGCGGGGTCCGATAGGTGTCGGCCATGGCGGCGGCCGTCCGCGCGATCAGTGCCCTCAGCTCGGGGGGCTGCAGCACCTCCGCCTCCGCGCCGAGGCGCAGCAGCGTGCGGGCGGCGTGGTCGTGGGACTCGATCGGGATGACGACGTGGATCCGGCCGTCGGGGTCGGGCGGTCCGGCGCTCTCCAGGGCGGCGCGCGCGACGGAGGGTTCCACGAGCTCCGGCAGCTCCTTCAGGATGCCCGGCGAGAGCCGTACCAGCGCCTCGCCCTGCCGACGGCGGGCGTCGAAGTCGTCCAGCGAGGACTTCCAGTGGGTGGCCAGGTCGAAGCCGTCGGGCCGGTCGAAGTGGTCCGCGAGCACCTCGGCCCGGAGGATCTGGGAGACGCGGTAGGTGCGGACGGATTCCGGCTGTCCCGCCACCAGGTACCAGCGGCCGGCTTTGAGCACCACCCCGTAGGGCTCGACCGTGCGGACCACCTCCTGGGGCGCCTTCCAGCGGTGGTAGCGGATCCGGATGCGGCGCTGTTGCCAGAGTGCGTCGACCACGGCGGCCAGGTGTGGTGTGACGTCCGCCTCGGTGTACCAGGCGGAGGTGTCGAGGTGGAACCGCTGCTGCAGGACGCCGGTCTGCTCGCGAAGTTCGGCGGGCAGCGCGGCTGTCAGCTTGAGCTGGGCGGCGGCGAGGACGGATTCCAGGCCGAGGTCCGCGGCCGCGCCGGGCAGACCGGTCAGGAAGAGCGCCTGTGCCTCGTCGTGGGTCAGTCCGGTCAGCCGGGTCCGGTAGCCGCCGATGAGCCGGTAGCCGCCGTCGTGGCCGGGGTCCGCGTAGAGCGGGACCCCGGCGGCGCTGAGCGATTCCATGTCCCGGTACACGGTGCGGACGGACACGTCCAGCTCCTCGGCCAGCTGCCGGGCGGTCATCCGGCCACGGGTCTGGAGCAGCAACAGGACGGACAGCAGACGACTCGCACGCATGCGGAGAAGTCTGCCGTACTCCACTGACACAAGGTGTCAGTGGAGCCGGGCTACGTTCCTCCGGTCGGGCAGCGGGCCCGGCCCGTACAAGCGCAAGAGCAAGAGCAAGAGCTAAGGAAGTCGGCACTTTGAACAGCGATTCGGTCATCGAGAAGCCCGGCAGCGGGGATTTCGACTTCCTGGTGGGCACCTGGGAGGTGGCGAACCGGCGGCTCGTCACGCGACTGGCGGGCTGCACCGAGTGGGAGGAGTTCCCGGGCCGGGCGGTGTGCACGGGCACGCTGTTCGACGGGGCGGCCAATCTGGACGAGATCACCTTCCCCACCCTGGGCACCACCGGCCTGACCCTCAGGCTGTTCGACCCTGCGCACATGGAGTGGTCGTTGTACTGGGCGAGCAGCCGCACGGGCCTGCTCCAGCCGCCCGTGCGCGGCCGGTTCGGCGGCGACGGGCGGGGCGTGTTCCACGGTGACGACACCCACGACGGCGTCCCGATCCGGTGCCGCTTCGTCTGGTCGGACATCACGGCGGACTCGGCCTACTGGGAGCAGGCGTTCTCGGCCGACGGCGGTGAGAGCTGGGAGACGAACTGGACCATGTACTTCCATCGGTCCGGCGCGCCGGCGCAGGGCCCCGGTGCCGTGCTGCCGCCGGTCGGCTGACCGTCGGGGCGGATTGCGGTGCGGCGGCGGAGCCGGGGGGCTCCCGCCGCCGCGGGCCCGGAAAGGGCGGGCCCTGCGGCTGTGGGGGTGCCGGGGGGTCAGGTGCGGCGGATGGTGACGCGGTCGATCTCCGCGCCGAACTGGTTGACGCCGCGTACCACGAGTTCCGGGGTGCGCCCGTGCCCGCCGGGGTCGACGTCCACGGCGAGCAGGGCGTAGCCGGTGTAGCGCACGCGGGACCATTCGACGGTCTCGGCGGTCTTGCCGCCGGCCGGGTTGTGGGTGGTGGAGGTGACTGAGTCCACATCGTGGACGGCACCCTGGTAGCTGTCGGGGACGTCGAAGTTGTAGTGCGAGTCGCCCGCGCAGCCGGCGACGATGTAGGTGGTGCCGTGGGTCGTGGTGGTGACGGTGGATCCGATGGGGGCCTTGGCGGTGGCGCGGCCGGCCTTGAGGGGGTCGGTGCGTTCGTAGAGGTGGTTGTGACCGTTGATGACGAGGTCGACGGCGTACTGGTCGAACAGGGGTCCCCAGGTGCCGCGCACGCCGTCGTCGGACGAGTGGGCGGGGGCGGTGCAGTACCCGCAGTGGTGGAAGTAGGCGACGACGAAGTCGATGTTCTCGTCGGCCCGGAAGGCGGCCAGCCGGCGGGTGAGCCACCTGGTCTGGGCGCCTGCGGTGTAGCCGAGGCTGGCGGCCTGCTCGTAGGCGACGTCGTTGGCGTCCAGGGCGAGGAAGGCGACGTTGCCGTGGGTGAAGGAGTAGTAGGTCGTCTGCTCGGCGTCCGGCAGGGCGAAGCGCTCGCGGTAGCCGCCGTAGCCGTCGCCGGAGTACCAGGGTTCGAGCTCGTGGTTGCCGACCACCGCCTGCCAGGGCAGGGATGCGGAGACGAAGTCGTTCAGCTGGAAGTAGGTGTCCCAGGCGCGGGGGTCGAAGCCCCAGTCGGTGACGTGTCCCACGCCGTTGCCGTTGGCGTAGGACAGGTCTCCGGCGATCAGGTGGAAGGCGGGGGCCTGGCGGCGGATCGCGGCCGTCATCGCGAGGCTGTCGACGTTGACGTCCTGGTCCCCGAAGGCGGTGAAGGTGTACTTCTCGCGCCCGGCGGGGGCGGTCCTGAAGGACGCGGGGCCGCCGAGCTCCGGGTGGGCGGCCGGGTCGTAGCCGTCGTGGCCGACCGTGTAGAAGTACGTGCGGCCGGGGGTGAGGTGATCGATCCGGGCGGTGAGGTAGTACTGCTCGAGATCGGTCGGGTGCACGGGCGGCAGGCCGTTGCGCGGCCCGGTGAACGACTCGTACGGCGTCCTGAGGACGGACAGCCGGGCCGGGATGCGCTGGCCCAGGTCGGTGGGGGAACAGCCGATCCGGACGAACGGGCGGTCCACCAGGGCGGGGACCTGCCAGGTCACGGACATCGACGTTCTGGGGTCGGGTCCGTAGGCGAGGTGGCGCCCGAACGGTATGACGGACGCCCCCGCCCTGCGCTCCGCCTTCCCCAGCAGCCCGCCGGTGTTCGGCGCGGGCGCGGGGGCCGCCGACGCCGACCCGGTCCCCACCGAGGCACCTGCCACCAGTGCACCCGCGCCCGCGAGGCCGCCGCGGATCAGAGCCCGCCGGGACGTGACACTGCGGAACCACTCGTGCTGCTCGGCCATGCTCAGGCGCTCGACGGCCTCGTGCGGCATACGCTGAATGTCCATGTCGTGGACATTACAAGTCATGGCTTGCCGGCGGGTGACGCGAGCCTGGCACCGTGCGGCCGGCAGATGAACGGCCGCCCCGCACCGTCGGATTCCCCGCGAATGCCTCGAACAGGCCGACGGGTCCGAACGGCCTCAGGGACGGAGGTTGCTCAGTTCGATGAGGTTGCCGTCGGGGTCGCGCACGTAGACGCTGTCGATGGGTCCGGTGGCCCCGGTGCGCTCGACAGGGCCCTCCTCGACCGGCACACCGTGCGCGGCGAGCTCGGCGACCACCTGGTCGAGGGGTTGATCGACGATCAGACACAGGTCGGCGCTGCCGGGGGCGGGCCGGGCGGCCTTGGGTTCGAACTCGGCACCGGCCTGATGAAGGTTGATCTTGCTGTGGCCGAACGTCAGAGCTCGGCGCCCGCCACGGAAGGCCGTCTCTTCCATGCCGAGGACCTTCGTATAGAAGTCCACCGTGGCGTCGATGTCCCGCACCGTCAGGACGAGGTGGTCAAGCCGGTCGATCCGCATGGCAGCGGTCTCCTTCGGTCAGGTCGCGGTCACCGGCGCACGGGCGGGCCGCGCATCCGGACGAGCAGATGGGCTCCGGGGCGCCGCCGGCCGGTTCGGCCGGGGCGGCTTCCCGCGACGGAGCGTATCGAACACCGGACTCCAGGGCCGCTTCGCGGGGTCGGCGAGGAAGGCCGGGAGGTCGGCGGCGAGAAATCGCACCTGCGAAACCGGCCACGGCCACGGGCACTCCGACGGAGCCCAGGCCCAGCCGGGCCCGGTCACCCGGCCTGCCCCCGGATCCTCGTATTCCTGCGCGAAAGTCCACCCACATACACCCGCTCCGCCCCCGCCCGTGCACTGAACTTATGACTGGCCCCGCGCGCCTCGGACATCGCCGGAAGTCGAGATGCAGCGATCCGCAGAACGGAAAAGGAGATTCCAAAATGGAGTCAACGGGCAGTCGAGGGAGCCCATTCTCACCCGGCGCCGGCCGCACACCAGCTATGATAAAGACGGCCTGCTCGTATACAGTCGGATCCGGCGGAAAGGCCAGAACAGATGTCGGCAGACGACATGCGCGAACTCGTAAGACTCCACTCCGACCGGGAGACCGCTCTCGATCTGGAGGGGACTCTCGCCACCCTCGTCGGGCGCCCCGTCTACGAGTTCCACCCGGCCCGGCTGAGGCTGGAGGGCAGGGAAAAGGTCGAACGGTTCTACCGCGAGCACTTCGACAACTTCTTCCCACTGATCGAATCCCACACCCCCGTCGGCGAGTGCTGGGATGCGCAGAGCGCCTGCATGGAGTACGACCTGAGGCTGAAGCCGCCGTACGACTCGAAGGTCTACCGCATCATGGTCGTCCTCACCCGGGAAGGGCGGCTCCTGAAAGGCGAGAGGTTCTACGTGGACGAGGAACTCGCCCGGCTGATGGCAGGAGCGAGCTACCACGACTTCGTCGCGTTCTAGGGCGCCGTTGCCTGCCCCGGGCCCCTCGTGGGAGAGCATGACGGTATGAGGATTTCGAGCCCCTCCTTCGATGACGGCGGGTGGATCCCCGTCGAGCACTCCATCGACGGTGGCGAGTCCCTGGTGCCGCTGGAGTTCGACGCCGTGCCCACCGCGGCCGCGAGTCTGGCTCTGGTGGTGCACGATCCCGATGTACCCCGGGACCGGCGGCCGGACGGGAATTTCGACCACTGGGTGGTGTGGAACATCCCGGCAGGACAGCGCCGCATGTCCGGGACGGACAGCGGGCAGGCCGGAGTGGTGGGGATCACCTCCAGGGGTACCAACACCTGGATCGGACCGGCACCACCGCCCGGTGACGGCCCTCACCGCTACTACTTCACCCTCTACGCCCTCGACACCGGCCTGGACCTGCCGCCCTCCGCGGGGCGCGCGGAACTGGAACGGGCGGTCGAGGACCACGTACTGGCGAAGGCCGTCCTGATGGGCCGGTACCAGCGGGATTGACCGGCCACCGCGGCGGGGCCCGGCTGCCCGCTCCGTTCACACCGGCTCCGGGCAGCCGGCCCGCGGCCGTCGCGGGACTGGTCAACGGGGTGGCCGTCGGGTTTCCCCTGCTGGCGGGCGTGGCGGCCGGTGACTCCGAGGCGGGCGCGCTGGCGTGCCTGGGCGCCTATGTGGCGGCTTTCACCAACAAGGGCGGCCCCCGCCGGCAACGGACCACCGGGCTGGTCGTGGCCGGTGCGGTCAACGCGCTCGCCTTCGGGGTCGGGGAACTGGTGACCGGCCTGTTCCCCCTCGCGCTGGCCCTGCTGGCGGTGCTGGTCTTCCTCGCCGCGATGGGGCCTGCGGTCCACGGGACGGTGACCCGCCTTGGCACCATGCCGGCGACGGCCCTGCTCGCCGGAGCCGGGCAGAGTGCCTCGGGCACGTCCGGCGCCTCGCGGGCGGCGCTCCTCGTCCTGGCCGGCGGACTCTGGTACGCCGCCGCCACCGGCCTGCTCACCCCCGCACCCCGCCTGCGCGGCGTCCTGGCCACCGCCGCCCGGCCCTACCTGGAAGTCAGCCGTCACCTGGCCCGGCTCGCCGTCGGCAGCGATGAGACCGGCGCCGGCCACGGACACGCCTCGGTCACCGCGCTGCGCCGTGCCGAACAGGCCGTCCGGGACCTGCGCGGCCCCGGCGGCGACGAACAGCTGGCCCACACCTTGGAACCGCTGCTGCGCCAGGCATCCGCACTGGTCGATCTGACCGCCGCGCTCGCCGCCACCGGCGCCCCGCCCCGGGCCGTCATCGGTGCCTTCACCACGGCCACCGAGGCCCTGGCCGAACGGAGCGCGACCGTTGCCGGTCTGCTCACCCACCCCCGCCGCGCAGTGGCCCCGCCACCGGGCTCGGCCGACTCGATGACGGCGTTCGTCCTCGCCTGCGACGACCTGCGCTCCGACGCGACCACCGGACGAGGGCCCTACGCCGAGGCGGCCAGGGCCGGACGCCAACGCCGGCTGCTGGACCGCATCCGCGCCGCCGCCGACACCGCGCACCGTCAGGCCCTCGCCCTGCGCCACGCGGCTCCCGCCCGGCTCCACCCCGGTCCCGCCCGGCAGGACCGCTTCGACGCGGCCCGCCTGCGGACGGCCATGACGCCCGGCTCCTCCACCTTCCGCCACGCACTGCGCGTCACCGCCGTCTGCACCTCCGTCTTCACCCTGGTCTGGGCGGCCCGCCTGCCGCACGGCGAGTGGGCGAGCCTCGCCGTCCTGAGAGTTCTGCGGCCCCAGTACGGCGCCACCGTCGAACGCGCCGGCCAGCGCATCACCGGCACCGTGATCGGTGGAACCTGCGCCGCGCTGCTCATCGCGGGAGTCGAGGAACCCGCGGTCCTCGCGGTCGTACTGTTCGTCGTGATCAGTGCGGGCTTCGCCCTCAGACCCGTCAACTACGCGTTCTGGGTCGTCTTCGGCACCCCCTTGGTACTGCTGATCGGTGACGTGGCGCAGCCCGGTGACTGGGGATCTGCCCTGGAGCGGATCGCCATGACCGTCCTCGGCAGCACGGCAGCGCTCGTCGGCGGCTATCTGCTGTGGCCCGACTGGGAACACGACCGGCTCGGCGCACGGGCCGCCGAGGCGACACGGGCGGTCGCCTCCTACCTGGGCGCGGTGGTGGAAGAGCTGGGCCGTTCCCGCGATCCGTCCGCCGATCAGGCACGCCGCCGGGCCGAAGGCGTCCTGGCCGAGGCCGAGACGTCACTGCGGCGGGCACGGCGGGAGCCGGCGCACGACCCCGCGGCGGTGGCGGAGGTCTCGGCCGCCGTCGAGACCCTGGCCACGCTCATGGCACGCCTGACCGCCCTCACGGCGCACGGCACCCGGCGGGCGGCGCTCGTGCCCGGCCTCGACGACTACCGTGTGCACGCTCCCGCGGCCCTGACCGCGGCCCGGCCCGAGGAGCGGGCCGGACACGTGGCAGCCCTGACCGATGCCCTCGACGTCATGCGGCTGCACCTCGACCGGCTGCACGCCCAGCGCACGCGCGAGCTGCCGGCGCATCGGCAGGAGGACACTCCCGTCCGCAGGACGATCCGTGAGCACGGCCCCGTCATCGAGCTCCTCACGGCGATGCAGCCCTGCATCGAACGCCTTTCACGGGTCCGGTACCGGCAGGAGTCTTGATCGGGCTCCCCCGTGAACCTTTCCGAGGCAGATTTGAACCACTCCCCCACTGCCAGGCTTCCCGCCATTTCTGTTCCATATTTCCATGCAGGATGAGGATCCGCGGTTCCCCGACCTTGTAATCGGAGAGCGCACTGAGTGCCGCCAGGGGGGACTTGAGATCAGCATAGGGTCCCAGCCCACTCCGACAGACCCTGGCCGGCTCGGCTCCACCCAGAATGAATTTTCCGGCCCCACCGATCCCCTGTTCCAGCATCACCTGTGCGTAACCCTCACGGACGCCCGGAGCGGAGCAGCACCGCCCGGCATCGCCGGGTCCGAAGCTTTCCATGCGATTCGGCTTGTTCTGGCGAAAACGGCACAGGAGTTCACTCCACGGCCGGCTACCGGACCGAACTCCGACTGCAGATCACGGCCTCTCGGACAGGGACCCATAGATTTCCGGTTCAATATGCGAACGATCTGAATCGCCTGTACAACCCGCTCCCGTACCCCGTTCCGCCACGCTCGTCCTGTTCGGGGCGTTCCGCCTCATCGGTTCCTGCCGCCGCGCCCTGCACGGTGCGCGTCAGGGCTTCGGCGTGGCCGGATGGCGTCCGGTTCGTGGCCTCCGGTGCGGCGGCACAGCCTCGACCGGATCTCGGCGTCCGGCGCCCGTCGTCGCAACCCGCAGGACGGACGGCTCGAACGCTTCTCCGGACTCACCTCGTCTGGCATGCTCATTGCTGGCGTCCGGACGCTACGGGAACCGGGCCAGCACTTCGCGATCAGCCCTGCCGTGTCCCTCTTCGCCACGCATCGCCGCCCGTGCTCCCCGTCGCCCGGTGAACCCTGCCGCGGCCTCCACAGGCATCGGACGGCGCGACGCCCGCCGCCAGGGCTCAGGCCCCGGGCCGGCATCAGAACGATCCGGCTCGGCGCCGACGAACCACCGAACTCCCGATCACGACAGTCCGGCCGGTCCCCACCGGATTCCGGAGCCGCTCACCCTCATCGGGTAAGGAGTCTCACGTGGCTGCCCCCCCTTCGCAGAACCGACTCACCGCACGTCCCCTTCGACGGCTGGTCCGGCCGCTCGTCGCGGTCGGCACGGTGGTGGCGCTGGGCCTGATCCCCACCGCGCCGTCCTCCGCCGCCGACCTTCCCTGGGCCCCGAGTTACTCCTCGGGGTCGTTCAACAGCGTGACCGCCGTGAGCAACCCCGACTGGATGAACCAGCTGCCCGACGCCACCGGCCTCGGCCAGATGTCGATCCCCGGCACCCATGACACCCTGGCCATCCACGGCGGCATCGCGCCGTGGTACTGGCAGACCCAGGAGAACCACGGCGACAGCGCCGACACCCTCACCGCGCAGCTCAACGCGGGCATCCGCGCCATCGACATCCGGGTGCGGGTCGTCAACAGCGGCACCGCGTTCGCCGTCCACCACACCAACGTCTACGAGCACGCCAACTTCGACGACGTCCTGGCCAAGGCCCGGACGTTCCTGGCCGCCCACCCGGGCGAGACCGTCCTGATGAAGCTGGCCGGGGAGTGCGGGTCGGGGCCCGAGACCATCGGCCAGTGCGTGAACGACCCGCCGAGCACCACGCTCGACGACGAAGCCCGGATCTTCCAGAGCTACATCGCCCGTTACCCCGGCCTGTTCTGGGCGCCTTCGGTCACCGGCACCGCCGCGGCGCAGTCCCCCACGCTCGGCCAGGTCCGGGGCCGGATCGTGCTGGAGTCGTTCAACGGCGCCCACCAGCCCGCCTACGGTCTGGCCGGGCTCGACACGGGTAACATCTCCTGGACCGAGTGCAACCTCGACACCCGCTGGGGACTGCTCAAGGCGCGGCTGGACCAGCTGGAGACCGGTTCGGGCAACACGGTCGCCACCACCGGCCTCTCCGCCAGCTGTCCCCCGTTCGGTGCGACCTACGCCGATGTGGCCGGCGGCTCGATGGGCCGTCAGGGCATGAACCAGCGCCTGTTGGACTACCTGCGCGCCACCACCGGCAACACCGGCATCATCGAGATGGACTGGCCCGGCGGGCAGTTGGTCGGCACCATCATCGAGCGCAACGTCCTGCGCCGCTACCAGCTGTGGTCGTCCACCCGGAATCCGAACGGCTCCTGGACGCAGTCCGCCGCCGTGCCGGGTGTCGAGGGACGGTCGGTGTTCACCTCCGTCGGGCCTCCCGTCACCTCGCTGCACGCCCAGGCGGTCGCGGGCCTTCCCGACAACCGGGCGCAGATCGTCGCGGTCGGCACGGCGGGCGGGTTGTGGACGGCGACCCGGAACACGGCAGGTGCCGTGGGAGCCTGGCAGGCTCTGGACACGCCCGGGGCCCAGACCCCGACGAACGTCGCGGTGACCGGCCTGCTCGACGGCAGCGCACTGATCGCGGCCGTCACCCCGGACCACGGCGTCTACGTCGAAACCCGGCGCGTCGACGGCACGGTCGGCGGGTTCCAGCCGGTTCCGGGGCAGAGCCCGGGCAGCAACTGGTCGGGCAACGCCGTCGCCCTGGCCGCGATGCCCGACGGCAGCACCCAGGTGATCTCGATCGGCCGCGCCGACGGGACCGTGTACCTCTGCGTGCGGAAGGCCGACGGCTCCTGGGGCGGCTGGAGCCAGGTGCCCGGTTTCAACGGCGAGAAGAGCTTCCTGGCCCACGATCTGGCGATCGCCGCGCTGCCGGACGGCTCGTCACAGATCGTCGCGCTGGGTCCGGACAACCTGGTCTACCACCAGGCCCGTTCGGCGTCCGGTGCCTACACCGGGTTCGCCCGGATGGGCGGTTACGGAGGTGCCTCGATCTTCTCGGCCACCTCCGTGAGCATCGCGGGCATGTCCGACGGATCGTCACAGGTCGTCGCCGTCGGCGTCACCGGGTTCGTCTATCACGACGCCCGGAACCTCGACGGAAGCTGGACCGGGTGGGCACCCATCGCGGGCCCCTTCGGCTCCGCCTACACCGCGGGGAGCCCGGTCAGCATCACCGCGCTTCCCAACAGGCAGAGCGTCGTACTGACCACCGCGTACAGCGCAGCCTGACCGTGCCCGGCATCGGGTGATCGGCGGAGTCCTCGGGGCCCGGGTCACGACCCGGGCCCCGAGTCCGTTCCCGGACGCCGACCTGTCATGCACTCCCCCACGTTCGTTCAATACTTAAATACATTTCAAGATCACACCGTTCACCTACGCCCAGAAAGGATTGTCACTCTCAGGCGTTGAACGGTTACGATCTACTTCAACTCTGCCGCATGAGCCGGAATTTGCAGCTCACGGTCTACACCACTTCCAACCGGGCTGGCTGACTGCTACAGTCCAGAGATAGACAGACCGTTCTGTCTACTTCTTCGAGAAGTGGAACGGCCGAGGCGAGGAGATCGCAAGAAGTGAAGGCAGCATTTATCCAACAGTACGGTCCCATCGAGGACGTGGTCGAGGTCGGCGAGCAGCCGGCACCCCCCGTCCGCCCTCATGACGTACTGATCGAGGTCCACTCGGCCGGCGTCAATCCGATCGACTACATCGTCGCGTCCGGGGCGATGCGTGGCCTCATGGACATGCCCTTGCCCATGATTCTCGGGAACGACGCCTCGGGCGTCGTCGTCGAGGTCGGAGAGGACGTCGTCCGCTTCGCCGTCGGGGACGAGGTCTTCACCCGGGTGGATCCGCGCCGCCCCGGGACCTTCGCCCAGTACGTGGCCGTTCCCGAGTCCTATGTCGCCCTGATGCCCCACGACACCACCTTCGAGGAAGCCGCCTCCCTCCCGCTCGCCGCGTTGACCGCCTGGCAAGGGCTGGTCGAGAGGGCCGAGGTGAACGCCGGGGACCGGGTACTGGTCCACGCCGGAGCAGGCGGGGTGGGCTCACTGGCCATTCAGCTGGCCAAGCAGCGGGGAGCCACCGTCGCCACCACCGTCTCCGCCGACAGCGTGCAGCAGGCCCTCGACCACGGGGCCGACGAGGTGATCGACTACCGCAGCCAGAACCTCGCGGAGACCGGAGCCGACTTCGACGTCGTCCTCGACACGGTGGGCGGACAGACCCAGGAGCAGTCCCTCGCCGTCATCAAGCCCGGCGGGCTGCTGCTGTCCGTGCTTCCCCTCGCTCCGGCCACCCTGGAACAGGCGGCGGCACGGGACCTGCGGGTCGAGCCCTACTTCATGCGCCCTGAAGGCGACCACCTCGCGGACATCGCGGAGCTGGTCAGCGTCGGCGCACTGAAGCCGTACGTCGGCCGACGGTACTCCCTGGACCGTACCAAGGACGCTCTCCTGTTCAGCGCGTCGCGGCGGGCGCGGGGGAAGATCGTCATACAGGTCGCGTAGCACGCTGCCCCGGCACCCCGGGTGCCCCTGAAAACTCAACGACTCGAACGATCTGCCGCAAAGAAAGGCCCCACCCGCATGAGCTCCTGGTCCCTAGAGATTCGCAACAAGATCGCCACGCTGACCTTCCGTCGGCTCCCGGACAACCAGATCGACCTCGAGTCGTTGACGGAGCTGTCGTCCCACCTGGAAGACCTGGCCGGACGCACGGACGAGGCGAGCGTCGTCGTACTGGCCGGCGGCATCGACGGGATCTTCATCAAGCACGCGGACCTGTCGATCCTCCAGCGGAAGGCCGCCGGACTGGCGACGGCCGAGGAGGAGGAGATCTGGCCGCGCGCCCTCGGCCTGCTCGAATCGATCCCCCAGCCGACGGTGGCGGCCATCGACGGCCAGGCCTGGGGCGGCGGTCTCGAAACGGCACTGGCCTGTACGCTGCGCATCGCGTCCGACCGTTCGCACTTCAGCCAGCCGGAGATCCGCAACGGCATCATTCCGGGCGGCGGCGGGACCCAGCGCCTCCCCCGGCTGATCGGCAACGGCCCGGCCGCCGACCTCATCCTCACCGGACGAGCGGTCACGGCAGAGGAGGCGCATCGGCTGGGCATCGTCAACGCGGTCCTGCCGAGCGGTGGATTCGCCCTGCGGGCCGCGGACTGGTGCGCCGACCTGACCCGCAATCCGGCTCCCGCCCTGTTCGCCGCGAAGCGGGCCGTCCTGGACGGACGCGCGCTCCCCCTGGCCGAAGGCCTCGCACTGGAGCACCGCCTGTTCGACGGGACCATCACCACCAGCGTCTTCGCCCAGCGGTGAGAAGAGACTCGGCCACGGCGGGCACCATGCCGCCGACCACATGGAGGGCATGCCGTGAACCAGTTCCACCAGGGCACCGTCGTCGGGCAGTCCCTTGACCTTCAGGCAGCCCGCGACTGCGACGGCTGTATGGGCTGGGCGACGTTGGTCGCCCCCGGCGGCCGAGGCCTCGTCCTGTGCGGCAAGTGCCAGGAGCCCACAGAACCGTCCACCGTTCCCACGCCTCGCGACGGTGCGCACGGCGGCCCGACACTCCGCCAGGCGTACCCGGCACCGCCCCTGTGGATCTGGTGAGCCGTCCGCCGCGCAGCGGGGGGCGCGGCGGCCTCTGTGGTCGCCACCGGGCCGGACGGGTCCGGCCCATCCACGGCGGATCGGAAGCCCTCCGAGGTCATCGCTGACCGGCCTGCCGCCAACGGACGCCGCGCAGAGCGAACTTGGCCGCCATCGGCACCCGGCGGCGCTTCTTCGGCCGCCGCCGGGCCGAAACGGTCGACCGATCGGCTCTGCGCGGACGGAGGACGAAGAAGTCGCACAGGACGTAGTTCGCCGATACCCCGGCCGTCACCCCCAGACCGTAGATGACCGTGAAGGTCAGGAAATCCCGGACCGCGACGACCACAGCCGTGTCGAGCGCCAGGCCGATTCCGACGGTCACCGCCAACACCGGCCAGCGAACCCGTTTCCGTTCCCGGGGGACGTCGTAGTCCCGCCAGGTCACAGGGACCTGTACCCCGAACGCCAGCGAGGCGGCGGCGAGGTAGGCGGCGCTGCCGGCGATCGCCTCACCGACACCGGCCCGGGTCAGTGACAGCGCCGCGGCGGCCCCGGCAGCCAGGTACACCGTCCCCACCAGGGAGATCCCCAGCAGAAGCTTCTTCCGGCGGCGCCGCCGGGCAGCGGGCGTAGGCGGCGGCCAGGGACCGGGGTGCGGGTTGGCACGCCTGGTCCCCGGATCGACCGCAGCCGGTCGGCCACGGTTGCCGGCTCCTCCCGGCGGACGTCCAATGCCAAGTCTCATACCCGATTCCCTTTCCGTGCGCGGCCTCTCGCGCAGCACGACGCGATTGTCAGTGCCAGGTTCCGCTCCCGCGGCTGTCGAGAGGTGCCCGCCCGTACCGCCCGGCAGGCACCCGTGGCCGACCCCGCCAAAGGGTGTCGGAAGCGCAGGGCTCGGACGCCGCACACCGAGCGGACCTCTCCACACCCCCGCCTGCCCCGAAGGGAAGCCCGCGGCGGCGACCGCCCCGACCAGACTGGAGCCAACCGGTACACGTCGGATCGGAAGGATCTCGCAGATGGCACAGTCACGTCGCTCATGGTGGGTGCAGCCCCGGGCGGAACGGGCACCCGGCCGCATCGGCCGGTGGTGGCGCGCGGTCTCCGCGGCCTGCGGGACGGCCTGGGCGGCGGTCACCACACCGCTGCGCGCCGCCGCACTGAGCCGGTGGGTCGTCGCGTCCGGCCCTCCTCCGGGGCACCCGGAGAGGCTCGTCCCCGATCAGCCGCCGACGCCTACCGAGCGGGAACTGTGGGCGCAGCTCGCCGGTATTCCGGTGCGCGTCCGTGATCCGCACCCGTGGCAGGGATGATCTGTACGGCGTGCGTTCCGCGCGGGGGCCCGGCGGGTCTGCGGCCGGCGCCCGTGGGGAGCCGTGGCTCCTGTCCCGGGCCGGCCGCCCGGAGGGGCAGACTCGGGCACTCGGCCTGCGGTACGGGGAGGCACCGGGCGTGCCGGGAGCGCTGCTGACAATGGGTTCTCCCCTTACTTGAGCCCTGCTGACGCGTTCCGCCCGGACCGGCGTACGGAGCGGCACGGGCCGGAACGGAGACGATCGATGGGGCGGACGAGCAGGAGTCTGGGCCCGGCGGGGACGATGATCGGGTTCGCTGCGGGTTGGGCTTCGCGGCGGACCGCCCAGGTTCACCGGCGAGGTCATTCGATCGACCCTCTGACCCGTCTGCCGGACCGGCGGGCCCTGCTCGTGGCGGCCGAGCGGTGCATCACCCGGATGCGTGCGCAGGATCGAGGGTGCGGTCTCCTGCTGGTGGATCTCGCCCGTTTCCGCTCCATCAACGATGCCCTCGGCCATGCGGTGGGTGACCGGCTCCTGGAGGTCAGCGCCCATCGGCTGCGGGAGATGTTCCACGGGGGTCCCCCTGAGGCGCCGTCCTCTGCCGGTCGGCCGGTGCCGGGGGATTCCGGTTCCCCGGTCGTCGCCCGGATCGGGTGCGACGAGTTCGCCGTCCTGTTTCCCCAGGTCGACGACACCGCGTCCCTGCGCGGACTCGCCGCCGGGGTCCTGCGTCGGCTGGCCGAACCGGTCCGCCTCGACGGCCTGCATCTGACGTTGGAGGCCAGTGTCGGCATCTGCACCTTTCCGGAGGGAGCTCACGACGCCGAGACACTTCTGCGTCACGCCGACGCGGCCATGGCCTGTGCCCAGCGGCGTCACAGCATGGTCGAGCTGTACGACGAGGCGCGGGACATCGACACGCCGGAGCGGATCGGTCTGCTCGGCGATCTGCGGCGGGCGCTCGAGCAGGCCGAGATCCAGCTCCACTATCAGCCGATCGTCTCCATGGACGGCCGGGTGACCGCGTTGGAGGCCCTGCTGCGCTGGAACCGGCCGGGGCACGGGCAGGTCCCGCCGAACGAGTTCATCGGCCTGGCGGAGTCCAGCGGGCTGATGCCGCAGCTCACCGGTTACGCCGTCGACAGGGCGGCCGCCCAGCTGTCGTGGTGGCGTTCCCACGGCCTGCGCATCCCCGTGGCGGTGAACATCGCGCCCAGTGACATCATCGGCCCCGGGTTCGCCGAGCAGGTCATCGCGACGCTGTCCCGTCACCGTGTGCCGCCCCGGGCACTGGGGTTGGAGATCACCGAGCGGCAGTTGCTCGACGACCCCGGCCGCGCCGCCGACACCCTGGCCGAGCTTCGCCGGCACGGGGTCCGGATCTCGCTGGACGACTTCGGGACCGGGTACTCCTCACTGTCCCGGCTGTGCGACCTCCCCATCGACGAGATCAAGATCGACAGGTCGTTCGTCTCCGAGATGGCCTCCGACGACCACGAGGCCGCGGTCGTCCGCTGCTCGGTGGAGCTGGCGCACACGCTCGGTCTCACCGCCGTGGCCGAAGGGGTGGAGGACCACCGGACCTGGAGGCGCCTGCGCACCGAGGGGATCGACGCGATACAGGGCTGGCTGATCTGCGCGGCGATGCCGCCCGACAGGACCACCGCCTGGCTGCTCCACCGGCCGCCGCCGCAGCCAGTTCCGGCGGGGTGAGAGCCGCCCCGCGCCGGAGCCGGGCGGCTCTGCTTCATCACGCACAGCGGCTTGCGTTCTATGCCACCACTGCACGCACCTGAACCCGTCCGGTCCGCCGGAGACTGATCGCTGTCGCCCGGCGGAAGGCCGTGAGCCATCGCGCTTCCCCGCCGACGACGCCTGTCAGCGCTTTTTCCGGAGGTCTGAAGGGGAGTCAGCAGGACGTGCCTAGTTACCAATCCCCCGGAGTCTACGTCGAGGAAGTCTCCTCGGGCTCCCGGCCCATCGAAGGTGTGGGCACCGCGTTGTGTGCCTTCGTGGGGTTCACCGAGCGTGGTGTCACCGATCAGCCGACCCTGGTGACCAACTGGACTCAGTACACGAAGGCCTTCGGCGGGTTCGTCGAAGGCGCACACCTTCCGCAGTCCGTCTACGGGTACTTCCTCAACGGCGGCGGGGCCGCCTACATCGTGCGCATCGGCGCCGGCGGGGAGGTCTCCGGGGAACAGTCACCGGGTGGCGCGTCTGCGGCCCCAGGCACCCTCGCGCAGAGGGACCTTCCGGCGGCAGGGGATGCGGCCCGCCCGGCCCTGCGGGCCAGGGCGCTGGTCTCCGGGACGGCGGGCGACGAGCTGAGCATCGAGGTCACCGACGCGACGGAGCCCGGCGACGAGATGTTCAAGCTGGTGGTGCAGCAGGGTGACCGCGAGGTGGAGGTCTTCGACAACCTGTCGCTGCGCCGTGGCGCACGCCACGCGGTGACAGTGGTCAAGGAGTCCTCGAAGCTGATCGCGCTGGAGGAGGTCAAGGGCGCCTCGGCGCTGGTGCCGGCCAAGGGCGCGCGCATCGCGCTCGGCCGAGGGACGACCGCATCGACGCCGGTGGTTCCCGGGGGGCCGCTGGTGGAGCGGGTCACCCCGGCCGACTACGTCGGGGACACCGCCGACCGGACGGGCTTCGCGGGCCTGGAGGCGGTCGAGAACGTGACGATGCTCTGCGTTCCCGATCTGATGGCGGCGTACGAGAGCGGGGCGGTGGACCTCGACGGGGTCAAAGCCGTGCAGCTGGCCATGATCGCTCACTGTGAGCTGATGGCCGACCGGGTGGCGATCCTCGACGCCCCGCCGGGGCTGGGTGCCCAGCAGGTCAAGGAGTGGCGGACGGACGTCGCCGGGTACGACTCCAAGTACGCGGCGCTCTACTGGCCGTGGATCAAGGTCATGGACCCGGTCAAGGGCAGGCCCTCGGTGATCCCGCCCAGTGGTTACGTCGCCGGGGTGTGGGCGCGCAGCGACGAGAGCCGCGGTGTGCACAAGGCTCCGGCGAACGAGGTGGTGCGCGGGGTGATCGATCTCGCGACCAACATCACCCGTGGCGAGCACGACCAGCTCAACCCGGTGGCGGTCAACTGCATCCGGGCCTTCCCGGGACAGGGCATCCGGATCTGGGGCGCGCGCACGCTCTCCAGCGATCCCGAGTGGCGTTACCTCAACGTGCGACGGCTGTTCAACTTCGTGGAGAAGTCGATCCTGGACGGCACGAACTGGGTGGTCTTCGAGCCCAACGACCGGTTCCTGTGGGGTTCGGTCCGGCGGACGATCACGATGTTCCTGCGGCGGGTGTGGCGCAGCGGTGCGCTGTTCGGCCGTACCCCGGAGGAGGCGTTCTTCGTCAAGTGCGACGAGGAGAACAACCCGCCGGAGAACCGGGATGCGGGGATCCTCACGGTCGACGTCGGGATCGCGCCGGTGAAGCCGGCGGAGTTCATCGTGTTCCGGGTCTCGCAGTATTCGCAGGGCGCGGCACTGGAGGAGTGAGCCCGGCTCCGGCCGGGTGGAGAGGGGTCCGTGCATCGTGTTCAATCAAGGTTTCCAGCCGCCGGGGGACAAGGGGGCGCCGCACGTCGTCGCCTCCGCGCCGATCTTCGTGGTCTCCTCGAACATCCAGATCACCGGCGGGCACCGGCTGCAGAACATCGCGTTCCAGGAGCTCGCCGGCATCAGCAGCGAGATCGGCATCGAGCAGTACGTGTCGGCGGATCCGACGGGGTTCATCAACCACAGCAAGCTGTTCGGTCTGACCAAGCCTCCGACGGTGACGCTCAAGCGCGGGCTGGACGACTCGCTGGCGTTGTGGGCCTGGCACCAGATGGCGCTCAGTGGAAAGCCCACTGCCCGCGCCCCGTATCTGAGCCTGGACATCTTCGTCGGCGCGTCGGCGGGCACGCAGGACCGGAAGCCGCTGATGAGCTACACGCTCGTCAACGCCTGGTGCGCGAAGATCAATATTTCGTCGGCCAGGGCGGGGGAAGGCGTCGTCACCCAGGACGTCGTGATCGCCTGCGACATGATCGCCCAGGGCGACGGCGGTTGATGCGGGCACCGCACGGATGTGTACGGAAGGAATTGTGAGCAAGCGAAACGGAGGGGGAGTCCAAGGTGGCAGGAGCCGGCGGGAACCCGACGGTGATGAGCGCGTCGACGTTCGTGATCCAGGTGGACGGGATCCAGGTCGCCACGTTCAGTGAGCTGTCCGGGATCAACACCGAGGTCGAGTCGATCGAGTACATCTCCACCGGTCGAGAGGGGATCGTACATACGAAGCAGTACGGGAAGACCAAGCCGCCGACGGTCACCCTCAAGCGGGGTCTGGACACGGACGCCTACATGTGGGCGTGGCACCAGGCGGTGTTGCAGGGTGAGCCCGCGGCCCGCAAGACCTGTTCGCTGATGCTGTTCGCGGCGTCCAGGTCGCCGTCGTCGGACTCCCCGATCATCACGTACATCCTGGAGAACGCCTGGCCGTCGAAGCTGGACATCGGCGGTATGAAGGCCGGCGCGACCGAAGTGGTGACCGAGACCGTGGTGCTCCACTGCGACCACATCCTGATGCAGCCCGCCGGATGACCCGAGGAGAGGCCGCGATGACGTTCCCGACGACCTTCGACCTGTACGCACCGGCCGACTCGGCCGGGTTGATGACCCAGTACCCGTTCGTGCTGCCGCGGGGTTACCTGGACGGCCAGGGCAACCTGCACCGGGACGGGGTGATGCGGCTGGCCACGGCCCGCGACGAGATCGCGAGCCAGAGCGACCCGCGGGTGCGGCAGAATCCCGCGTACCTCAGCGTGGTGCTGATCGCGCGGACATTGACCCGACTCGGGTCCACACCGGCGATCGACGCGGCGGTGGTCGAAAACCTGTTCGCCTCGGACCTCGCGTTCCTGCAGGACCTCTACCGGCGGATCAACCAGGACGGGCACACCGAGGCGGACGTCGCCTGTCCCTCGTGCGGTCACGAGTTCGCGGTGGACATCGCGGGTGATGCCCCGGGGGAATCCTGACGTACACGGCCGACCGGCTCTGGGAGGAGGCCGTGTACGTGGCGTACTACCTGCACTGGCCCCTGGGTGAGGTCCTCGGCCTCGAACACCCGGTGCGGGAGAGGGTCATCCAGGAGATCGGGCGGATCCACACCCGTCCCGACGGCGGTGCAGCGGAGGGGTTCGGGGCGTTCCGGCCCTGATCCCGTCGGACGGAGAGGAGATGAGATGCGTTGGATGCCCCGGTGGCGACGCGGGAAGACCCACGATGCAGGGCCCGAGTCCGGCTCCCTGCCGGGGGAGGCTGCTGCGCGCGGGCGCGGCCGTGCGCACTGGCGTCGGCTGCCGCCGCTCGTACCGACCGTCCGGCGGCCGGCGTTGACCGGGGCCCCGTCGATGGGTGTGTTCGCCGCCGAACGGAACCGCCCCTTGATCCGGGCACCGCGGCTCCCCCGTCCGACGGACCGTCAGGATCCGGGTCAGGCCCCGCGTCCGGCTCCCCGGTGGGCCGGCTCGGCGCCCGCCGTGGACACGGCCGTCGGTCATGTGGCCGGTCTGGTGGCCGTCCACTCCGATGCTCCGCCGGAGCGGGAGCCGGTCGCGGCGCCTCGGGAACGAGGACGGCGGCGGGGGCCGGTGCCGGTACCGGACGGGGACCGGGCTGCGGGTGCGCCGCCCGCCGCACCGCGGCTGGTGCCGCGCCCGCTCGCGTCGTCCGGGCCCCGGCCGAAGCTGGTCGAGGCCGGGGACGGATTCGTGGGACCGCCGCAGCCCGCACCCGCCGCAGACCCCGCCGTCGCGCCGCCGCCTTCCTCGGACTGGCTGCAGATGGTCGAGTCCTACCGTCCGCCGTGGGCGACCGGGGCCACGGCGCCCTCGCCGGGCGGGCCGGAGGCAGCGCTGCCGGTGCCCGAGGCGGGCACCTCCTGGTCGAGCGAGGCCGTCGCCGCTCCGCCGCCGCGGGACAACACCCGGGCGGTGGCGCCGAAGGCCGCGCCCCGCGCGTCACTCGCCGAGAGCCGGCGCCTCGGACTCGGCAACCCGATCCGCCGGCCACCGACGACGGTGGACGGGCGGATTCCGGAGCATCCGCCCGAGAGCCCTGCCGAGACCCCCGGGCCACCGCGCGAGTCGCCCGGCGTGCCCGGGCCACTCGGTACGGCCGCCGTCCACGGCCAACGGGCGAGCGGCCCGGGCAGCCCGGTGTTCCCCTCGCCGCCGCCTCCCGGTGGCGGCCACGGCGGCCTCGACGCGGACGCGGACGCCCACCCGGATCCGTCCCCCCGGCCCGCACCCGACGTCCCCGCCGGGGCTGATCGGCTCACGGACCGTCCGGCGCCCGAGGCCGGCCTCACGGCGCCGGTCGGTGAGCCGGTGCAACCCCCTCACCGGGAGCCGCAACGGCGGGAGGACGGTGCCACCGACCCGAACGCCTCTCACCAGGTCGTCCACCGGCCCGGCGAGCCGCCGGCCCGACAGGCCGCACGTCCCGTCCACCGGTTCGTCCTCGGTGAACGGCCGTTCCGCGCAACGGCCGAGAAGTCCGCAGCGGATGAGCCCGCGACGGCCGGGCCCGCACCGGCCCGGGTGGCGACCGCCGCCCCGGTGCATCCGCCTGTTCACCGCGGGCCGCGGCCCGCTCGGCGCGGGCAGGATCTGGTCCACCCCGATTCCGGTCCGCCCGGACCCCGCCCGGGCGGACAGCGCCCGGACGGACCGCACGCACCCGGGCCGACCGCCCCGCCCGATCTCGCCGCGGCCGTGCTGCAGGCACACGGCGTGGACGTGAGCGATGTGCCGATCCACCGCGGTCCCGAGGCCGCGGCCGAGGCCGCCGTGCTCGGAGCCCGCGCGTTCACCCGCGGTGGCGAGGTGTACCTCCCCGAACGGGAAGGGCTGCTCGATCATCCGGTGGCACGCGGACTTCTCGCCCACGAGCTCACCCACGCCGCGCAGCAGCGCGTTCTGGGCTCCGCGCTCCCTCCGGAGGATTCCGAGGCCGGCGCCGCCCTGGAAGCCGCAGCGGTGTCGGCCGAGCGCCGGGCACGCGGCCTGAGCACGCAGGCACCCGCGGGCAGCGACACCTTCCCGCTGCCGTGGACCCCGCCCGGGCACCCGGCGCCCGTGGGCGGGGTGCAGCGGCAGACCGGCGATGTGACCGCCGCGGCCGCTCCCGTGCCCGCACCGACGGGTGTGTCCATGAACGCGGCGCCGGCGCCGGCGGCGCCGCCGGCGGCTTCCACGGGGGAACCGGTGCGCGTGGACGCCGCACCGGCCTCGACCGGGGGCAGGCTCGTCGAGCCCGGCGGCAAGCGCCCGATGGACCTCGACGACCCGGGCCACGTCGCGGAACTGGCCGGACGGATCTACCGGACGATCCACGCCCGGCTGCGCCGCGAACTGCTCGTCGACCGCGAGCGATCCGGGCGGCTCGGCGAAGCCGGGCCCCTGGGGCAGGTGCGGTGACCGGGGACGCTCCCCGGCAGGCGCACCTCGCACCATTGCCCCGGCGCACCACGGCCACCACCGCGCGGTGGTGGCCGCTACTCCTGACAAGTCCCGGTCGGCGCAGCCCGACCGGCCGCATCCGGTCCCCGGGACCGCCCTGGAACCTACGGAGATCCGATGATGGAGTCGATGCTCGGCGCGGCCGAGCAGGCCGGGAACATCGCCGACCCGCGGATGGTCGGTATGAGCCACCGGTTCGCCGTCTTCATCGACAACGTCGCCTACCACTTCGGCGAGTGGTCCAAGGTGACCGGGCTGTCGGTGTCCTGGCAGCAGGTGGAGCACCGGGTCGGGGACCGCGGGAACCACGTCTGGCTCTACCCGGGGGCCACCCGGTACGAGCCGATCACGCTCAGCCGGGCCGCCGGACCGTTCTCACGGGTGGTGCAGCACTGGCTCGCGCAGACCTCCAGGCGGCCACAGCCCCAGAGCGGCACGATCCAGCTGGTCAACTTCGTCGGGATCCCGGTGGTCGAGTGGCGGCTGAGCGAGTTCTTCCCGATCTCCTGGTCCATCGACTCGTTCGACGCGGGAGGCGCCAAGCCCGCGATCGAGACCCTCAAGCTCGCCCACAGCGGCTTCCTGGAGGACGACCTGGACTCCTCGGCGTCGGCCGCGCCCGTACCGATGATCTCCCCCTCCTGACCACCGGACCGAAGAGCAGAAAGGCAGCCCCGCAGTGAGCATCGCCTCCATCGCCGTGACAGCCGACCACGCCGCCACCCCGACCGGTCTCGCCACGGGCGCGTCCGCAGCCGCGTCCATGGCGCACAGGGCGGCGGCCGGAGCCGCGTTCCGGCAGTACGGCCTGTCCATGCGTTTCACCGTCACCTTCGAGGGAGCCACCAGTGTGCCGCTCGGGGAGTGGTCGGCCTGCCGGGGGCTGAAGGTCGACTTCAGGACCGAGACGGTCAAGGTAGGTGGCGACTACAGCGGCGAGGTCAAACTTCCCGGCCAGGTCGTCTACTCCGCGGTGGTCCTGGAGCGGGCGATGGAGTCGAAGAGCTCCCAGGACCTGCAGAACTGGCTCGCCCGGTTCGTCGCGAGCTGGATGAACGACGACGAGAACGGCGCCCATCCGCCGAAGGGCACGGTGAAGATCGTCCTGCAGGACGTCCACCAGCAGCCGGTCGCCGCCTGGACCCTGCACGACGCCTATCCGGCCTCGTGGAGCGGGCCGGTCATGGACGCCAAGCAGAACGCGGTCGCCATCGAGACGCTCACCCTCGAACACGCCGGTTTTCTGCCCTGACCCGCCGCCACACCGCAAGCGCCGTAACACGGCTGTCATCACCGGTGCCGACACGGTGTGGCACCCGGATCCCCTCTCACCTTCGGGAGCCCACGCTGTCCACCGACGCCAGAGCGCAGCTCGGCCCTGTCGACTCGACCCCTCCGACCGGGTACGTCCAGTTCCAGTTCAACCCGGCCACCATCACCGTCTCCCACACGGCCAACACGTACGGCAACGCGGCCGCCTCCTCCTTCAGTCTGGAGGACATGGCGAAGGCCATGGGCACGACGAGCATCGTGCTGCGCTCGTGCACCTTCGACGGCCGGGACGTGCTGAAGACCTGTGAGCGCCTGCTCGGATGGACGTATCTGGAGCCCGCGGTCAATTCCTCGGAGACGTTCGTCCCGAGGCTTCTGCACTTCATCTGGGGAAGCAGGCAGACCCGGGTCACGCTCCACCAGGCGACCGTCACGTACAGCCGGTTCAACCGTTCCGGGGTACCCGTGCGGGCCGCGGTCGACCTGACGCTCCATGAGGTCAGGAACACCGAGACGCCCACCAACCCCAGTTCGGGCGGTGCACCCGGGCGCCGCAGTCATCTGCTCACCGGTGCGGAGAGCCTGCCGCATCTCGCGACACGCGCCTGCGGCAGCCCCGGGCGGTGGCGCGAGATCGCCGCGGCGAACCGTTTCGACGATCCGCTGCGGGTGCGGCCGGGAACACTCGTCTACCTGCCCGGATCACAGGAGAGCGAGCGATGACCGTACCGCAGGGGCCGGCCTTCACCGTACGGCCGACGGTTCTGATCGGTCCGGGTACGGGGCGCGAGCTGTCCGGGGTCGCCGCGCGGTGTCTGGCGCGGGCCGAGGTGGACACCCACCTGCGGCTGCCGGCCATGTTCGTGCTCGCCTTCGACGACCTGACCGGGTTCGCCCTGGACGATGCCGGGCTGGAGATCGGGACGCGGGTCCAGGTACGGACCGGGTCCGGGCCGGGGGGCCGGCTGATCGTCGGCGAGATCACCGCCGTCGAGGGGCACTATCACGGCATCTCCGGGCAGACGGTGATCCGTGGTTACGACCTGTGCCACCGGCTGCAACGGGCGCGCAGAACCCGGTCGTTCGCCGACGCGACCGACTCCGACATCGCGCTGCGGATCGCCGAGGAGGCGCAGTTGCCGATCGGCGGGATCGCCGACACCGGGACCGTGCACGAGCACGTGCTGCAGTGCAATCAGAGCGACTGGGAGTTCCTGGACCGGCGCGCGAGGGAGATCGGGTTCGAGTTCGGGATGGTCGACGGCCGGTTCTGCTTCCGTCCGGCCCGTACGGTGTCGGACTCCGGTGGCAGCCCGCCGGAGCTGGCGATACCGGGCGATCTGCTGCGGTTCGAGCCGCGGGTCACCGCCGGGAACCTGCCGTCGGAGGTCGAGGTGCGGGTCTGGGATCCGTTGCGGGCCGTGCTCGCGGACGCGTCCGTGGTGCCGGTCGCCTCGGTCTTCACCTCGGCGCCGGGTGTGCAGGACGCAGCCGGGGTCGCGGGGCTGTTCTCGTCGGGGTCGGCCGTTCCGGTGGGTGTGGCGGCGGGCGGGCCGGGGTCGGAGGACGGCGGCCCCGCGCCGAGCACGACCGCCCACGTCGTCGGCACTGTGCCGGTCGGCAGTGCGCAGGTCGCGGCCGAGGCTCTGGCCGCCTTCGTCGGCGGCACCTTCGCCGAGGCGGAGGGCGACGCGATGGGCAACCCCGCCGTCCGGGCGGGCGTCACCGTCAAGGTCCGCGGGATCCCAGGCCGGTTCCCCGACACCTGGCTGGTCACCCGGGCCCGGCACGTCTTCGATCTGACGGACCGCGGCTACCGTACCGAGTTCACGGCCGGGGGCTCGCAAGACCGTTCGCTGCTCGACCTCGCCTCGGCCGGCGCCGCCGATCCGCTGCGGATCCCGGGGCTGGTCTGCGCGATGGTCGACGACATCGGTGACGACCACGCCCGGGTGCGGCTGACGATGCCGTGGCTGTCGCCCGACGTGCGGACGGACTGGGCGCCGGTGGTCCAGTTCGGTGCGGGCCGGCGCAGCGGGGCGATGTTCCTGCCGGAGGTCGGTGACCAGGTGCTGGTGGGGTTCGAGTTCGGTGATCCGCGCCGTCCGTATGTGCTCGGCGGTGTGGTCACCGAGCACAGTGCGTACGACCTCGGTGGCGGCGCGGTGGTGCGGGGGCCGGGTGGCGCGGACGCCACGGTCGCGCGCCGCGGCTTCGTCTCCGCCTCGGGCAACCGGCTGGTGTTCCACGACGAGATGGGTGACGGGCCGACGCCGGAGCGGTCGCGGATCACGCTCGGTACCGGTGACGGGTCCTTCGAGTTGGACATGGACGCCGTTCAGGGGTCGTTGGCGCTGAGGTGCGCGCCCGCGGATCCGGCCGGGCAGCTGACCATCGAGTGCGGCCGGGCGGGGACCATCAACATCGTGACGGGCGACGCCGGCACCGTGACCATCGACGGTGGTGACGCACTGACGCTGAAGTCCGCGGGCTCGCTGACCATCCAGAGCCAGGGCACCGTGTCGGTGTCGGGCGCGTCCATCTCGTTGGGCGGGTGAGGCCGCGATGACCGATTTCGTCGGGAGCGGCTGGTCGTTCCCGTTCGCGGTGGAGCCCGCGGGCACGGTGGCGATGGCCTCGGGGACCGTCAAGCTGGAGCAGGCGATGCGGCTGATCCTGGAGACGTACCCGGGTGAGCGCCCGATGCGGCCGCGGTTCGGCAGCACCCTGCGGGACTACGTGTTCGACGGTGCGAGCGTCCACAAGACCGCGGAGATAGCCGACTTGGTGAGGCGTGCGATCGAGCAGTGGGAGCCGCGCGTGGACGTCGCCGAGGTGGAGGTGTACCCGGACCGGGAGCGTCCCGGTCTGCTCTACATCGACATCCGGTACGTCATCCCCGGTACCAACAGTCCACGCAACCTCGTCTTCCCCTTCTACACCATCCCCGAGCACGAGGAGGGCGAGTACTGATGCCCCTGCCTGCCCCCGACCTCGACGACCGTCGTTTCCAGGACCTGGTCGACGAGGCGAAGCGCCTGGTGATGCGGCGCTGCCCGGCGTGGACGGACCACAACGTCTCCGACCCCGGCGTCACCCTGATCGAGACCTTCGCCCACATGACCGACCAGCTGTTCTACCGGCTGAACCAGATTCCCGACCGGCTGTACGTGACGTTCCTCAACCTGATCGGTCTGCGCATGCTGCCGCCCACCCCGGCCCGGGCACCCGTCACCTTCTGGCTCTCCAGCCCGGCCGGTTCGCCGCTGACGATCGCCGCGGGCACCAGGGTGGGCACCGTGCGCACGGCCACCGCCGAGTCGATCGTGTTCTCCACCCGGGAGGACCTGGCCGTGGTGCCGTGCTCGCTCGCCAGGGTCAGGACCCCGGCCGAGGCGGAGGCCGCGGAGGGCCAGGGCACGGGCGGTGCCGGGCAGGAGCAGCCCGGCGGGACTGCGGACCGCTCGCGGTCGCTCGCCGACGGGCGGCCGTTCACGGCGTTCCGGCGGCGCCCCGGGATCGGCGATGCGCTGCTGATCGGCCTGTCCGACCCCGTCCCCGGATGCGTCGTCAGGATCGGCTTCCGCGGCCGGGTGGAGGGTGTGGGGGTCAACCCCAAGCATCCGCCGCTGGTCTGGGAAGCGTGGGCCGGTGACGGCTGGGCGCCGTGCGAGACGAGCCTGGACGAGACCGGGGGTCTGAACACCTCGGGTGCGATCGTCCTGCACGTACCGGCCGGGCACCGGGCCTCGGTGATCGGGGGTGACCGGGCGGGCTGGATCAGGGCGCTGGTCGTCGAGCCGGAGGAGGGGCAGCCCCCCTATGCGAACTCGCCGGTCGTCGACGGGCTGACGGTCTGTACGGTGGGCGCGACCGTCGAGGCACTGCACGCCGATCCGGCCGGCCCGGAGGTGCTGGGCGAGGCGGAGGGCGTGCCCGGCCAGAGGTTCCCGCTGCGGCGCAGCCCCGTACTGGCCGGTTACGGTCCGACGGTCGTGGAGACCAGCTCGCCGGACGGCTGGGTGGAGTGGAGCGAGGTCGAGCACTTCGCCGACAGCGGCCCGCAGGACCGGCACTTCGCGCTGGACGCGGTCTCGGGCCTGCTGCTGTTCGGCCCGGCGGTGCGCGAACCTGACGGCGGCCTGCGCCGCTACGGCGCGGTCCCCGACAAGGGCGCCGAGGTGCGCATCCGCGGGTACGCGACCGGGGGCGGCGCGCACGGGAACGTGGCGGCGGGGGCCATCAGCCGGTTGAAGTCCTCGATCCCGTCGGTCACGGCCGTGGAGAACCGGCGGCCGGCCCAGGGCGGGGTGGACGGGGAGACCCTGGAGGAGGCGAAGGACCGCGGGCCGCTGCTGGTGCGTACCCGCAGCCGGGCGGTGACCGCGGAGGACTACGAGATCCTGGCCCGCGAGGCGGCGCCGGAGATCGCCCGGGTGCGGTGTGTGCCGGCCGGCCGGGACGCGGCCGACGCCGGGGCCGTGCGGGTGCTGGTCGTTCCGGCTGCGGCGATGCCGGACGGGCGGATCCTGTTCGAGAACCTCGTCCCGCCGGAGCCGACCCTGCGCCGGATCGGTGAACGCCTGGACCGGGCACGGGTGGTGGGCACCCGCGCGGTGCTCGAACCGCCGCTGTACCGCGGTGTCACCGTGGTCGCCCGTCTGGTGGCGCGGCCGCGGGTGAACGCCGAACGGGTGCGGGAGGACGCCCTCGACGTCCTCTACCGGTACCTCAACCCGCTGCCGGGCGGCGGGCCCGACGGGGCAGGCTGGCCGTTCGGCCGGCCCGTGCAGGCCGGGGAGATCTTCGGGCGGCTGCAGCAGGTGTCCGGGGTCGAACTGGTCGAGGACGTGCGGCTGTTCTCCGCCGACCCGGTCACCGGGGTGCACGGCAAGGAGACCGCCCGGATCGATCTCGATACGAACAGCCTGGTGTTCTCGTACGAGCACCAGATCAGAGTGGAGGCGCACTGATGCGAAGAGCCGTGGAAGGGCTGGGCACGCCGTACCCGATCGGTGCCATGCTGCCCGCGGTCTTCCAGGAGGACCCGGTGGCGATGAGCTGGACCGGGGCCCTGGACGAGGTGCTGGCTCCGGCGATCTCCACCCTGGACTGCCTGGCCGCGTACGTGGACCCGGCGCTGGCGCCCCCGGACTTCGTGCCCTGGCTGGCGGGCTGGCTGGGCACCGTCCTGGACGAGAACTGGCCGCTGGAGCGACAACGCGAGGCCGTGGCCGAGTGCGTGCGGCTCTTTCGCGGACGAGGGACCGTCGACGGTCTGCGGGCCATGGTCCAGCTCGCCACCGGTGGCGAGGTGGAGATCACCGAGAGCGGCGGAATCCGCTGGTCCACGACCCCCAACTCCCCGTTGCCGGGCCGGGCGCAGACCCACCTCGCCGTCCGGGTGACGGTGGCGAAGGGTACGCCGGTGGACGTCACCGCCCTGGAAGAGCTGCTCGTGGCAGAGAAACCCGCCCATGTCCCGCACAGTCTGGAGGTCGTCGAGCGATGATCGTGTGTCGCAGCTGCGGGCTGCACAACCGTGACGACGACGCCTTCTGCGGCACCTGCGGAGGCTTCCTCGAATGGACGGGGGAGAAGCAGACACCGAAGGCCGCCCCGGCCGTCGAGGTACCGGAGCAGCAGGAGCAGGCGGACGCACCGCCGCGTACCGGGTTGCTGCAGCGCGTGGTCCAAGGAACGAACAGTCTCATCGCGGGACCGCCGAGGCAGCGGAACTCCGAGCCGACGACGCCCTCGGCGGGTCAGGCCCGGCCCGCGGCGGCCACGCGGCCCGGGGCCGGCTCGCCCCCGCCCCCGCCGCCCCGGCCTGGACGGAACGCGGCCGGTCCC
>NZ_JAIZ01000201.1 GCF_000710465.2 Kitasatospora sp. MBT63 | reverse complement strand
TGGCCCGCCGGCACGCCTTCCCCGCCCGCCGCCCGGTCCACGGACGGCCCGCGACGGCGCGGCGCTGATGTCGGACGGCCCCGGGCGCTACCGGGGCTTCGAGCCGTGCGGCCGGAGCCCCGTACCGGTGCCCGAGCCGGTGCCCCGATGAGCTGCTGGGGGCCGCGCTGGATCAGTCGTCCGGGCGCGTCGAGAGCAGGGCCTCGCAGATGGCGCGGTGCTCCGGGTACCGGGTCGCGATCGCGGGCAGCACCGCTCTCATCTCCGCGGCGCCGGGCAGGGGGTACGCCTCGTGGTGAAGGGCCAGGTGCAGCCGGACGGTGTCGTCCGCCCGCCGCACCCAGCCGTTCAGCGTGTGCCGCATCGAGGCCCCGTTGTCGGTACCGGACCAGGTCGCGACGTTCAGGAACGTGCTCGCCCGCGCGACCGTGGTGCGCCCCGCGTGCACGGCGGCGGCGACGATCTCGGCGATGTCGTCCGCGCCGTGGGCGGTGATCAGGTCCTCCACGGCATCGAAGAGCTCGTCCGGGAGCTCGCCGGAGCCGTCCTCGGGGACCGGTACCGCACACAGCCGGGCCAGCGCCGGCTCCCATGTCGACATGACGACCTGTCGTCCTACCAGTGGGAGGGGCGGCCGAGCCCGTCCGGCAGCCTGGTCGAGGCGTCGCCGCGGGCGGTGTTGAGCTGGCCCTGGGTGAGGAAGACGCTCCCGGTCAGGTCGGCACCCCGCAGATCGGTGTCGCGCAGGTCGGCGCCGATCAGGTCGGCGCCCCGCAGGTCCGCGCCGCGCAGGTCGGCGCCGATCAGGTAGGCCCCGCGCAGGTTGGCCCCGCGCAGGTCCGCGCCCTTCAGCCGGGCGCCGATCAGGTCGGCCCCGCGGCGGTCCTTCTTGCGCCCGGGGTGCCCGGCCCGGACGAGCTCGCTGGTGCGCAGCAGCAGGGTGTTGACCTCGGCCCGCTGGGCGGCGACGTCCAGGTCGAGCAGCGTGTCGGCGTCCTGCGCGGCCAGCCGTTCGGTCTCCGTCAGGGCGAGTCGCAGCTGCGGGTGCACGGCGCGGGCGGCCGGCAGGGCGAGCGCCTGGGTCAGGTACCAGAGCAGCTCGTGCAACTGCCGCATGACCGGGAGCACCTTGAACATCTGCTGCGCGGTGCCGGGTGCCCGGCGCCAGTCCTGCCCGCCGAAGGTCGCCTGCGAGACCCGCTGACCGGCACCGAAGCAGTCGTAGCCGGTGCAGCCCGCGAAGCCGCTGGGCCGCAGCCTGGTGTGGATGCCGCAGCGGAAGTCCTGCTGGAGGTTGGGGCAGGGCTGCCCGGCGTCCTTGTCGATCGCGAAGTCCGCGGAGGCGGTGAAGGCCAGCGCGACGCAGCAGAGCCCGAAGCAGTTCCCGCAGTCGGACTGCAGCACGGTGAGGCCGCCGACGGGGGCGGGGCCGGCGGACGGGTGGTTCTCGGACAAGACGCGTGCTCTCCCGTGTGGTCGGTGCGGGCCGGACACCCCCGGCGCTCCGGGGGTACAGGAGGGAGCGGCGGCGCCGTGCCCCGTTCCCCCGTACGGCTGCCCCGGGCGGAGCCGGAGGCGCACCCTAGTCTTCCAGACGCCCCGGCCCGGTCCGCACCCTGAGCCACCCCAAGATTGAACGCGTTCAAAAGCTCTGGCAGGATGGGCGCGGGGGAGGTCGCCGGGCCCGTACGAGGGCCGGCGGCCGCTGCGGTGCGCGCCCCCTCCTTCAGGTTTTCGCCGGCAACGGAGAGCGCCACATGATCATCATCTATCTCGTCTGGCTGGCCGTCGGCCTCGCCGTCGTCATCGGCCCGGCGGCCTTCCTCGGGTACGGCTTCGCGCTGGTCACCGCAGGGCGGCTGGCGCAGCGGGTGCGGGTGACGCTGCTCCCGCTGCTCGCGGCGGCCCTGGCGGGCGTCTGGGCCGGGCCGATCGGGGCGGGGAACATCTGGTGGGCCGTCCCGGCCGCCCTCTCCCTCGCCGCGACGCTCATCGCGGGCTTCACCACCCTCGCGCACGAGGCCGACGCCCGGCGCGACGCGCAGTACCTGACGGCCGTCCGGTCCGGCTGGTACCCGCCGCAGGCCTACCGGTGACGCCCGGTCGGACGGCGCCGCCGGCGACCCCCGCGTGGCGCGGCCCGGCGGCGCGGACCCGGGTGGCGGCGGCCGTCGCGGCGGCGCTCACGGTGGCGGCGGGACTCGGCGTACGGGCCCTGGCCGACGGCGAGCCGGCCAAGGCCGCGGGCGATGCGCTGTACACCGTGCTGGTCGGCGCCCTGACCGTGCTGGCCGCACCGAGGGCCCGGGCGGCGACGGCGGCCGGGCTCGCCCTGGCGTTCAGCTGGACCGTGGAGTTCCTCCAGCTCACCGACGTGCCGGCGGACCTGTCCCGGCGCAGTACGGCCGCGCGGCTGATCCTCGGCTCGAACTTCAACCCGCCGGACCTGCTCTGGTACGCGGTCGGTGCGGCCGCCGTGTGGGCCGCCCGTTCGGCCTGGCGCGGCCGGGAGTGACGGCCGTCCGTCCGCGGCCGGACGCCGAACGGCCCGGACGGCGAACGGCCCGGCCGGGGTGCCGGCCGGGCGCGGTGGAGCGGTGGGGGCGTCGTCAGCAGACGAAGTCCGGCGAGTTCGACCAGAAGGTGAGGAACGACCAGGTCTGGGCGCCGATCACCCCGTCGACGGTGATCTTGGCGCAGGTCTGGAACCGCCTGGTCGCCGCCTCGGTGACCGGACCGAAGTCCCCGTCCAGGACCAGGTCGGTCGCGGTCAGCGAGGTGTTGAGGTAGCACTGCGCCTGTTTCACGGCGTCACCCTTGGAGCCCTGCTTGAGGACCGGGCGGGCGTCGGTGATGGTGCAGCGCTGGGTGAGTGTTGCGTCCGTCATGGGTGCATCCTTCGGATGGTCACGGGCCGGAGCGGTCCGGCCGGAGCGTGGACGTGCCGGACACCGGTGCGGGGTCCGGAGGCCGGCGACAGACCGGGACGGGCGCTGAGACCAGTGCGCCCCGGCTGTGCGGCCTTCCCAGGGAAGCATGCGAACGAACCTTGTGCAGTGCGGTGGATGGGCCGTTCCGCCGGTGGTGCGAGGGCCGGTCCGGGGGCGGAACCGGCGGGGCTCCCGCCACTGTCGGACCGTCCTGGCAGGATGGCGGCATGGAACGAGTGCTGGGAATCGGCGGGTACTTCCTGCGGGCCGCGGACCCGGAGGCGCTGGGTGCGTGGTACCGCGACAGCCTGGGCCTGGACGCGGACGAGCACGGCCTGTGGCAGCAGGGGGCCGGGCCGACGGTCTTCGCCACCTTCGAGTCCGGCACGGACTACTTCGGGTCCCGCGAGCAGCGGGTCATGCTGAACTTCCGGGTCCGCGACCTGGACGCGATGCTCGCCCAGCTGCGCGCCAAGGGGGCGGACGTGGCCGGGGAGACCCAGGAGATGGCGGGCGTCGGGCGGTTCGGCTGGGTCACCGACCCCGAGGGCAACCGGATCGAGCTCTGGCAGGCCGGCTGACGGCCGCCGCCCGCGGGCGACGACCCGGGCGCCGACGTCGGCCGACCCGGGCCCTCGGGCGAGGCGCCGGGGTGGAATGTCCTGATTCGGATATTTTTCGGTTCTACGCGGCAGCCGCCACCCCGGGAGAGCCATGCCTTCGAACCACGCCGTCCGCCAGGTCACCGCCCGGCAGGTGCTGCGGAACCCGCGGATCTGGGTGCTCCCCGCCGTGATCGTCGGCCTGGTGTCGCTGCTGCTCTCGCTGGTCTACATGGGCGGCATCCTCAACCCCCGCGGCGATCTGCACCGCCTCCCGATCGGCCTGGTCAACGCCGACCAGGGCGCGGTCGTGGCCGGACAGCCGACCAACCTGGGCGCCACCGTCGTCGCGGGCATCGCCGCCGCCCCCGACCCGCGGGCGCAGATCGCCTGGCGGCAGCTGGACGAGTCCGCCGCGATGGACCAGCTGGCCTCCGGGAAGCTGTACTCCGTCCTGACGGTCCGGCAGGGCTTCACGGCGGCCGTCTCCGCGCTCCCGGCCGCCGGCCAGCCGGAGGTGGCCCGGCCCACCATGACGGTGTTCACCAATCCCGGCGCCGGCAGCCTGGCCTCCTCGCTGGCCACCTCGATCGCCCAGGCGGCCGCCCACAGCGCCTCGCTGGAACTCGGCCGCAACCTCACCGCCCGCCTCCCGGCCGAGGGCGCGTCGGCCACCAACGCCGCCCGGCTCCAGCTGTCCGACCCGGTGACCGTCGACACCGCCGTCGGCCATCCGATCGGCACCCACAGCGGGCTCGGCCTGACCGCGTTCTACTACACCCTGCTGCTGGTGCTGGCCGGGTTCCTGGGCGGCAACGTGATCGCCAACGGCGTGGACGTGGCGCTCGGCTACGCGGCCAGCGAGCTCGGGCCGTGGCGGCGCCAGCTGCCGACCGTCCCGATCAGCCGGACCCAGACCCTCGCGATCACCTGCACCATGTCGGTGGTGCTGTCGCTGCTGACCTCCAGTCTGATCATGCTGGCCTGCGTGGCGATCCTGGGGATGGACGCCTCCCACCTCCCACTGCTGTGGATCTTCTCGGTCTGCGCCACCGCCGCGGTCGGCCTCGGCGTACAGGCGCTGCTGGCCGCGTTCGGCGGGATCGGACAGCTGGTCAGCATGTTCGTGTTCATCGCGCTCTCGCTGCCCTCCTCCGGAGCCACCGTCCCGCTCCAGGCGCTGCCGGACTTCTACCGGGTGCTGTCCTGGTTCGAGCCGATGCGCCAGCTCACCGACGGTGTCCGGGCGATCCTGTACTTCGACGCGCGGGCGGACGCGGGCCTGAACCGGGCCTGGATGATGATCGGGGTGGGAACGGTGCTGGCGCTCGCGTTCGGCTTCGCGATGACCACCTACTACGACCGCAAGGGACTGCACCGGATCGTGCCCGAGCACCTGCGCGAGCCGCAGCCGTCCGCCTGAGCCCGTCCTGCTGGGCCCGTCCTGCCCGCCCCGGCCGCGGCGCCCTTGCCCGGGCCGGGACCACTGGCTATCTTGACGGCTCGGATCCGACCGGGCGGGGAGCGGCGATGACGGGCTGGACGAGGCGCACGGCCACCGAGATCGCGGAGGGCGTCCGCAGCGGCCGGGTGACGCCCCGTGACGTGGTGGCCGACCATCTGGCGCTGATCGAGCGGCTCGACCCGCAGATCGGCGCGTTCCGCAAGGTGCTGGCCGCGCGGGCGCTGCGGGAGGCGCAGGCGCTGGCCGGGCGGGCCGACCTCGGCACGCTGCCGCTGGCCGGGGTGCCGGTCGCGGTCAAGGACAACCTGGCCGTCGAGGGCGAGGCGACCCGCAACGGCTCGGCGGCCACCCCCGACACCCCGGCCGCCGCCGACCACGAGACGGTCCGCAGGCTGCGCGCGGCCGGCGCGGTGGTGGTCGGCCTGACCAACGTCCCCGAACTGTGCGTCTTCGGCACCACCGACGGCGTTCACGGCACCACCCGCAGCCCCTGGGACCTCTCGCGCAGCGCCGGCGGCTCCTCCGGCGGCAGCGCCGCCGCCGTGGCCGCCGGCCTGGTACCGATCGCGCTCGGCAACGACGGCATGGGCTCGATCCGGATCCCGTCCGCCAACTGCGGGGTCCTCGGCCTCAAGCCGGGAGCCGGTCGGGTGCCCGCCGGGCTGGGCGTCGACGGCTGGTCCGGGATGGCCGAGAACGGCCCGATCGCCACCTGCGCCGCCGACGCGGCGCTGCTCCTCGCCGTCCTGGCCGGTGAGTCGGCCACCTCGCCGGTCACCCCGCCCGCCGACCCCGGGCCGCTGCGGATCGCCCTGTCCGTCCGGTCCAGCTCGCCGGGCATCCCGGTCGACGCCGCCTGCGCGGCCGCCGTCCGCGACACCGGACGCCACCTGGCGGCGGCCGGTCACCGGGTGGCCGACGCCGAACTGCCCTACCCGGCCTGGCTGGGCGCCGCCTCGGTGGCCAACTGGCTGGCCGGTACCGCCGCCGACGCCCGTTCCCTGGACCCCGCGCTGCTGGCGCCGCGCCCCCGCCGGCACGCCGCCCTCGGCCGGGCGGTGGCCCGGGCCGGACTGGTCGGTCCGGGGCCGCGCGAGCGCTGGCAGGCGCTGCTCGAGGGATTCTTCGCCCACCACGACGTGGTGATCACCCCGGCCCTGGCCCACCCCGCGCCGCCCGCGGAGCCCTGGCACACCAGGGGCTGGACCGCCAACCTGCTGTCCAACGTCCGCTACGCGCCGTTCAGCCACCCCTGGAACCTGGCCCGCTGGCCGGCGCTGGTGCTGCCGGTGCACAGCCCGGCGGCGCGGCGCGGCCT
>NZ_JAIZ01000200.1 GCF_000710465.2 Kitasatospora sp. MBT63 | reverse complement strand
CGGTGCAGGCGCTGGAGCCGCTGGTGGCGGCGGGACTCGTGGTCCGGTCGTGGGACGAGCCCTCCGGGCCGGTGCGGTTGGCTCATCCTCTGCAGCAGGCCGCGGTCTACCGTGCCATCGGCCCCGAACGACGGCGGGAACTGCACATGGCCGCCGCCCCGATCGTGGACCTGGACAGTGCCTGGGCCCACCGGGTCGCCGCCTGCACCCACAGGGACCCGGCCCTGGCCGAGGAACTGGAAGCGGAGGCCGCCCGCAAGGCGGCGGCGGGATACCTCGACCGTGCGGCCACCTTGATGCTGTGGGCCGCCAACCTCGACGAGGCCCGCGAACACCGCGAGCGCTGCCTGCTCACCGCCGCATCGTACGCAAACCACCTCCTGAACCCCTCCGGCCTCGCGGCCGCCCGCGCGCTGCGTCCGGCCGTCGAGAGCTGCGCTCCGTGCGCGCTGCGGACCGTCCTGCTCAGCTGCTACTCGTACCTGGACAACGACTACCTGCAAGCGGTGCGCCTGGGGGAACGTGCGGTGGCCGAGGCCGAGGCGGACGCCGATCCTCACGTCATGGCGGCGGCCCGGTTCCGGCTCGCCCTGTCGGACCTGGTCACCAACAATCCGGCGCGCGCCAGAGAACTGCTGGCCCGGACACTGGACGATCATGCCGTCAGAGCCGCCGACACGGCCGTATCACGCTGGTTGCTCGCGATGGGGGCGCTGTTCGCCGAAGGACCCCGTGGCGTCAGGGCGTTCCCCTGGATGACCGGCCTGCCCGACGACCCGGGCAACGTCCCGCTCCCCGACACCATGCTCCTGGTCAGCCGCGGCTACACCCGGCTCGCTCTCGGTGAACTGCACGCCGCGCAGGGTGACTTCGAGACTGTGCTGCACCCCGTACGGGCCATGGGCTCGCCACCGCTGGGCCGGCTCCACGCCCAGCTCAGCCTCGGCCTGTGTCTGTACATGCTCGGGGACTGGGACCGGGCGGCCTCCTACGCCGACCAGGCTCTGGTCGAGGGCGAGATCGACGGCTTCAACGTCCACCACGCCCCCGCTCACACCTGGACCGTCTTCATAGCGGCCGGACGAGGGGACTGGCAGAGCGCCCACAGCCACTTGGCCACCCTGCGCCAGCGGCCCGTCATGCCGATCCACGGCGACCTTCCGCCGCTGGCCGAGGCCGCCGTGGCGCAGGCCCGGGGCGACCACACCGCCATGCTGGACGCACTACGCCCGGCCTACCGGACCGCAGCCGCCGACGCGGGCCATCCAGCCCGTGCCTGGCCGGATCTGATGTTCTGGCCGATGTGGACCGAGGCACTGATCGCCACCGGGAACCTGGGCGAAGCCGAATCGGCTCTCACCCGCCTGCGGACCCAGACCGGCATGATCCCCTGCCTGGAACCGATCACCACATGGTGCACCGGGCAGCTCGCCGAAGCCCACGGAGACCTCGACACCGCACTCGCCGCATACCACCAACAGCTCGATCGCTCCCCCGGCCCCGACGACCCTCCCCTGCACCGTGCCCGCCTCGAACACGCCGCCGGGCAACTCCATCTCCTTCGCATGGACCACGACCGCGCCCGCCGACTGATCGGCCAGGCCCGCAACCGCTGCCACCGGCTCGGCGCCCACGCCTTCGCGGCCGGCCGATGAAGCGATCCACAGGGCCCGTACAGACCCCTGCGCACCCCCTCGCAGCGACCTGACACCGAGCACTCCGTCGGCACGGTCCCTCCTCGATCGCGCTTCGCGGTCCGCGCCTCCTGCGCCTCCCGTGCCTCCGACGAGAACGGGCAACGGTCGGACCGGTGTGGAAGGCCGGGCTGGAGCAACGGCCGGGTGGGAGGCGGCCGGATACGCCAAGATGGCAGCTGCCCCGGCACACCGGGTCCAGCTGCCCCTCCTCCTACCGGAAGGTCCGATGACCGGTCACACCGTCTCCGAAACGCCGTCCGCCGGCCGAGCGTATGCGCACGCCCCCGACCTCGAGGAGGAGAGCACCCGAGTGGCCCGGATACTCGCTTCCCAGGACCTGCTGAACGGCGCAGCCGTACGGCAGCGTGAGGTCCTGTTACGGCAGGCCGCGGTGGACGACCGGCGTTGGTGGCAGGGCCGTCAGGAACGGCTGCTCGCGGTCGCCCGGGTCAGCGCGCAGAGTCTGCTGTGGTTCGATCTGGCCTTCCCTCAGTATGCGGTCGGCCCCCACGGCCCGGATGCGGCCCGTTGGCGCATCGGCCCGGACGGCGCCCGCGCCTACCTCCACCAGGAATACCTCGCCTGGCTCACCGGCACGCGGGCGGCGGCACAGGGTGGCCCGGGCTCCGGCGATCCCGGGGTGTTCCCGGGCGGTGCGTCGCCGGATCGGGCGGTTCGAACGGTTCACGGCTCGGAGAGTGTCACCGGATCATGACGCTCCCGGAGCGGGCGGCTGAGGGGTGTCGGAACCGGTACCGGGGGATCCGGACGTCGACCTCGCCCTGCGTGACCTCCACAGCAGGCCCAGGCATCCGGTGACGAGGACTCCTGCGGATGCGATGAGAGCGGGACGGTCGATGCCGTCGGTGGTCTTCGCCGCATTGGCGCTCCGGACCGGGACGGTGGCCTGTGCGGTGGTGCCGCTGCTGTTGGCCCCGGCGACGGACTGGGTGCTTCCGGGGTACGCCGTGACGATGCCCCCGCCCCCGTTCAGGACCGCATCGGGAGCCTTCGGCAGGGTGGCGGGGACGGCGTTCCTGTTGAGCAGCGCCGAGGTGACGTGGACGGGTGCGACGGATGCCTGGCCGGAGGCGAACGGGGAGCTCGAGGCCTGCGAGGCCGAGGACACGCCCGGTGCGGCGGGGACCGCGTCGGAGACCGGGATGTTCTGGTCGACGTCGGTGATCTGGTTGTACCGGTAGGGCTTGAAGCCGGTGGAGGCGTAGTGGCTGTAACTGGCTCCGGTGATGAAGTGGGCCGTGGTGCCGGGGCGCGACTCCTCGTACATGTCGAAGGTGGTGTGGGAACTGTCGTCCCAGCCGGCGAAGACGAAGGTGTGCGAGTCCGAGAGGAGGATGTCCCCGGGCAGCAGGTCGTCGGCGGCTATCTCGTGCGAGACGACTCCGAGGTTGCCGGTCCAGAAATCGGTGGCCTCGTCGAGATGCCAGGCCATGGAGACGTAGCCGGAGCAGTCCTGCCGGTACGTGCCGAGCGAGTCCGTCCACCAGGACGTCTGGCTGTAGGGAACGGCTTCCGCGACCCATTGCTTGGCGCGCTGGATGACCTGGTTGCGGCTGATGGCACCGATGTCGGTCGACGACGAGGACGAGTAGGGGTCGCTCGACGAGGACGAACCTGCGACCGGAGCGGCGAGTCCCCGGCCGGTGCCGACGTTGGTGACCGATGCCGGGTCGCCGGCGGAGGCCGGTTTTCCCGCTCCCGCGGGGGCGCTCGTGGTGCTGCCCGGGGCCGCGGAGTTCTGAGCCGCCGGCGCGGTCGTCGCGCTGCCCTGGCTCGGCGTCACCGGCCCGGGGGTCGCGGCATCCGTCGTCGCTGGGTCCGATGCCGCAGGGGCCGGAGCAGCGCTGCCCGAGGTCGGCGGATCCGATGTCACCGTGCCCGAGGTCGCAGGATCCGACGCCGCCGTGCCCGAGGTCGCAGGATCCGATGTCGCAGGAGCCGGCGAAGCGCCATCCGAGATGGCAGGGTCCGTCGGTGCCGCGGTCCCGCACTCCGACGGATCGGGGGTGGCCGAGGTCGAGGGGTCGGCCGAGGGATCAGGGGTAGGGGCGGCGGCGCAGGCGGACGGCGTCGAAGTGGCGGAGGAGGACGGGGCCGTGGTGTCGGCGTGCGCGGCGGCCGGTGACAGGACCAGCAGGCTTGCCGTGCACGCTCCGCCGACGGCCAGGATCTTGAGGCTGGGACGGTCGCGCCATGGGCTCGGGGGCATACGCTTCCCCTTTGCAGGAGTACGGGATGAGCGGTGGAGGGCAACCGGCTGCGAGGCCTCGTTCACCCGCCACCGGTGCGATGGGACGGCAACGGTAGCGAGATGACGGGCCGGGGGAACCGGTCTTGCGGCCTGTCTGCCGGATCAGGAAGCGATCTGTGTCCGCTCGTGGCCGCCGACGCCTGAAAGGGCGGCCGACACAGCCCGTTGGGGCGGGTGTCCCCTCGACCGGGCCGGTCGGTGGAGAACGGCGGACCGGCCCGAAGCAGCCGCCCGGGCGGTGGCGGGCGGGCAGTCGTGGCTGCGGTGGCCGTACCGCGGTCCCGCGCCGGGCCGGTCACCGAAGACGGGGACGGCGCCGCCCGCAAGGCGGCGCCGTCCCCGGGTGTCTGCCCCAAGGGCTTCAGTGGGGCAGTGTGATGTTCTTGTCGATGAACTCGGTGGTCGCGATGTCCGAGGCGAGAAGGCGCTCCGGGATGGTGGCGCCGGTGGACCTGAGGATCGGGGAGAAAGTGTTGACGGCCGCCTCCACCCGGTTCAGGTCCATGCCGCCGAGGGGTCCCGAGGCGTCGTTGGCGACGATGTTCAGGTCCCGCATCGTGCGCACGGCGTAGTCGGCGACGCCCGCCGAGTAGGTCCAGCCGTCGTTGTACTTGGCGACGGCGTCCACGATGAGCTTGTTGGTCGCGGCGGGATCGGCGAGGTAGTCCGCCTGGGCCTGCTGCACGATGGGGACCAGCTTGGTCAGGCACGGTGACAGGGCGGCCAGATCCCCGTCGCGGACGGAGAGCGCCTCGGGGTAGAGGTTGTATCCGACGTCGGCGAGCAGTTGGTACTTCACCGGCTTGCCCCAGGCCGGGATCTCGTGCTGGTAGATGTAGGGCTCGGCGGTGGCGAAGGCCTGCTGTGCGATCGAGGGGTCGGCGACGAATCGGGCGGGCGTTCCTTCGTAACCGGTGTCGAGTTGGCTGGACTTGATCAGGCCTTCCTGCACCAGCCACGGCGCGAACACCACACCCTTCTGGACGACGACCTTGGCGTCGCTCCGGCCGATGTCGGCGATGCCCGTCCAGGTCGGGTTCGAGGCGGGATCCCACATGATGCTCAGCGGGCTCTTGTTGAGGGGCGACACGACCGCTTTGACGGGTTGGTCGGACGCCGCGACGATGGCCGCATCGGTGCTCACGTATCCGAGCGTGATGCTCTTGTCGATGTACATCTGTGCCGGGATGGTCTGGAAACCGATCGTGGAGCCACCGGTCCTGATCTCGATCTGGACTCCGGTGTCCTTGCCGTTGATGACGAGGGGGCCGCTGACCTGCTTCTTGTCCGTATCGATCGTGTATCCGGGGCCGAGCAGCTGATAGACGGCTCCGTGCTCGGCCTCCGGCTGCCAGTCCGTCTGGACTACCACGGTCTTGGGGCAGACACCCGCCAGGTCGACCGCTGCGTCCGGGGACTGCAGGGCCGAGCTCGGCGCCTGTGGGGCGGAGGCGGAGCTGCATGCGGCGAGTGCTGCCGCTGCCATCAGGGCGGTCGGTACCAAGAGGATTCGCATGGGTGCTCCAGAGCTGGAAGCGCGGGTTCGAGGTGTGCGGGATTCGACGGACCGCAGCCGGGATCTCAACGGCGTCGGTAGGCGACGAGACCGCCCAGACCGGTGAACACCAGGAAGACCGCGATGCCGAAGAGGGCGGAAAGGATGATCGCAGCAAAAAGGTCGGCGAACTGCAGCGTTGCCCGATAGAGGTCGAGGAGCGTGCCGATTCCCGGCGCTCCCTGGGTGAAGAAGAAATCGCCGACGATCGCGCCGATCACCGAAAGCCCGGACGAGATCCGCAGCCCGAGGCAGATCGAGGGCAGTGCGGCCGGGATCTGCAGCCGGGTGAGACGCTGCCATCGCGTGGCCTTGTTGAGGGTGAAGAGATCATGGGCCTCCTGACTGGCGGAGCGCAGACCGAACAGTGTGTTGGCGATCATCGGGAACAGCGCGATGAGGGTGCAGACGACGACCCGGCTGGAGAAGCTGTAACCGAACCACAGACCGATCAGCGGGACGATCGCCAGGATCGGCACGGTCTGCAGGGCGACGGCATAGGGATAGATCGCACGTGCGGCCCAGTCCGCCTGACTCATGAGGACCGCAACGAGGAATCCCGTCACCGCCGCGATGACCAGTCCCGTGAGCGCGACCCCGGCGGTCACTTTCAGCGCGGCCAGCAGGGGCTTCAGATGGGACCACCGCAGGAACGAATCCGCGAAGACCTCCTGCGGCGGTGGGACCAGGAACCGCCGGCCCGGCGACAGGACGACGTAGGTCACGAACAGCCAGAGGCCGAGCAGGAGAACCAGTGCGCCCGCCGGCGGGATGACCGTACGCAGGACGGATCCTGCCCGTGAGTTCTTCCCGTGCCCTCCTGCGCCGACCGCCGTGACTCGAACGAGATCCTTCCGATCCGACTCCCGTTCACCGTCCACGGCCTTGCCCTTCGGAGCCGGAGACGCTCTCCGTACGGACGAATTCGCCCGGAGACGGACGCGGATTCACCCCGGACGTGGCGGTGTTCCCGCTTCCGGCGGTCTTGGCGACCTGACCGGAGTGCTGTCCCGGGCGTCCGGTTCGGGGAGCAGATCGGGCCATACCAATGATCTTCTCGCCGTACCCGTGCAAGTCGTCCACCGACACGCCCGCGAGGCCGGTTTGAGAATGCGGTGACGACGTTGTCCGGACAGCTGCCCGATACATCGCGCATTCAAGTTCAGTAACATGATGGGAACGGTGGTGGTCACCGATCCTGCGATCCTCCTCGGAGGTCCCGTCACGCGGCCCGCCCGGAACGCCGCACATGGATATCGGTTTGCCCGAGCGGTGCTGCGGTGGTGCGATGGACGTGTCGGCGAGTCCCTTGTTCGTGGGACGTGCGGATGAGCTTGCGGTCATCGGCCGGTGCCTGGAGACCGTCAGGGCGGGCTGCCCTGCGGTGATTCTGGTCGAAGGGGAAGCGGGGATCGGCAAGACCGCATTGATCCGCCGGGGTCTGTCGGGTGCCGCACTGGACGGCTTCAGCGTGCTCCGGGCTTTCTGCGACGATTCGGAGCGTGACTACGCTTTCGGCGTGGTGTCGCAGCTGATACAACGTCTCGGTCCGCTCCAGGACGACTTCCCCCTGCTGGGCATGCCGATTTCGTCCGGCGCGGCACCGCTTCCGGTGGGGGCCCAGCTCCTGGCGCTCGTCGGCCGGTTGCAGGAGCGGGGGCCGGTGGCCCTCGTCATCGACGATCTCCAGTGGGCGGACCAGCGGTCCCTGCAGGCGCTGGGATTCGTGATCCGCCGTCTCGAGTTCGACTCGGTGCTCGTCGTTCTCACGGCGCGGAACCGGCCGTGGTCCCTGGGGGCGAGCACCGAGGTCGTCCCTGACGAGTCCTTGGAGGAGGCGTACAGGTGGGTGGGCTCGGCCCGGGCGGGTTTCAGGGTGCAACTGACCGGCCTGGACACGGCCGACGTGCGTCATTGGCTGGATGCCACGGTCGAGCACCAGCTCGACGACCGGCTGGCGCAACGGCTTCGGGAGCACACCGAAGGTCATCCGCTGTTCACGGAGACGGTGCTGACCGAGCTGAAGGACCTGGACGACGGTCGGAACGCTCTTCCCGTGCCCAAGTCACTGGGCCAAGGGGTCCGACAGCAACTGGACGCCCTGCCCCCGCCATCCCGCAGGCTCGTGGAGGCGATCGCGGTCCTGGGCGGTCGGCAGCCGATCGCACTCGCCGCCGCCTTGGCCGCCTGTGAGAACCCTGCGGCGGACCTGGAGCCGGCCTTGCATGTCAGGCTCGTACGCTGGTGGCCGGACGAGGTCGTGGCGCACGTGAGCATCAACCACGAGTTGCAGCGCCAGACCATCCTGCAGGCGACGGATCCCGTGGAGCGCTGCCGGCTGCACGCCGCGGCGGCGGACCTGGTCGACCGGGAGGCCGCCTGGGGCCACCGTGTCGCCGCGGTATCGGGGCCGGACCAGGTCTTGGCCCGGCAGCTGGAGGAGGAGGCCGAGCGACGCCTTCCGCTGGGTGACACCGAACGGGCGGCCAGAATGCTGCGATGGGCCTCCGACATCTCGGCCACGCGCAGCGAACACGAGCGTCTCCTGCTGTCGGCGGCCTCGTGGCTGATCTGGCACGGAAAGCTCACGTCCGTGACACCCCTGCTCGAATCGGTCCGGGCATGCGCGGACAGCCCGCTGCGAGACCTGACCCTCGGGGCCTACGCCGCCGTTCTCGGTGAGCGGGCGCAGGCCGTCACCCAGCTCGGGAGGGCCTTCGACGACGCCGCGCGCGTCCGCGGACAGGAGTGGATCGCCGCGATGGCCGGGTTCTGGCTCGGGAACGTCTATGTTTACGAGGGGAAGGGCGATGAAATGGCCGAGGTTTCTCGGCGCGTGCTGAGGCTTCCCGACATCCCTCCGGTTCTCGCGGGCTACGCCAAGGTCTGGCTGTCGTTCGGGATAGGGTTCAAGGCCGGCGCGCGGGCGGCACTGGAAGAGATCCGCTTCCTCGCCGGGCTGCCGGATACTCCGAAGATCACGGATCCTGCGAACGCGGTGGTGGTCATGTACCGCGGCTGCTACGCATCGTTCGCCGGGGACCTGGCAGCCGGTGCAGGGGACTTGAAAATGGTTCTGAAGCTCGCCAGGAGCGAGTACCCGTTCGTAGCGGAATGGGCATCGGCCGATCTCGCCTCGGTTCAGTTCACGCTCGGCGAATGGGACGATGCGGTCATCAACTGCCACAATGCCATGAACTTCCTGGAGGCGGAGCGGAAAGTAAGGGCGGTATCCTTCATCCACTCCATCGCCGCATGGGTTCCGTCAATGCGCGGAGAATGGGCTACGGCGCTCGATCACATCACCGTCGCCGAGCATGGCCTACCCGATTCCGGCCCCAGGTACCGCGTGCAGACGGCCGTCTCTCGCGCCCTTCTCGGACAGGCGCAAGCGAACTATCCTGCGATGCTCGAGGCCCTTCAGCCGATACTGGACATGCCGCCGGACTCCGGCCCGGCCCTGTACAAGAGCTGGTGGCTGCCACTGTATGCCGAGGCGCTGCTGGCCAACGGCCACCTGCCCGAGGCCCACGAGGCACTGTCGGAACTCCAGCGGCTCGTCCATGAAATCCCGTACCTCCATATGGTCTGCGCCCGGCTGACGGGGCAGCTGGCCGAGAACGACGGCCGTCCGGAGCGAGCCGCGGACCACTACCAGCAGGCACTCGAGCAGCCCGTCCCCCCGGACGACGCGCCGCTGCACCGCGCGCTGCTCGAGCAGGCGACGGGCCGCCTCCTCGCCCGGACAGGACGGCCCGCCGCATCCTCGGAACTGCTCGAACGGGCGGCATCGCGTCTCACGGAGTTGCGCGCCGCCCCATTTCTCGAACGCTGCAGACAGGACATCGCCAAGGCCGGTGTCGCCACCACGAACGGTCGCCGGGAAGAGCCGAGCGGCCTCACCGGCCGGGAACGCGACATCGCTCACCTGGCCCGCCAGGGCATGACCAACCGGGAAATCGCCTCCGAGCTCTTCATCAGCGTCAAGACCGTCGAGTATCACCTCGGCCACGTCTACCAGAAGCTGAGCGTCAGCAGCCGCCGGCAGCTGCGCACCCGAGCGTGGTGACAGCGCGGCCGCATTTCCCGTGCCGGTTCACGGCCGACTGCCTTCCGCGAGCGCCTGGGAGACCTCCGCACAGATCCGCGAGAACTCCTTCTGGAAGCGAATTTCCGGCCGCCGCGGGAAGGGGAGCGGAACGGCGATCTCCCGGATGATCCGCCCCGGACCGGCGGACATCACGGCCACCTGCGTCGACAGGAAAACGGCTTCGCTGATCGAATGCGTGACATAGAGGCCCGTGAAGCTCTGGGACAGGAACAGACTCTGCAACTCCTCCTGCATACGAAGCCTGGTGATCTCGTCGAGTGCGCCGAGCGGTTCGTCGAAGAGGAAGATCCGCGGATCGACCATGAGCGCCCGGGCCAGTGAGACACGCATCCGCATCCCCCCGGACAGCTGGGACGGGCGGTACCCCTCGAAGCCGGCCATCCCGACGAGGGCCAGTGCCTCGGTGGCCCTTCTTCTCCGCTCCGCCTTGCCGGTGTGGTGGAGCTCGCCGGAGAGTTCCACGTTCTTCAGCGCTGTGCGCCATGCGAGCAGAGCGGGGTCCTGAAAAACATAAGCGATCTTGTCCGTGTCCACCAGGACCGCTCCACCGGTCGGCTCGGCCAGCCCGGACGCGAGTCGCAGCATCGTCGTCTTGCCACAGCCGGAGGGGCCCACCACGCTCATGAAGGCCCCCGGAGACAGATGGAGGTCCAGTCGGGCGATGACCGGGGGGCCGGCGTCGAAGGACTTGGTGACGTGGTCGAAATGCAACGTCCCGGTGGCGTCCATGGCTCCTTCTTCCACCCCGTTCCCGGACCGGACGTCTACAGGTTTCGAACGGCGGGAAGCGTTCGCCGCGCGCGAATCGAGCGTATACATCGCCCCTTCCGCAGACCGGTTGCGCCACTCGGGCCCCGGCGCAGGCTCCGGCGGAGTCGTATCACGCCCGGCCGCGGCAGTCGCCGGACGTGCGATCAGGTGTCGTCCGGGTGTCTCATGGGAACATGGGTGGTTCGGTCCCTTTCCTCCCGGGCTTCGTGGGTCGCCCGGGAGAACTCGCGAGGTTGGCGGACTGCGCGCAGAAGGCGGCCGCCGGAACACCCTGGCTGGTGCGCATCGAGGGAGAGGCCGGGATAGGCAAGAGCACACTCGCGCGGGCCGCCGTGAAGAGGTTGGACGGATTCACGGTGCTGTGGGCCAGCTGCGACGAGTCCGAAAAGGACTGGCCCTTCGGCGTCGTCGACCAGTGGATCCGCAGCTCGCCGGGAGGGCGGACGAGCTGCTGCCCGTCGCTGCGGGCCGGCCGCGCCGACGTCGCCCAGCCCCATCAGATCGGCGGGGAGCTGCTGCAACTCGTGGGGGCCCTCCAGGAATCCGGCCCGGTCGCACTGGTCGTCGACGACGTCCCGCTGGCGGACGTCGAATCCGTCAACGCCCTGCGCTTCTTGATCAGACGCCTGTGGGCGGACCGTGTGCTGCTCGTCCTCACTGCGCGGATGCCCGCCCAGAACGACGGTGAGGAGTACATCCGACGGCTCTCCGGCGGAGCCAACCACAGCACCGTCATCCACCTTCACGGCTTGGTCCCCGCCGAGGTGGAGCTCCTGGCCCGGCAGGGCGGGGGAACGTTGTCGCCCCAGGCATGCGAGCGGCTGCAGTCGCACACCGGGGGAAACCCCCTCTACCTGCGTTCACTGATCATGAACAATTCGCTGGAGGACCTCAACAGCCCCGCCACGCACCTGCCCCTGCCCGAGTCCCTCACGGCTTCGGTGCAAGCCGCTCTCGCCCGGCTGCCCGCGGACGCGCGGTCGCTGGTCGACGCGCTGGCGGTGCTCAACCAGACGGTGCCGTTGATGCGCGTCGGCCAACTCGCCCGGGTCAGTGATCCCGTCGTCGCCCTCGGGGACGTCCTGTCCAGCGGGCTGGTCAGCTGGGACCCGGCCTCGGCCACCACCCTGATCCGCATGGACCACGAACTGCACCGCGAGGCCGTGTATCGGCAGCTCGACCCGGGGCGCAGGCGTGAGCTCCACAGTGCGGCCGCTTCGGTGGTCGACGGCGACTCCGCCTGGGGCCACCGGGTGGCCGCCACGGACCAGGTCGACCCCGGCCTCGCCTCGGAGCTGGAGCACGAGGCACAGCGGCTCGTCGACAGCAGCCGGCTCGCCAGGGCGGGCACCCTGATGCTGTGGGCCGCCGACCTCTCCGACAACCGGACGGAGTACGAGCGCCGGCTACTGGAAACAGTGGCCCGCTCGCAGTACGTCCTCGCCTTCGATGCGCGGCGCAGCGCGGCGTTGCGGTCCGTCGCCGAAGCCTGTGTCCCCTGTTCCCGGCGGACCTACATCCTCGGGCGTTATGCGCACTTCCAGGCCCAGTTCACGACTGCCGAACCGCTCTACCTGCAAGCGTTGGAAGATGCGGAGGGCGAGGGCGACCGTACGCTGGCCAGCCGGGCACGGCTGGGGCTCGGGCAGATGTACTTCTGGCAGACGCGTGCCGGGGAAGCCATCCCGCTTCTGCGGCACGTCCTCGACGAAGCGGTTCTCGACGCGCAGGCGCTGGGTGAGGCCCGGTACTTCCTGACCATCGCGGTCGGGATGGCGGAGAGCCCTTCGAAGGCGCTGGCCACGTCGCCCGAGATCGCGGCGCTGCCTCAGGCGCCGTCTTCGGTCGTCACGTCGGACACTCCCCTTCTGATGGCCCGGGGGTTCGTCGGAGGACTGGCGGGGAACCTGGTCGCGGGCGTGGACGACCTCGTGACGGAGAGGCGGCGGCCGCGTCCCACCGCGAGGGGGCTGAACGGTGCCTACGTCGCACTGCCCTTCCTGCAGTTTCTGGCCGGTTCATGGGACGACGCAGCGCTGACCGCCGAGCAGATGCTCGCCCAGGCCGCGGCCGACGAATTCATCTTCGGAATGGGGCAGTGTCACGCGGCGGTCGCCCTCATGGCGGGTGTCCGTGGGCACTGGCACGACGCGGAGCGGCACCTTCGCTCGGCGTGGGACTGGTCGCAACGGATCAACCCGTACTTCGACGGGCCGGTCATCGCCACGGTGGACGCGGCCATCGCCGAGGCCCGCGGGGGTACGCCGGCGGTGGTCAAGGCCCTGAATGCGCTTGAGCAGGCAGCACGGCTGCCGTCCCGCCGCTTCTGGCGGATTCTGTGGCTCCCCCAACTCGCCCAGGCAAGGGCGCAGGCGGGCGCGGAGGATGCGGCAGAGGCCACAGGGCGGGACCTGACGGCCATGGCAGAAGAGATCCCCTGCCTCCAGGCGGTCGCAGCGCTGGTCACCGGCATGCTCGCGACCAGGCACGGCGACCGGAAGGGGGCGCTGGCCGCATATCGTCGGGGACTGAGCCAGCCGGTGGAACGTGCCGAGATCCCCCTGCACAGGGCCCGGCTCGAGCAGGCCTACGGCGAAGCGCTCCTCGCGGAGGGCGACCGCAGCGGCGAGACCTGGCTCGATCGGGCCCGGGAGAGGTTCAGCCTCCTGCAGGCCACCCCGTACCTGGCCCGTCTCGGCACCAGGCCGGCGTCCCTGCCCGCTCCCGCCTCGGCGACGTCCAACGCCGGGAGACTCGGGAAGCTGACCGAACGTGAACAGAATGTCGCCCATCTCGCTGCTCAGGGGCTGACCAATCAGGAAATCGCGAATGAGATCTACATCAGCCCCAAAACCGTGGAATATCATCTGAGTCGCGTCTACATGAAACTCGGGCTCAGCTCTCGCCGCCAGCTCCGGACCTCAATGGTGGCGTGAAACCGCCCGGATGGTCGGCACGGACCGGTGGGACGTGGAGATCGGCGCACGACACGACCGTGTATGACGGGCCCGGCGGGGCGCGCCGTGCCTACGATCCGGAGAAATCCGGCCTCGTCTCCCGGACCGTCCCACATTCCCGGGGATCCGCCATGGGCCCTGCGTGAATCCGCCCGGGGACGGCCGGGAGTGAGGTGCGTGCCGGAGATCCGGCCTGGAAGTCCACCGCGGTGCAGGGATGTTGGTGCACCCGGTGTGCGAGCCGTGTTGGCGGGCGGAATGTCCGAGCGGCTCCTATGGTGAGGACGGAAATACTACAAATCGCTTCAATTCATCGGGAGTCGTCGTGAACAAGGGACAGCTGGTGGAAGCGGTGGCCGGGCAGCTCGGCAGCCGTGCGGCCGCCGAGGACGCCGTGGACGCCGTGCTCGACGTCATGGTGCGGGCGGTGGTGGCGGGCGAGCCCGTACAGGTCACCGGCTTCGGGACGCTCGAGTCGGTGGAGCGCGCCGGCCGCTACGCCCGCAACCCGCAGACCGGCGAGCGCGTGCGGGTCAAGAAGACCACGGTGCCGCGCTTCCGCGCCGGACAGGGGTTCAAGGACCTGGTCTCCGGCGCGAAGAAGCTGCCGAAGGCCGGGCCCGCGGTCGCCAAGGCCCCCAAGGGCTCACTCACTCCGGGCGCGACCGCCGCCGGCGCCCCGGCGGGCAGGAAGGCGGCCTCGAAGAGTCCCGCCTCCGCGGCTGCGGGTACGGCGAAGAAGGCCGCCGCCAAGAAGGCGGCCTCGGCACGGACCACCACCGCGCCCGCCGCGAGGAAGGCCGCAGCGAGCAGCGGGAAGACCGCCCCGGGCGCCGGGAAGAAGGCCACGCCCGCCAAGCGGACCACCCGCCGCACCACGGCCTGAGCCGATCGGGCCGGCACGACCGGCTACGACCTGAGGGTGGAACGAGGGCGCACGTTCGGTGCTGCGGTGTCGGCCTTCGGGCGGTCCGCAGGGGTTCGGGAACGGCCCGGCCGGTGGCGGTACGGGACCACCGGCCGGGCCGGCTCCGGTCAGTTGACGTACACCACCGGGCTGCCGGGCTGGGTGGTGTCGGCGACGGGACCGTAGGCGGCGGAGAAGTAGCCGTCCGCGGGGCAGAGCACGGATCCTCCGCTCTTGGCGAAGTGCTCGTTGCTGAAGGCCAGGCCGTGGGAGGCGTTGTCGGCGTTGCCGGTGAACGCGCCGCTGAGCTGGTAGGTGCAGGTGATGGGACCGAACCAGCTGTTGAGCACGGCGGTGGCCTGGATCGCCCCGGTGCTTCCCCCGGTGACGGTGACCGGGAGCCCGGGGCTGTCGTTCACGGCGACCTGGTAGGAGAGGTTTCCGACCGTGAGGCTGCGGACCGAGGTCACACCGGTGACGTTGCTGGTGCAGGAACCGAAGGTCAGCCCGGTCAGGGACTCGGTCGCCGTACCGGGTGCCACCGGGTTGCTCAGCACACCGGCCGAGAGCTGGGAGGCGGTACAGGTGACGCCGGTCGCACTGGTCGCGCTCGAGTAGAAGGTCGCCCGGGTGCCTGCGGCGAGCGGTGCGGCGAGCACGTCGCCCGCCGAGACTGCGGTGCCTCCGGCGCTGCCCGTGGTCAGCACCGGGGTGTCGGCGGGAAGCGGTGTCGCGGACGCGGGGACCGCGCCCAGCGCGAGCGCGATGGCAGCGGTGGCGGTGGCGGCGGCGAAGCGGCGGTGGAGACGCATGGGAAGGCCTCTTTCTCGGCGAGGGGGATCGAGAAGAAGAACGTTCACAGCTCCCGGGCAACGAGGGATTCGGGGGCTGACTACGTTGTAGAGCCGTGTCCGTGTACCGTCAATACGAGCGGCGGAACCTGCTGACTTTTCGTCAGCAATGGCGACGGGACGCGGCGACGGACGGCGTCGGAGGATCCGTCAGTCCGCCGGCCCCGGCGGGGCACCGTGGTGTCCACCGGCCGGTCGCGGCGGGAACGCGCGTTCGAGCGCCCCCCAGCCCATCTCCCCCTCACGTTCGCGTCGCTGCGCCGCAAGCCCGCCGCGCAGACCGAAGAGGCGCTTGGCGTGGACGAGGTAGACCACGATGGCGATGTTGACCACGAACGCCGCGAGCTTGAACACGGTCACCCGGTGGGCCAGCTCCCACACCTCCGGCGCCAGCAGGAGTGCGGTGGCGAGGAAGGTCAGGTACTCCGCCCATCGCCGCGCCCGCCACAGCCCGACCGCCTCGACGCCTTCCAGGAGCGCGTACGCGGCCAGGACGGCGCCCAGCAGCCAGAGCTTCGAAGCGGGTGCCTGGAAAGCCTTCTCCAGCTCACCGGCCAACCCGGTACCCGGCCGCGCACCCACCCCGCCCGCGCCGCTCTGCAGGGCGTCCACCACCCGGTAGAAGGGATCGGACAGCCGGGCGCGGTCGGCGGTGAAGAGGAAGACGACCCCGGCCGCCGTCCCCAGGAGCAGGAAGTGCAGCAACCGGTCCAGCGCGATCAGGCGCAGCACGTAGCGGTCCCGCAGGGCCCGGCCGCGTTCGGGCAGGACCACCCCCGGTCCGCCGGCCGGCGCACCGTCGTGCCCCCGGACGCCGACGGACGGCAGCCACGCATCGCAGCGCAGACACCGTTGCCAGCACAGCCCGTCGGCCGTCCGGCGTACGACCAGGGAAGCGAAACCGTCCTCCGCTGCGGCCTCGGCGACCAGGAAGTGCCCGCTCCAGGCGCAGGTCAGCAGTTCCAGCTCCAGCCGATAACGCCTCATAGTCGATACCTCTGCCAAACCTCCGCGCCGGGCCGCTCGGAGTCGCCGTCCTGAACGTCGCTCCCATCGTCCCCCACCTGCAGCCCGCAAGGACGCTCCGACGACCAAGCGTGCCTGCCCGGGCATGCGGACGCGCACCGTCGCCGGCAACCCTCGGTCCTGCTGGGGTTGCCGGCGGCGGTGCGCGATCGCTGCGGCCCCGACAGCCGTCGGGCAGGTGCCGTCAGACGACGGTCAGGACGATCTTGCCGGTGACGCTGCCCTGTTCGCCGAGCTCGTGCGCCTTGGCGGCCTCGACCAGCGGCACGACGGCCCCGACCACCGGCTTCAGTTCGCCCCGCTCCACCAGAGCGCCGATCTCGCGCAGGCCCAGGTGGTCCGGCTCGACCAGGACCCACACCGCCCGCACCCCGTCCGCGGCGGCCGGAACGTCGTCGGGGCCGGGCAGGGTGATCAGGCGTCCGCCGGGTCGCAGCACCTTCAGCGAACGCTCTGCCGTCTCTCCGCCGATTCCGTCCAGCACCACGTCGACATCGGACACGACGTCCTCGAACCGCACCGCCCGGTAGTCGATCACCT
>NZ_JAIZ01000199.1 GCF_000710465.2 Kitasatospora sp. MBT63 | reverse complement strand
CGGCTCCCCGCGGCGGCGAGCTGCGCGATCCCCGCGCGCTCGGCGGCCGCACCGCGCTGCTGCCGCGGCAGGCCGAGCCGGTCGGCCACCGGGCCGCCGCCGGACGGCTGCTGAACTCCCGTACCCCCGAGGGCTTCGTCGACCGGGTCGACCCCGCCGCGCTGCAGACCCCGGCCGTGCGCGCCGCGCTCGCCAACATCTCGCGGATATGTCCCGCCTTCCTCCCCCGCCAGGTGCTCCGGGAGGGCAGCCGCCACATCCTCGTCGCCGGCACCATCGGCCGCGCCCCCGTGGTCGCCAAGTGCCTGGCCCCGCAGGCGCTGCGCGGCCCGCAGAGCGAGCAGCTGGTGGAGCGCTTCCACCACGAGATCGCGGTCTACCGGGCCTTCGTCCGGCACCGCCCGCCGGTCCGGCTGCCCCGGCTGGTCGCCGCCGACCAGGACCGCTGCGTGCTGGTCCTGGAGCGGGTACCCGGCCGACCGGCCGCCCGGGAGCGGCATCCGGTAAACGCGCCCACCCCGGGCGAGGTCAGGGCCGTGCTCGGCGCGGTGCGCACGCTCAACCTGTGGCGGCCGCCGACCGACGTGTTCGGCAAGCCGCTCGACTACCAGCTCGAGGTGGCCCGCTACCACTCGGTCGGCCAGCTCACCGACCGCGACGCGGGTGACCTGCGCCAGCTGCTGCACGGCCTGGCGCACGTCCCCTGGCAGCTGTGCCACGGCGACGCACTGCTCGGCAACCTGCTGCTGGCCCCGTCCGGGCCGGTGCTGGTCGACTGGGAGGAGGCCGGCTGGTACCTGCCCGGGTACGACCTCGCGGTGCTCTGGAGCGTGCTCTCCGGGGACTCCGCGGCCCGCCGCCAGATCAGCCAACTCGCCCAGTCGGGCGGCACCCTGGCCCGGGACGCGTTCCTGGTCAACCTGGTCACGGTGCTGATGCGGGAGATCCGGCTGCACGACGTGCCGGGCGCCGGCGAGGAGCAGCGGATCATGATCCGCCGGCTGTACGACGACGCGGCGCTGGCCCGGCGCGCGGTCCGCGCGGCCGTCGGCACCCGCTGACGGAACGGCCCGCCGCGGCGCGGCGGGCCGCAGCCGGTCGGGGAAGGTCGGAGCCGGTCCTTACCGGGCCGGGCGGTCGAGGGCCGCCCGGCCGATCGCGTCGAGCACCAGCTCGTCCGCCGGGAAGTAGGTGCGGCCGCCGAGGACGTCCCGCAGGTACCGCTCCAGCGGGTGACGCCGGCTCAGGCCGGGGTTCCCGGTGAGCGAGACCGCCTGCTGGACGGCGGTGGTGACGGCCCGGTTGACCAGCAGCTGGGCCGCGCCGGTCCGGGCGACCGCCTCGGGTTCGTTCCGGTCGATCCCGGCGGCCAGGCCGTGCACGAGTTCCTCGGCGCCGATCAGGGCGGCCGCGATCTCGCCGAGCGCGGTCCGGTACCGCGGCAGGGTGGCCAGCGGTTCGGTGAGATTGGCCGGAGTGCGCTGCTGGAGGAACCTCACCAGCCACTCCTGCGCCGCCCGCGCCACCCCGAGTTGGACGGCGCACAGCGCCAGGTCGTGCCAGGCCCGGGTGGTCCCGTCGGCCGCCTGCTCCGCCGCGGAGGCGGCGCCGGGGACGGTCAGCCGCAGCGCGCCCTCGGGTGCCACCCGGACCCCGTCCAGCACCACGTCGTGGCCGGCGCTGGCCCGCAGGCCGAGCTGGTCCCAGGTCGGGTCGATCTCGACGCCTTCGCTGTCGCCGCGCACCAGGAAGGCACCGACCCTCGGCACCTCCTCCTCGGTCCGGGCCCAGACCGCCATCCAGGCGAGCGCCTCGGCGCCCGCGCAGTCCGACTTACGGCCCGTCAGCAGCCAGGCCCCGCCGTCCCATCGGGCGACGGTGGCGGGCAGCGGGCCGGCCCCGCCGGGCTCCGCGCGCAGCGTGTTGACCAGGGCCGGTCCGCGCCGGGACTCCGTCAGGAAACGGCGGTAGCCGGCCGTGGGCCAGGCCCCGGTCCTGGCCTGCTCGGCGTGCTGGAGCAGGGTGAAGGCGGTGAGCACGGCGACCGAGGCGTCCCCCCGGCCGAGCTGGGCGAGCACCCGGACGGTGTCCAGCAGCGTGCCGCCGGGGCCGCCGAAGCGCCGGCCGACGGTCAGGGTGAGCAGTCCGGCCTCGTGCACGGCCTCGATCCCCTGGTAGGGGAAGGTCCCGTCGCGGTCGTGCTCCTCGGCCCGGGCGGCCAGCAGGTCCACCACCCGGGGCAGCCGGCCCAGCGCTTCGGTGACGGCGGTGCGGTCCTCGGCGGTGGGGCCGGCGGTCTGGGTCATGAGCGGGTGCCTCCGGGCGGCAGCGTGGGATGCGGCATGGTGCGGGTGGCACGCGGACGGGCGTGCGCCGACGGGATGCGGCACCCCGGGCCCCGGGGCGGGGAGTGGAAGGCCGACCGGCCGACCGGGTGCCGGCGGCGGAGCGTCGGGCTCCGCCTCAGCGGCCCGGACACGACGCGCCGGCGGTGCGCCGCAGGTCGACATGCCTGCGACGGGTCAGCAGCGGGAGGCGACGTGACATGGTCGTGACTGTACGAAGGGCTGATCGATACCGTCAAGCCAGGTCGGAACGGTCACCGGGCCCCGCAGGCCCGGGCGGGCCGGCCCCGCTCGAGGACTCGGCCCGGCCCTGCTCGAGGGCTCGGTTCAGCCCTGCTTGAACATGTCGGCCGGCAGCGGCTTGAGCAGCTGGTAGAGGTCGTCCGAAATCGGCCGGTCCCAGGAGGCGATGGTGACCTGGACGCCGTCGTTGCGGCCGAACTGGGAGCAGAACACCCGCTCCTCGGAGACCTTGACCTTCTTCACGATCAGCAGGTCGTCGCCGAGCATGACCGGGAAGTCCTCGGCCGAGACCAGCTCGACCGGCTCCTCGTGCTCCAGCGCCGCCAGCAGCTGGCGGACCTCGAACGGGACGCCGTCCTCGGACTCGCGGGCCGGGGAGGTCTCCGGCAGGTTGCCGATGAACATCGCGGGGCCTCTGCCGCCGAGCAGGTCGTACCGGAGGAAGATCCCCTGGCAGGAGCCGTCCGTGCCGGTCATCACCATGGCCCCGAAGTGGCCGGGCCAGTCGCCCGGGTCCATCGCGAGCACGTCGAAGTCCGGGCCGGCGGGCGAGCCGGAGCGACGGCGGAGAAATGACATGACACCATCGTACGTGCCCGCGACCGGCCGACCTGCGACCGGGGGGTGATCAGGCCGAGATCTACGCTCAGGGACCAATGTTGACTCTGAGCAACCGTCCGGGCTACGTTCGGTTCAGCACGACAGCCGCTGTGGGCTCGGTCCACCGGGGGGCGGCTTGTCCCAGCGCGCCTTTTTGCGCGTCCCTTCGCTGTGTGCATCGTCGTGCGGACCACCTGCTCGGCCAGCTACACCTGCCCCACCTCACCGGAGTCGGCCACGGAACCCCCGACCGGCACCGGCGGACACAACTCCACAGACCAGGTTCGCGGGGCCCCGGCCTGTCGCATCCGCGGACCTGCCCGGGACACCGCCGCGTGGGGGCGTGCGGATCCCGGGCGAGGCACCGACTTCCGAGTAGCTCTCGGCGGGCGGGGCCGTCCTCCCGGCGACTGCCGGCCCTCTGGTGGGGCCGGGACCGGCAACGCACCTCGGTGCGGTTGGGGAACACACACGGGAGGAGTTCGTCATCGGCGCCGATGACGGGCAACACAGCGGGCGCCGTGCCATTACCGCGTGGGGGCGGTGGGCACGGCGTCTGCCTGCTCTTACTGTGATCCGATGCTTGTCGAACAGTCAACAAGAACCGGTCCATCAGAATTCATTTGTGACCTCCCCGGACCCCGAACCGACACCGACGGTTCAGTCGGGTGCAGCGGACGGCACCCCGGGGGTGCGGCGGTGCCGCGCCCCCGCCGCCGGGCACCGGCTCAGGTGAGGTCGAACTCGCCGTCCCGGGCCCCGAGGACGAAGGCCCGCCACTCGGCCGGGGTGAAGATCAGTGCGGGGCCGTCCGGGTCCCGGCCGTCGCGCATCGCGATGTAGCCCTCCACGAAGGCGATCTGGACCTCGCCGCCGCCGGGGACGGACCCCTGGCTGCTGGAGAGCCACTCGGCCCCGGTCAGGTCCAGCACCGGCTTGCCGGCCTCCGCCAGGACCCCGGTACCGCTGCTCTCGACACTCGTACTCATGCCGTGCTCCTCCCGATCCGTCCGAAGGGCCCAGCGTAGCCAGGCGGGTGGCGGCCGGCGGGGGATCGTGCGGACTTCCCGACCGGTGCGGGCCATTAACCGGTGATCCGCACCCGCCGGGGTGTCGTGTTGTGCTATGCGGCGACCCGGCGAGTTTCGGCCCCTCGGGCGCGCTCGGCTGCGAGAGTGGTGCTCCGGCGCGATGCCGGGCCCGTCCGGGCCCCCGCGCGCCGCACCCACGGCGCGCACGCCGTCCCGATGCCCCGTGCGCCGTACGAGCACCAGGACGACCAGGCCGCACGACCCAGGGAGCCGCCGATGCACCGCCGGGATGCCGCGAGCGCCGATGTCATCCCCATTTCCGACGCACCGTCCGCGCCGGGCGCACCCGCGGACCCGCGGACGGCCACCGTGCCGCGCCCGTCCCGGCCGACCGGGCTCGGCCGGGTCGGCGTGGTGCTGGTCTCGCACAGCGAGGAACTGGCCCTCGCCGTACGGGCGCTGGCGCTGGCCCTGGCCGACAACGGCGACCCGGCGCCGGTCGCCGCGACCGGCGGCAGCCTCGGCGACGGTCCGGGCACGAGTGCCGTGCTGATCGCCGCGGCCGCCCGGCGGGTCGACCAGGGACACGGGGTGGCCGTGCTGTGCGACCTCGGCACTGCGGTCTCCACCGTGCTGGCGCTGCTCTCGGAGGCGGACGAGCACGGGCTGCCGTTCCCGGTCCGGTTCGCCGACGCGCCGTTCGTGGAGGGAGCGGTCGCCGCGGTGGTCACCGCGACCGCCGGCGGCGACCTGTCCGCCGTGCTGGACGCCGCCGAGGAGACCTACCGGCAGCACAAGCTCTGAGCCCGCCGGGCGCAAACTCTCAGGTGGGAAAGGGCAATTGTGGCGAGAACGCCCACGCCGCAGGGTGCTCCGTCGCTAGCATCGGGCCAGTGCGCGGAGCTGGGGAGGCTCCGCCGATCTGTGGGGGGGAGTCCCAGCCATGCGCGTGGTCGTGACCGGCGGGGCAGGATTCATCGGAGCCAACCTGGCCCGGGCGCTGCTGGCCCGTCCGGAGGTGTCCGAGGTCCGGGTCGTGGACAACTTCGTCACCGGCCGGAAGGCCAACCTGGAGGGGGTCGACGTGACCCTGCTCGAAGGCACCATCCTGGACCGCGACCTGCTCGACACCGCTCTGACCGGCGCCGACGCCGTGGTGCACCTGGCCGCGCTGCCGTCGGTGCCACGCTCGATCGCCGATCCACTCGCCAGCCACCACGCCAACGCCACCGGCACCCTCGAGGTGCTGGAGGCCGCCCGCCGGGCCGGCGGGCCGTACGTGGTGGCCGCCTCGTCGTCCTCGGTCTACGGCGCCAACCGGGAGCTGCCCAAGCGCGAGACCATGCGCACCGCCCCGATGAGCCCGTACGCGGTCAGCAAGCTGGCCTCCGAGTCCTACCTGGCGGCCTATCACCACTGTTACGGCCTGGGCGTGCTGCCGCTGCGCTTCTTCAACGTCTTCGGGCCGCTGCAGCCGGCCGGACACGCGTACGCGGCCGTGGTGCCCGCCTTCCTGGACGCGGCGCTGGCCGGGCGGCCGCTGACCGTGCACGGGGACGGCGGGCAGAGCCGGGACTTCACCTACGTCGGCACGGTCACCCAGGTGATCACCGAGGCGGTGGTGCGGCGGGTGGTCCACCCGGACCCGGTCAACCTGGCCTTCGGCACCCGGACCAGCCTGCTGGAACTGATCACCGAGCTGGGCTCGGTGCTCGGCGCCGACCTGGCCGCCGAGCACGTCGACCCCCGGCCGGGGGACGTCCGCGACTCGCAGGCCGACAACGCCCGGCTGCGGGAGCTCTTCCCCGAGGTGGTGCCGGTGCCGCTGCGCGAGGGCCTGGAGCGCACCGCCGCCTGGTTCCGCACGCTCTGACGGACGGTCCGACGGACGCTTTGGCGGACGATCCGACCGGCACCCGGGCCCGCGCTCAGGCCGGCCGGCCGCCGAAGGAGAACACGGCCTCGCCCTTGAACTCGAGGGCGAGGCCGACCCGCCGGGCGGTGTACGCGTCCAGCTCGGGCAGGGCGTCCCGGGTGAACCAGCCGACCGCCAGCGACTCGTCGTCGTTCACCCGGGCCTCGCCCGAGCGGTAGCGGCAGCGGAAGGTCAGGTCCAGGTACTGCGCCTGGTCGCCGTTCGGGTAGTGGATCATCGGCGAGGTCGAGACCATGGTCAGCGCCTCGGGCTCGACCAGCACACCGGTCTCCTCCAGGCACTCGCGCACCACCCCGTCCGCCGGCTCCTCGCCCGGGTCGAGGATGCCGCCGACCAGGGCCCAGCGGCCGTCGTCGGCGCGGCGCCCGAGCAGCAGCCGCCCATCGTCGTCCAGGACGACGGCGGCGACGCCGGGGAGCCAGAGCGGGCGGGTGCCGACGAGGGCGCGGAGTTCGGCGAGGAACGCGGGGATGGCCATGGGACCCGAGCCTATCGGGCGTCGGACCGCCGCAGCTGCCGCGCGGGGGTGCCCACCACCACGGTGTCGGCCGCCACGTCACGGGTGACCACCGCGGCCGCCCCCACGAACGCCCCCCGGCCCACCTTGCGGCCCTGCAGCACCACCGCGTTGCTGCCCACCGTGGTGTCGTCCTCCAGCAGCACCGAACCGGACACGTTGCCGCCCGGATACACCGTCACCCGCTCGCCGAGCACGCTGTCGTGGCCGACCGTGGCGTTGTAGTGCACCTGGCTGTGGGCACCGAGCCGGACACCGCTGGAGACGTACGCGCCCCCCATCACCAGGCAGCCCGGGCCCAGCTCGGTCTCCGGGGCGATCAGCGCCCGCGGGTGCACCAGGGTGGTGGCGGCCCCGCCGAGGCCGTCCAGCAGCGCGGCCAGCCTGCGACGGACCGCGGGGTCGGCGATCCCGACCAGGTAGCGCGCGCCCGCCGGGAGCCGGTCCGGGGCCAGCACCGGCAGGCCGCGGACGGTACCGCCGTGGGCGCGGTCGTCCAGGAAGCCGGCCACCGGTACCCCGGCTGCCAGCGCCGTGTCGAGCGCCTCCCGGCCGACCCCGCCGGCTCCCGCGATCCACAACGACTCGGTCAACACTGCCTCCAGGGCGCTCGGGTGGGGAGAGGGGAAGGGCCGGGGTCCGCGGTACGGACCCCGGCCCCCGGGTACTGCACGGACCGCACGCTAGCCGGTTCAGCCCTTCAGGAGGCTTCCTCGACCGCCACCACCGGCTGCCCGGCGAGCCGCGGCCCGGTCGCCTGCCGCGGCAGCACGACCCGCTGGACCGGCAGTTCGGACGGCGCCGGGAAGCCCGGGTTGACCCCGCCGGCCGCGGTGATGCCCTGCGGGCGCAGCAGCTGCTTGGCCGTCAGCGCGAGGATCCGCAGGTCGAGCAGGGCCGAGCGGTTGGCGATGTACCACAGGTCCAGCTCGATCCGCTCGGGCCAGCTGATCGAGTTGCGGCCGCGGACCTGGGCCCAGCCGGTGAGACCGGGCCGCATGGCGAGCCGGCCGCGCTGGCGGGCCGAGTAGTGGACGACCTGCTCGGGCAGGGTCGGCCGGGGGCCGATGATGCCCATGTCGCCGCGGGCCACGTTCCACAGCTGCGGCAACTCGTCCAGACTGGTCTTGCGGAGCAGGGCACCCAGCCGGGTGATCCGGGGGGCGTCCTCCTCCTCGGCGAAACGTTTGTCCCGCATGGTACGGAACTTGAGGATCGAGAACTCCCTCCCGTCCCGCCCGGTCCGGGTCTGACGGAAGATCACCGGTCCGCCCATGGTGCAGCGGATCAGCAGTGCGATCACCAGGCCGAGCGGGAGCGCGACCACCCCGGCCAGCGCGGCGACGGCAAGGTCCCCCCCTCGCCGGATTCCTCCCCCAACAGGCATGACTCCCCCAACTTTCGTGGTGCGACGGGTGTGCGGCTCAGCCGACCAACCAGGGCAGACCGCGCGCCCTGGCCACGGCCGCATAGGTCTCCAGCGAGACCCGGGCGACCGCCCGCTGGTCGAACTGCGCCAGGGCACGGCGACGGGCCGCCGTCCCCAACTGCTCACGCAGGGCCGGCTCGGTGAGGAGCCGGTCCAGCGCCGTGGTGAGGGCCCCGGCGTCGCCGGGTGGTGCGAGCAGCAGGTGCTCACCGTCGGTGCCGATCTCCCGGCAGCCGCGGATGTCACTGAGCACCATCGGCAGACCGCTGGCGGCGGCCTCCATGGCGGAGCGGGAGAACCCCTCCCGGTAGGAGGGGAGTACGAAGACGTCCAGGGCGGCGTACAGCTCGGGCATGTCGCTGCGGCTGCCCAGGAACTCGACGCCGCCGGCGGCGGGGTCGTCGCCGAGCGCGTCGGGCTTGTCCGGGTCCTCGGGGCCGATCCAGACGAACCTGGCCTTCCCGGCCAGCGCCCGGGCCGCCCCGGCGTACTCCCGGATGCCCTTCTCGGCGACCCGGCGGCCGACCCCGCCGACCAGCAGCTCGTCCTCGCCGACGCCGAGCGCCGACCGGATCCGGGCCCGGTCGGCCGGGTCCGCGGTGAACCGGGAGAGGTCGACGCCGTTGCCCACCACCCGGGAACGCCTGCCGGGGACGGCCCGCGCCAGCGTGGTGCGGTCCTCGCCGTTCTGGTACAGCTCGGCGTGCGAGAAGCGGGCCGCGAAGGCCTCCGCCCCCAGCACGAACGCCCGCTTCGCCAGCGGGTCGTGGGCCTGCGCCCACAGGCCGTGGCAGGTGTTGACCACCACCGGCACCCCGGCCGCCCGGCCCAGCACCCGCCCGAGCACACCGGTCTTCGGGTTGTGGGTGTGCAGCACGTCGGGCCGGATCCGGCGCAGCACGGCCAGCAGCTCCCGGCCGGCGGCCGCGTCGGCCCGCGGCTCCCAGGAGCGGGTGAGCGCGTGCAGCGGCTCGTGCCGGACGCCGATCGCCTCCAGCTGCGGCACGTACGGCCCGGGGGCGCTGATGCCGTAGGTCTCGAATCCGGCCTCCAGGTCGACCTTGAGCTCGGTGGCCAGCAGCAGTTGGAGGCTCATGTCGACGGTGGTCAGGTGGGCGACCCGCAGCGGCCGCCCGCCGGGGCCGCGCAGCCGCGGGGCGGCCGGCCCGGACCTAGGGGACTCGGGTGCGAGGGGCTCAGGCACGGGCGCCCACCGCCTTCGCGGTGGCGACGATCCGGGCGTAGGCCCGCTCCGGGATCAGCCGGCCGTAGAACTTGGCGCGGAAGAAGTCGATCGGGTCGGTCCGGCGGACCGGGACCCGGCAGAACCGGGCCGGGTCGAAACCGGGCAGGTTGCGCCCGACCTGGCCGGTGGCGGCCGTCCGGAACCGGGCCCGCAGCGCCGCCTCCATGTGCGGGACGGTGACGCCCCAGGTGTACGCGAAGTGCCGCGGCCTGGTGCCCAGGTGCTCCTCGACGTCGTCGTTGCAGCCGTCCAGCTCGGCCAGCGTGAGCAGCTCCGGACGGGCGTGGGTGCGGGTGTGGTTGGCGACCGTGCACAGGCCCGAGTCGGTCATCTCCCTCAGCTGCTCCCAGCTGAGGCCGCGGCCGCTCTCGCCCTTGGCGGTGGAGCCCTCCCAGCGCATCTCGCCGCCGACCTGACCGCTGGTCAGGTAGATGGTGAAGGGCAGCGCCCGCTCCTTGAGCAGCGGCCAGGCGTTCTCGTGGACGTCCGCGAAGCCGTCGTCGAAGGTGAGGACGGTACTGGGGGTGCGGCGGCCGGCCCGCAGCCGGTCGGTGGCCTCGTCCAGCGAGACCACCCGGCCGGGCGGCAGCTCGGCGAGCAGATCGGCCTGGGCGGTGAAGTCGGCGGTGGTGACGTCGAGTTCGTCGCCGGTGCCGCCGCCGATCCGGTGGTAGATGAGGACCGTGGCGCCCTCCCCCGGGGCCCGGCCCGCGGCCCGCGCGAGCTGCTGCTTGACCTGCGCCCTGATGCCTGCGGCTGCCGCGGGCGCGGCGGTGGTGCCCATCGTTACCCCCTCTGCGGCACCCTCCCCGGCGCCGGCCAGCGGACTCTCGCCCGGCCCCAGCGGACGCTGGAGACCGGCGGGACCCACAGTAGGGGGAAATATGGGGCTGCTGCCCGGGAAATGTGAAAGAAGAGGGTAGGTAGGCCGAAAATCAGGCGGTCCGACCGGTCATGTCCGGATTCTGAACGTTTGCGAACGGACGGCCGACGGTCGGTGAACCGGCGGTGCGGCGACCGCCCTGCAGCGGGGTCCCGCGCCCGTCCCGCACCCGTGCTACGACGGGGTCCCGCCCGGCGACCGGAACCTCGCCAGCACCACCCTGGCCAGCAGCAACAGCCCGGCCGCCAGGCAGCCGGCCACCGCCATCACCCAGGCCGGCCCCCCACTGTCCGGGACCACCACGGCCACCAGGATGCCGAACGCGACGCACGCCGCCCCGGCGAAGGCCAGCAGCCACTGGTGCTGGCGGTGCACCCGCCCGGTGACGGAGCGGTGACTTCCGGTATCTGCCATGCCATCAACGGTAACCCGACGCCGGAGCAGCGGCACAGCGGTCGGAATGCGCCCCGGAACGCGCCCCGAAGAAGCCGGAAGCGCCCCCGCGAAAAGTCGCCGTCCGCCGTACAACCATCTCGGTACGTCGGTGGTCTCCACTACATTGAGCGATCCAGGAGCCGTCCGTGGCATGGGTTGGGAGTCCCCGCCACGGACCGGATCAACCCGGGGGCGGAGCCGCCGCGCCCGGGGTCGGAGGCCGGGCTCCGCCTTCCGACGGTACCGCCACGCCGCACCGGCGACCGAGGGGGGAACCGTGCCGCACTCCGAGACCACGACCATCACCACCCCACCGCCCACAGCCGTCACCGCACCGGCCGCAGCTGCCGTAGCCGTAGCCGCACCGGGACCGTCCGGTACGACCGCGCGGAGCGCCGACGGCCGCGGCAGCTGGCTCAGGTTCTCCCCGGCCCAGCCGCTGTTCCGGGCCCGCGCCGCCCAGCGGCTCGCCGTCCTCGCCTACCACGGCGTGACCGACCCGCGCTCGTTCGGCGCCCAGCTCGACCGGCTCCGGCGGCTGGCGACCCCGGTCTCGCTGACCGCCGTCGAGCAGGCGGTGGCACAGGGCCGTCCGCTCCCGCCGCGCAGCGTCCTGATCACCTTCGACGACACCGACCGGTCCGTACTCACCCACGCACTGCCCGCGCTCGCGGTCCGGCGGATCCCCGCCGCCGCGTTCGTGATCGCCGAGCTGATCGGCACCGACCAGCCGTTCTGGTGGCACGAGGCGGCGTTCCTGGCGCGCAACGGCGGCCGCTCCCGCCTGGTCCCCACCGGCAGGCCCGCCGAACTACTGGCCCGGCTCAAGGCCCTGCCCGACCCGGACCGCCGGCGCAGCCTGCACGAACTGCGGGTCAGCGCCCACCGCCGGCCGCCCCGCCAGGAGCAGCTCACCCCGGAGGACCTGCGCGCCCTGCAGGCCGACGGCGTCTCGATCGGCAACCACACCCTCGGCCACCCCTCGCTCGGACGCTGCGACGACGCGACCGTGCACTCCGAGATCGCCGGCGCCCACCTGGCGCTCGGCAAGTGGCTCGGCGAACCGCCCACCGCCTTCGCCTACCCGGACGGGGGGTACGACCCGCGGGCCGACGCGGTCCTGCGGCAGCTCGGGTACCGCCTCGGCTTCCTCTCCGACCACCGCCTCGGCCCCCGGCTGCCCGCCCACCCGCTGCGGATCAGCCGCCTCCAGGTCGACTCCACCACCGGCACCCGCAGATTCGACACCATCCTGTCCGGACTCGAACCGGCACTCCAGCGCTGGCGCGGCGTAGCCGTCTAGGCCTTCGCCAGGGGCGCTGGGGGCACCCCCCAGGGGCGCGGGGAACTGCGCGCAGCGGAAGGCACACCGAGCAGCACCCGACCACCGTCGGCCGGCACAGCCCTGCCCCTCCCGCCCCTCGC
>NZ_JAIZ01000198.1 GCF_000710465.2 Kitasatospora sp. MBT63 | reverse complement strand
CCACCACCCCCGGCACCGCCCGTGAACGATGCCCCGTCCACTCCCCCGTCGGTGGAGCCGTCCGCCGCCACACGGGCCTGCGCGAGAAGCTCCCGGTGAACCGCCGCCGCGTTCCCGCACCACAACGCCAACCGCGCGTGGACCTCGTCCGTGACCGTGAACCGCGGCCTGGGCCTGCGCGCCGTCCGGCCCTCCTCCCGCGCCACCTGCAGCCACCGCTGCACCGTCCGCACCTACCGGCCCGCCGACAAAGCCGCAAGACGCACATGACCGGGCGTCAGAACACCGCGTTCCTCCAGAGCCAGAAGCCGGAACACCACCTGCTCACGCACCACCCACGCCGGACCGCCGGACCCTGCCGCATCGCTCCCGCCGCTATCCGCCATCCACACCCCTCCCGGCCCGTCCGAGGCACCCGGCAACGACCAGACCCGTCCCCCGCCCTCCCAGGAAGACAGCAACCGCACCACGACGACGCCCGAAACCGCATTCCGATGACACCGCCAGGACCATCTGGTACAAGCCGGACATGCCATCAGCGTTAAGGAAGCTGCACGAACCTGCCCGGGCAAAACGTCCCAGAAGCCGCACCAGACTGACGCACCACCAGCCAACACCACCACTCACCAGCAAAAACAGCCCCGCACCCAACGACAGAAAACCGCCGCATCCGACGTCAGATACATGCAGCTTCACAGGTTGCCGAGCTGAGTGAGTGGGTGACGAAGTGCACCCACGCCCTGCACGACGAGCTGGCCGAGCAGCTGCACGACCGTCAGGAGCAGCCTGGCGCGGGCTGATTCGGAGTCGCGTGTCCGCCCCGTCTGATGTTTGGCGGGGCGGGCTCGAAATGTCGTGGCGGCCAGCCTCACGGAGGCTTCGTGACTGGGCGGAGCGAACGCGGAGTGGAACGTGATGGACGGCAGCACAGGCAGCACTGAATTCGCGCGATCGTTGATTCAGAATCGGGCCCTGCCTCCGGTCCTACAAGGACTGGACTCGCAGGATGTAGACGCGTTCATCGCGCGGGACAATGATGTACCAGAAAATACCGTCTTCAATGTCGGCGGTTTTCATCTTTTCGCCCGGTCCCTGGTAGGTGGTGCCGTCCAGGTACAACGCGGCGGCGGCACGGACGATCTCGTCGGCCTTCTTCTCGACCTGGGCGACGAAGGCGAGCAGCGCGCCGGCGGCGACGTTGTCCTCGTCCGGGTTGTACTCCCAAGCCCAAGTCACCCGCGCACCGCTTCGGCGGCGGCGTTCACGATCGCTCCGGCGAGCGCGGCCTGTTGCTTGCGCTCCTCCGGGGTCGGTGCGTGATGGGCGAGGTACTCGGCGCGGTGCAGTTCGGCGAGCGTCTCCGGGTGGCGGGCGATCTCGACGTCCACGGCCCACTTCGTGGTGAAGCGCAGCAGGGGCTTGAGGCTCTGGCGCTCCACCGCTTCCGTCATGGCCTGGGCCTGGTCAGCGGTCATCTCGGTCAGCCGGTTCGGCATGAGGGCGGCGACCGCCTCGTACAGGGCCAGGGGTGTCTGGGCCGGCTGCGGGATCAGCTCGGGACCGTGGATCGGTTGAGCGCTCATCGATTCCTCCCTCTCAGGTACCCAGGACACCGTACGGCAGTCGGGCACCGCCGGGTGAACCTGAGGCACTGGAGTTGGCCGGTACCGGCAGCGGAGCCGGCCGCCGCATGGCTTGGCGCGCCCTCACCTTGCACAGTCGCAACCAGGCGGACGCACAGAAAAAGAACAACCGCAGCGCCCGTGCACGTTCCGTGAGCCCCGATCCCGGGCGGGCGGTGTTGGGTCGGCTCACCGCTCGTGGAATAGCGGGCTCATTCTGCAAAGGCTGGTACTGGCCTTCGGGTCGTGTCTCATGAATTCCGGGAAGGGGAATGGTCATAGTGGCAAAGAAATTGCGCCCGAACCAGGAAGAGGCGTGCGACGCGGCGGTACGACTTCTGACGCCTCCGGCGTCGGGTCTGGTGCCGC
>NZ_JAIZ01000196.1 GCF_000710465.2 Kitasatospora sp. MBT63 | reverse complement strand
GCCGCCGGCAGCGCGCCGGCGACCGGCCGGCCCGCCTGCGCGGCGCCCACCAGCAGCCGGTGGAACAGCGGCGCCAGCAGCACCACGGCCGCGGCCCCGGCACCCGCCAGCAGCAGGTCCTCGCGGCGCAGCACCGACCCGGCGGCCGCCGCGACGGCGCCCCCGAGCAGTCCGGCGGCGGTGAGGCACCGTCTGCGGTCCCCGGGCATCCGGGTGATCACCGTCCGGCGGTCCTGCCGGCCGGTCCAGGACGTCAGGTGCCGGCCGAGCACCCATTCCCGGAACATCACCCAGAGCGATAGCAGGGTGCCCATCGTGCCGACCACGAGATAGGCCGGATAACAGGTGACCGCCTTGCGGAACCCGATCTGCACGGTGGCCGTCCCGAGGGTCAGCGCGAGCATCATCAGGAACCACCAGCCGAGCCACCGGACGGTGTCGAAATGGGTGAATCCGGTGATCAGATGATAAAGCAGCGAGAGATATCCGACCGCCATCAGCGCACTGTCCACCAGCATCGCGCCGAACACCTTGGTAAATCCCCAGCTGCGGAAGAACAGGCCGCGGTGCTTGTACAGCGCCTGCGCCCAGCCGGCCGCCCAGCGGTGCGTCTGGCGCCAGTACACGCCCCAGCTGCCCGGGTCCCGGACGCACACGTACGCACCCGGCACGAAGCCGGCCGCGTGGCCCGAGCGGTTCATCCTGAGCGCCAGTTCGACGTCCTCGCAGAGGCTGTCGGTGGACCAGCCGCCGACCTCCCGGACCGCCTCGGTGCGGTACACCCCGGCGCAGCCCGACAGCACCGCCACCCAGCCGTGCCAGGACTCCACGGTCCGCGACATCCGGTGCGCGGCCGCCCACTCGATCGTCCGCGACCGCTGGAACAGGCCCTTGACGCTGTGCGGGGTGACGGACATGCAGACGCCGCCGTGGCCGTTCTCGCGCATCTGCGCGAGGCAGGTCGCCAGTACGTCGTCGGAGGCGAAGTAGCCGTCGGCGTCCAGCAGCGCCACGTACTCGGTGGTCACCTCGGCCAGCGCGATGTTCAGCGACTCGGGCTTGCTCTGCCGGGACACCTCCCGGACGGTGGCGCCGAGCCGCCGGGCGATCCCGGCGGTGTCGTCGGTACAGGAGTCCGCGATCACCAGGACGGTCTCGGGACCGGCCGTCTGACCCAAGGCGGACCTCACCGCGTCAGCGATGAAGTCCGCCTCGTTGTGTGCCGGGATCAGCACCGTGAGCGATTCGGTCACCGGCGCGCGAACCACTTCACGGCCGCACCGATCGCGGAGCTGGCACCGCCTACCGCCAGCAGGGCCAGAGAGGCGACGCCGGTGTGAGCGAGAGCATACATAGGTCAATCCTTTTCAGGCCGTTCCGAATGGGCACCTTCAGGGATTTCACGCCCTGCGGTCGAACGGAATTCACCCCATGTTCGAGGATTACGCCCGGTGCAGGTCGGAATAACATGTACCACGGGCGAACTGGCGATCAGCCACTAACCACACCGTGGACGGAGCACCCGCGCGCCGGTCCCGCCAGATTCATCCGGACAGCTCTGCCTCAGCGCAGAACCGCCCACCTCCGAGGATCGTGAGCGCCATGGCTACCCGACTTCTCCTGGCGGCCGCGATCACCGTCTCCGCCTCCCTCGCCACCGCCCCCGCCCAGGCCGCCACCACCTCCGCGGCCCTCACCGCCGCCCGGCAGCTCGCGACCCGCTCGGTCCTGGCCGAGGACTTCCGGACCCTGGACCTCGGCCCGGGCCACGCCTGGGGCTGGCAGACCGGCGCGTACGCCCAGTGCACCGAGAACCCCAACAGCTGGAAGTACGACCGGCTCACCACCGACTCCCTCAGCACCGCCTCCGGCCACCTGGTCATCACCGCCACCCCGCAGCCCGACGGCCGCTGGAACACCGGCCTGGTGACCACCGGCGACTCCTGCGACTCCGGCGGCAGCGGGGCCATGGTCCGCACCGGCGACCTGGTGATGGTGCACGTCCGGCTGCCCGCCGCCGACACCGGCGCCTGGCCGTGCCTGTGGACCTGGCGCGACGGCGGCAACGAGCTCGACGTCTTCGAGTGGTACGCGGACCGGCCCGACCAGATCGAGTTCGTCAACCACGTACGCTCCGGCAGCACCGTCTACCGCGACGCCAACGTCGGTGCGGGCCGCTGGATATACGTGGGGGCGCGGTTCGGCGCCGACAACACCACCTGGTACATCGGGGCCCAACCCGACCGGCTCACCGAGGCGTTCTCCGACGGAACCGGCGTCGGCGAGGACTTCGCGGCCTATCTGATCCTCAACCTGTCGATCAGCGACGGCTCCTTCCACTCCCCGCCGGTCGGCCGCGACCCGGTCAGGCTGGAGGCCGACCTGCTCACCATCGAACATCCCTCCCCCTGAGGCCTCCCGAGGCACCCCTGGGGCTCCCTGAGGTCCCTCGGGTCAGCGCAGTTCGGCCGGCGGCGTGCGCACCGCGTCCACCGGGTCGACCCGCACCAGACTGCCCCAGACCGCCATCCGGTAGTCGGAGGTGTACACCGGCGTACAGGTCGTCAGCGTGATGTAGCGGCCCGGCGCATGGTACGGGGAGCCCACCGGCACCGGCGCGATCACGCCCGTGTCGTACTCGGAGGTCTGCGGCAGCACGCCGTCCACCCGGTAGACGTACCAGCTGTCACGGGTCTCCACCACCACCGCGTCACCCGGTTCCACCGCGTCCAGGTCGTGGAACTTCGCGCCGTGGCCGTCCCGGTGCGCGGCCAGTGCGACGTTGCCCTGCGCGTCCCACGGCATCGCCGCGGGGTAGGGCTCGGTGTAGACCCCCGCCACCCCCTCGGCGAGGGTGTCCTCGTCGGTGCCCAGTCTGATCAGCACCTGGTAGTCCCGGCCCATCGCGGGGACGTGCAGGAAGCCGATCCCGGCGCCGCGTACGGGCGGGACCGCCCGGCCCGCGGGTGCGGCGGCCGACCAGGTCCGCCGCAGCAGGTCGCCGGCCCGCTCGGCCCGGCGGTCCGCCACCACGTCCGTCCACCACAGCGAGTAGCAGGCGAACAGGGCCAGCAGCACCCCGAGCGCGATCAGCAGGTCACCACCGGCACCGGCCGCCACCCGCACCCGTCCGCGCCACCGCCGCTCCTGCGCCACCTGAGCCATGCCGACCGGCCTCCCGCCGCGCCCGATCCACCCTGAGCCCCCACCCCACCCCGCGCACGGACGGTTCACAAGCCGACACGCGCTGCAACGCCCCTGCAGCCCGACCCGCCCGCAGCGCGGGCGCGGTGTCCGGGCCGCGACCGGACACCTGTACGTTGATCATCCGCCGATGATCGTCGACCGGCCCGCCGGCCGGAAATCGGGTCGCCACCACCGCGGGATCCGGACAGACTTCGGCGTCGAGACCCCCGGCCCGAGCGGCCGAGCGGTCGGCCGCCCACCGTCCCCATCCGCCCGAAGGGTTCGCATGACCACTCCCGCCCCGCCCGACAGCCCGCAGCCCGCCGGGGAACCGGCCGCCGCCGACCCGTGGGCGCCGCCGGGCCCGTGGCAGGACCAGGGCGCGGCATCGGGCCACGACCCGGCCGCCCTCCCGGGCCCGGGCCCGGGCCCGGGTGTGCCGTACTGGCCGCCGTACCCGATGCCGGCGGCGGAGCCGCGCAACGGCCTCGGCGTCGCGGCCATGGTGCTCGGGATCACCGGGACCGTCCTCAGCCTGCTCCTGGTCGTGTTCTGGCTGTCCTGGCTGCCGGCACTGCTCGCCGTGGTCTTCGGCGCCATCGGGCTGGGGCTGGTGCGCAAGGGCCGGGCGACCAACCGGGGCATGGCGCTCGCGGGCGTCGTCCTGGGCGCCGCCGGGCTGCTGATCTCGGTCGGCACCGGGGTGTTCATCGCGGCGCGCGTGCACTCGGTCAACGAGGAACTGCGGGCGGAGGCCGCCGCCGCGAGCGCCCGCGCCGACGAGCAGGCGGCGCAGGAGCGGGAACGGCTCGAGGCCGCCCGGAAGAAGCTGGCGGCCGAGCAGGAGAAGAAGGCCGCGGACGAGCGGGCCCGGCGCCTGCCGTTCGGGCAGTCCTACACCTACGAGGACGGGCTGAAGGTCACCACGGCCGCGCCGGAACCGTTCGTCCCGAACGAGACCGTGTTCAAGGTCCCCCCGAACGCCAGGATCGTCCAGGTGCGGATCACCGTCGTCAACACCGGCTCGGCGGCTCTCTCCCTCTACGGCTCGGGATCGCCCTTCGTCCGCGACTCCAGGGGCAGCCTCGCCTTCGCCTTCTTCGACGGCAGCGGCCGGGCGAAGTTCCTCGCCGACTCCCTCGCCCCCGGCCAGGAGACCACCAGCCTGGAGGCGTACGCCCTGCCCGACGACGCGGCCGACCCGTTCACCGTCCAGTTCACCTACGGCTCGGGGATGCAGCGCAAGGACGTCATCTGGTCCGGCCCGGCCGGCTGACGCGTGGCCACTCCCGGCGCGGCCCCCGCTCCGTAAGCGGCCACGGCCGGTGACGGCGACCGGGCGGTTCGCAGAGTAGCGGTAGTCCTTGGACTGCTCGGAGCTGGTGCAACCACCGCTCGGCAGAGGCTCGCTGCAGCCCTCGCCTACCGTCCGATCCGGCGCGGCTGCAAGACGGACACACCCCGTCCATGCGAAGTGCTCACCCGGGCGCTCACCAGGGGGCACCTTGCCCGAACGGCGACGGCCGAGAAGGCTCCTGCTCCCACTCTGCCCCGGTCGCGGGGTCAAGAACCAAGGCAGGCCGCGCAGCTGATCACCCATAGTGGCTGGCACTCACGGCATGATGTCAACGTGGAGAACGCCAACCTGATCTTGGACTACCTCAAGGATTTAATCTGGCCCGCTCTCATTTTGTTCGTCCTGGTGATATATCGAAGCCACATCGGCGCCTTGATCCCGCGAATCAAGAGCCTTACAACGCCGGCCGGGAGCATCGAGTTCGCCGAGGAAGCGCGATCCCTGCTGGATCAAGCATCAGCAGCAACCAACGTGGTGGTGCCGATGCATATAAGGCGTGCTGTCATTCGACGGTTGGAGTACGCTGCAGAAATCATTGCCGGCGGCAAGCTGCTCTGGGTCGATGACCGCCCGGAGAACAACACCGCGCTGATCGAACTCTTCCGCAGCGTCGGCATGAAGGTGGATACTGCCCTGTCAACCAGCGCAGCCCCGACCCACCTCCACCGCGGCCCCTACGACATCATCCTGACTGACATCGGGCGCGCCGGAGATCAACAGGCCGGGATCACCATGCTACGAGACCTGGATCAACATGGGGTCGATACTCCGGTGGTGCTGTACACACTTGGCTTCGATGACGCAAGGGCAATTCCTCGCCGGGTATTTGCGGTCACCGAGGTGCCGGACGAGCTCGTACACTACGTGATTGACTTGATGGAGAGGGTAAAATTCGAATGAGCTGACGGGCAAGTGGTGCGGTCTCACTTCCGGCCGCGGCAACACCCTCCTCCTCAGCTTGCTGCTCGGACCGTCTCGGGCTGCGCGTGGGCGCCGCCGATCACCGGCCGCCCCCTGCTCCCCGGTGAGTTCGGGCGCCATCCCCCTTGTGGGCCACCGATCACAACTCTGACGGCCCCAGACGGCCCAGGATCACTGAGAAGCCCCCGGCGCCGACGGATACGCTCCGTCGACGCCGGGGGCCTTCTGCTACCCAGACAGGCTCTGGCCTGCGGTTACAGCACCTGGAGGTTCTTGCGCAGCTCGAACGGGGTGACCTCCGAGCGGTACTCCTCCCACTCCTGACGCTTGTTGCGCAGGAAGAAGTCGAAGACGTGCTCACCGAGCGTCTCGGCGACCAGTTCGCTGCGCTGCATCAGGTCGATCGCCTCGCCCAGGTTCTGCGGCATCGGCTGGATGCCGAGCGCCCGGCGTTCGGCGTCGCTGAGCGCCCAGACGTCGTCGTCGGCGCCCGGGGGGAGTTCGAGGCCGTCCTCGATGCCCTTGAGGCCGGAGGCCAGCACCACCGCGTAGGCGAGGTACGGGTTGCAGCCGGTGTCCAGCGAGCGGACCTCGACCCGGGTGGAGCCCTGCTTGCCGGGCTTGTACATCGGGACCCGGATCAGCGCCGAACGGTTGTTGTGCCCCCAGCAGACGTACGAGGGCGCCTCGCCGCCGGCGCCCGCGGTGCGCTGCGAGCCGCCCCAGATCCGCTTGTAGGAGTTGACCCACTGGTTGGTGACCGCGGCCGTCTCGGCGGCGTACTTGAGCAGGCCGGCGATGAAGGAGCGGCCGACCTTGGAGAGCTGGTACTCGGCGCCCGACTCGTGGAAGGCGTTGCGGTCGCCCTCGAACAGCGAGAGGTGGGTGTGCATGCCCGAGCCGGGGAAGTTGGAGAACGGCTTGGGCATGAAACTGGCGTGCACGCCCTGCTCCAGCGCGACCTCCTTCATGACCAGGCGGAAGGTCATGATGTTGTCGGCGGTGGAGAGCGCGTCCGCGTACCGCAGGTCGATCTCCTGCTGGCCGGGGGCGCCCTCGTGGTGGGAGAACTCCACCGAGATGCCCATCGACTCCAGCATGGTGATGGCCTGGCGGCGGAAGTCGTGCCCGACCCCGCGCGGGGTGTGGTCGAAGTAGCCGGACTGGTCGGCCGGGATGGGCGGGGTGCCGTCACCCGGGAGGTTCTTCAGCAGGAAGAACTCGATCTCCGGGTGGGTGTAGAAGGTGAAGCCCTGCGCCGAGGCCTTCTCCAGGGTGCGCTTGAGCACGAACCGCGGGTCGGCGTAGGAGGGCGACCCGTCCGGCATCATGATGTCGCAGAACATCCGCGCGGTGCCCGGGGTCTCGGAGCGCCACGGCAGTATCTGGAAGGTGGTCGGGTCCGGCTTGGCGATCATGTCGGACTCGTAGACCCGGGCGAAGCCCTCGATCGCCGAGCCGTCGAAGCCGATGCCTTCCTCAAAGGCCTGCTCCAGCTCGGCCGGAGCGACCGCGACCGACTTCAGGAACCCGAGCACGTCGGTGAACCACAGCCGGACAAAACGGATGTCACGCTCTTCGAGCGTACGAAGCACGAACTCCTGCTGCTTGCCCATGGGGACAGTCTCACCTCTGCTCTTTACGCCCGTGTTACGTCCGGAACCGGCCACCGTGGCGACTGGTCCCATCATGGCGGATCCCCGCTCGGAACGTACCCCCCGGCCGGGACATAGCGTCAGGTTGACGATTACACTCCGGGGCATGCCGAATCTCCGTCTCGCCCTGTGCCAGATCGACCCCTGGGTCGGTGACCTCGTCCACAACGGCGAGGAGGTGGTGCGCCTGGCCCGGCAGGCGGCCGAGGCCGGCGCCCGGCTCGCCGCCTTCCCCGAGATGGCCCTGACGGGCTACCCGGTCGAGGACCTGGCGCTGCGCGACTCGTTCGTGGAGGCCTCCCGGTCGGCCCTGGTCGCGCTGGCCGCGCGGCTCGCCGCCGAGGGACTCGGCGAGCTGCCGGTCCTGGTCGGGTACCTGGGCCGCTCGGAGCACCCCTCCCCCGCCCTCGGCCGCCCGGCCGGGGCACCGCAGAACTGCGCCGCGGTCCTCCACCGCGGCCGGGTGGCCACCCGGTTCGCCAAGCACCACCTGCCCAACTACGGCGTCTTCGACGAGCACCGCTACTTCGTCCCCGGCGACCAGCTCCCGGTGCTGCGCCTGCACGGCGTCGACGTCGCCCTGGCGATCTGCGAGGACATCTGGCAGGACGGCGGCCGGGTGACCGCCGCCCGCGAGGCCGGCGCCGGGCTGCTGCTGGTCGTCAACGGTTCGCCGTACGAGCGCGACAAGGACGACGTCCGGCTGGAGCTGGTCCGGCGCCGCGCCGCCGAGGCGGGCTGCCCACTGGCCTACGTCAACATGGTCGGCGCCCAGGACGAGCTGGTCTTCGACGGCGACTCGCTGGTGGTCGCCCCCGGCGGCGAGGTGCTCGCGCGGGCCCCGCAGTTCGAGGAGCGGCTGCTGGTGGTCGACCTCGACCTGCCGGCCGCCACCGACGCGAACCCCGACGGGCAGCGCCTGAGCGACGGGCTGCGCCTGGTCCGCACCGACCTCGGCGGCGAGCCGCTGCCCGCGCCCGCCGTCCCCGCGGCCGCCGGGACCGCGCCGCGGCTCGAGGACGAGGCCGAGATCTACGCCGCGCTGGTCACCGGCACCCGGGCGTACGTCCGCAAGAACGGCTTCGCCTCGGTGCTGATCGGCCTCTCCGGCGGCATCGACTCGGCGCTGGTCGCGGCGATCGCCGTGGACGCGGTCGGCGCCGGGAACGTGCACGGCGTCTCGATGCCCAGCCGGTACTCCTCCCAGCACTCCCGGGACGACGCCGCCGACCTGGCGGCGCGCACCGGCCTCGCCTTCCGGACGGTGCCGATCGCCCCCATGTTCGACGCCTACATGGCGTCGCTCGGCCTGACCGGCCTGGCCGAGGAGAACCTGCAGTCCCGGCTGCGCGGCACCCTGCTGATGGCGGTCTCCAACCAGGAGGGGCACCTCGTGCTCGCGCCGGGCAACAAGAGCGAGCTGGCGGTCGGCTACTCCACGCTGTACGGCGACTCGGTGGGCGCGTACGGGCCGATCAAGGACGTCTACAAGTCGCTGGTGTTCCGGCTGGCCCGCTGGCGCAACGAGGAGGCCGTACGCCGCGGCGAGGTGCCGCCGATCCCGGAGAACACCATCGTCAAGCCGCCGTCGGCCGAGCTGCGCCCGGACCAGCAGGACAGCGACTCGCTGCCCGACTACGACCTGCTGGACACCGTCCTGGACCTGTACGTGGAGGGCGACCGGGGCCGGGACGCGATCGTGGCGGCCGGGTTCGAGGCGGCGGTGGTCGACCGGATCGTCCGGCTGGTCGACACCGCGGAGTACAAGCGCCGCCAGTACCCGCCGGGCCCGAAGATCTCCGCCAAGGGCTTCGGCCGCGACCGCCGGCTCCCGGTCACCAACCGCTGGCGCCGCGGCTGACCCGTCCGGCGCGCGACGCTCACCGAACCGTCACGAGCCCCGTCCCCGAAGCCCACCACGGCCGGGGTCGGGGCCCGCCGGTTGGTACTACCATCGCTTCATCAGTGACGAGATGTCACGGGAGCGATGACGGGGGGTCATCATTCATGGCCATCGAACTACCCGGTGAACTGGTCTTCGTGATGGACCTGCTCGGCCTGAACTGGCCGCAGGTCAACGAGGACGGCGTCCGCGAGTTCGCCGACCACGTCCGGCGGTTCGCCGTCAACATCGACGGCACCCACCAGGCGGCCACCGCCACCATCCGGGCCATGGCCGACGCCTACCAGGCCAGTTCGTACGAGCAGCTGGCCGAGCGCTGGGCCCGGATGTCCGAGGACCACATGGACGACCTCGTCCAGGTCTGCAACGCCTCCGCCACGGCGCTGGACATCGCCGCCGACGTGATCGTGGCGGCCAAGCTCGCGGTCATCACCCAACTCGGCATCATGGCCGCCGAACTGGCGGCCGCGGCCGCCACCGCCGTGGTGACCCTCGGCGCCTCCGCCGCGGCCGAGGCCGCACTGGCCGAGGTCCAGCGCCGGATCGTCAAGGAGATCATCCAGGAGGCCGAGGACCAGGTGGTCGGCATGTTGGTGGAGCGGGCGGTCGCCCCGCTGGAGGAGGCCGTCACCCGGGCGCTGACCGGGCTGGTCTTCAGGGGCGTCCAGTCTGCGCTCGGCGCCGCGGGCGGCGCGGTCGGCGAGGGCTTCCGGGTCGACCCCGACCGGATGCTCGCGCACGCCGCCGAACTCCAGCGCCACTCCGACCAGGTGGCCGGCCATGCGAGCGCCTTCGCCACGGCGACCTCGGGGGTGTCGTTCAGTTGACGCACCCCATCGCCAAGGCCCTGGAGGACGCCGCCCAGCGGGTCGGCCGGACCATCAGTCAGGACGCCGCCAAGGCGGTCTCCGAGATGTACGAGCAGGCCGGCCACGGCGCGAAGCAGGTCGTGAAGAACCTGAAGGACGCGGACGACGCCCACGCCAAGCAGATCATCGCGCTGGCCGAGAAGATCGCCAAGAACGACGGGATGACCGGTAGGGGCGCCCGCAAGCGGATGGTCCGCCAGCACGACGCCCGCACCCGGATCGCCGGGCACCTCGGGGTCCGCGGCGACTACGACGCCGAGATGGTGATCGACTCCTCGAAGTACCCGGAGTCGGCGCAGCACATCCGCGAGGCGCAGAACGGCACCATCTGGCGCGGCGGACGCTCCCGGACGGGTCCGGCCAAGCCCTCGGTCCTGACGATCGACCGGCCGAACGCGGACGCCAACCGGGCCGAATCGCTGCGCGGCATCCCCACCGCGCCCCCGAAGGACCGGGACGAGTACCCCCCGGCGATGTTCCAGGAGGGCGGCAAGGGCGCCAGCGTGAAGTACATCTCCGACTCCGACAACCGCGGCTCGGGGTCGGCGATGGGCAGTGCCCTGCACGGCCTGCCCCACAATGCCAGGGTGCGAATACGGGTACGGTGACGGCGAGGGGTGATGTACGTGGACGCGGCTGAGCAGCTGATCTCGCAGGCACGGCGCGGGAGGTTCGGGGAACTGCTGCCGCAGTTGCTCGCCCTCGCGACCGACCCCGCGGGCGAACCGGATCCGGCCTGGGAGGCCGGGGCGGCCGCCATCCAGATCCTGTTCTGGCACGACCGGTTCGCCGAGGCGGCCGACCTGGCCGAGACGCTGATCACCCGCCAGGCGCCGCTCGGCGGTGAGCTGTGCGACCAGGACGTGCCGTTCGACGACTCGTTCCTGGCCGCCGAACTGCACGCCGGGGTGCCCGCCGGGCCGCGGATGCGGGCCGCCGCCGCGCTGGTGCCGCCGGACCGGGTGCTGGGCGAGTCGCTGCTGTGGCGGGCCGACGAGCTGGCGCTGCGCCCGGCGGGGCAGCTGCTGCCTAGCGCGCACGACTGGGGCGGCCCGGTCAGGTCCGCCGACGGGGTCATCGGCGGGCAGCTCCTGGAGCGCGAGTTCGGGTCGCTGGGCGAGCGGGACAAGCCGGTCGCCTGGACGGCGCTGAAGACGACCAACGACTTCCCGCGGGCCCGTGCGCTGGTCGAGGACGCGGGCGAGCTGCCCGAGGAGTACGACGCCCTGCTGTGGCTGGCGGGCTGGTACGCCGTCGAGGGGGCGGTGGAGGCCGGTGAGAGAATGCTGCTGGCCGCGCACGGGCGCTGGTGGCCGTACATGCGGTGGGACGCCATCCCCGACTCGATGGTCCTGCAGCCCGCCCTGCGCCCGGTCGTCACCGACCGGGTGCGTGAGCACTATCTGACCCGGCCGATCGGCCCCGAAGCGAGGAGTGACCGGAAATGACCCAGAGTGCGCTGGAGCAGCTGCTCGGCCGCGCCCGGGGGCCGATGGGGCCGTCCACCGAGCTGGACTTCGGGGTGGAGGGCGGGCCGCTGGCCGAGCTGGGCGCCCTGGTCTCGCGGCTGAACGGCTTCTTCGCGTTCAACGCCGGTGTGCAGGTCTTCCGCGTCGGCGAGGAGGGGCTCGGCCCCGACCTGCTGAGCTGGAACGAGGAGAACACCTGGAAGGACACCTACGACGGCCTGGCCGACGGGCTGTTCTGCTTCGGCCAGGACATCTTCGGCAACCAGTTCGCGGTGATGGACGGCGCCGAGGTGGTGGTGTTCGACCCGGAGACCGCCGAGGTGGAGGTGCTGGGCACCGGCCTGGAGTCCTGGGCGCAGTGGCTGCTGGCGGACCCGGAGGTCAACGCGGCGTCGAACTTCGCGTACGCCTTCCAGCAGCAGAATGGTCCGCTGGAGCCCGGCCAGCGGCTGGTCCCGCTGCAGTTCTTCGTGGCCGGCGGCGGCTACGAGTTCGACAACTTCGCGGTCCGGGACGCGGTGACCGCGATGCGGATCCGCGGGCCGGTCGCGCAGCAGGTCCACAACCTGCCGGACGGCGCGACGATCAACCTCAGCGCGAGCTGATCCGCGGTCCTCGGCCCCGGTCCGGCCCGTCCACGGCCGGCCGGGGGTTCGGCCGCCTTTCGGCCATTCACCCCAGCTGCGCCGCGGACGACTTGAATTCACCCTGGTGAATGCCCGGGGCCCCTGCCAGTCTTGGGGTCCCGACCCGCAGAGCCATCCCCAGGTCGTCGGCCCGGCGGGGGCCCGCCGATGACGGTCCGCTGCCCGGCCGGTCCCGCCCCGGACCCGCCGGGCAGCGTGCCGTGCGGGGGCGCCGCGGGCGTCAGTAGCGGTAGTCGGCGGCGACCGCGCGGTGGTCACTGCCGTCGGCGGCCAGCACCCGGGAGTCGGTGGGCTTCAGGCCGCCCTTGCTGAGGATCTGGTCGATCCGGGCCATCGGGAAGGCAGCCGGCCAGGAGAAGCCGAAGCCGTCGCCGGCCGCGCCGTGGGCGGAGCGCATCTGGGCGCTGATCGGGGCGAGGCTGCGGTCGTTCATGGTGCCGTTGAGGTCGCCCATCAGCAGCACCTTCTTGATCGGCTCGGCCTCGATGGCGTCGCCGAGGGCCTGGGCGCTGACGTCCCGCTGTCCGGCGGTGAAGCCGCCGTCGAAGTTCACCCGGACGGAGGGCAGGTGGGCCACGTACACGGCCAGCGGGCCCTTGGGGGTGGTCACCTCGGCCCGGAAGGCCCGGGTCCAGCCGATCTTGATGTCCACCACCGAGACGCCCTGGATCGGGTAGCTGGACCACAGCCCGACGGTGCCCTCGACCACGTGGAACGGGTACTTGGCGGCCAGGCCCTTGCCGTAGGTCTGGGCGGCGCCGGAGGCCAGTTCCTCCAGGGCGACGATCTGCGCACCGGAGTCGTTCAGCAGCCGCAGGGTGCCGGCCGGGTCGGAGTTGGCGGCGGCCACGTTGTGGGTCAGGACGGTGAAGTCGCCCTTGCCGGTGCTCTTGTCGGTGAGCAGCCCGCCGAACAGGTTGACCCAGACCACGGCCGGGAGCAGGACGGCGGCCAGCGCCACCGCGGAGCGCCGCCACAGGGCCAGCGCCAGCAGGACGGGCAGGGCGAGGCCGAGCCAGGGCAGGAAGGTCTCCAGCAGGCTGCCGAGGTTGCCGACGGTGTTGGGGATCTCGGCGTGGAAGCCGAGGACCAGGGCGAGCAGGACGGCCAGGGTGGCGACGATCCAGCCGCGGCGCGGCTCCAGCCACGGGTCGAGGCGGCGGCGCAGGGCCCGCAGCCGTCCGCCGGGTTCGGACTCCGGCGGCCCGCTCCCCGCGGCCGCCGCCGGACTGTCCGCCTGCACCATCGCCACTCCTCCACACGAGCCCGTTCCGCCCGGCTGATGCCGTTTTAGTCTGATTCTCGGCTCAGCCTATGACGGGACAGACGTCGCTCCCCTCCGACAAGGTTCCGGCACGCACCGGATCAGTGGGATTCGCCACGCGGCGGGTGGGCGCCGACGCCGTTCAGCACCGCGTCGATCATCTTGTGGGCCAGTCCGGGGTCGTCCAGCGGGGCGTCGTCCCACAGGATGGTCCGCAGCAGGATCGGGCCGATCAGCACCTCGCAGACCAGTTCCTGGTCGAGGTCGGCGCGCAGCACCCCTTCGTCGACGCCGCGGCGGACGATGGTGCGCACCAGTTCGCGGCGCGGTTTCACCACCCGCTCCTGGTAGATGGCGCGCAGCTCGGGCCAGTCGTTCATCTGGCCGAGGGCGGACTTGAGGACCCAGCGGGAGCGCTTGGCCAGGCCGCGCTTGCGCATGTAGTCGACCATGCCGACCAGGTCGTCGTGGACCGAGCCGCCGGTGAGCCGGGGCGGGGGCGCCTCCAGCCGGGCGACCACGTCGACCAGCAGGGCCTCCATGTTCGGCCAGCGGCGGTAGATGGTGGCCTTGCCGACCCCGGCCGCGGCGGCGACCCGCTCGATGGAGAGCTCGGCGAGGCCGACGCCGTCCTCCATGAGCTGCTCGACGGCGGCGAAGATGGCCTGCTCCGCCGCTTCGCTGCGGGGCCGGCCCCGCCGGGGAGCGCAGGGCTCCTTGGCGGGGCCGGCCTCGGGGGCGCGGCGGGCGGCCGGGGTGTCGGTCTGCATGCCGCTATTGTCCATGGCCCGAGGTCAGACCTGTGCGGGACGCTGCCCGGCGGTCGCCCGGCCGTCCTCGGCGGCGGCCGGCCGGCCCGGTCCGGCGGGGGTGCCGGGGGTGCCGGGGGTGATGCGGCCCGGCAGCAGCAGGAGGGCGATCAGGGCGCCGACGGCGGTGATGCCGCCGGACAGGCCGGCCACCACGTGCATGGCGTGCACGAAGGAGTCCTGGGCGGGCGTGATCAGGCCGGGGTTGTGGGTGCCGTTGGCGATGGCCACGGTGGCCTCCAGCGACTCGCCGGCCTTGTCGCGCAGGGCGGGCGGCAGGGCGGCGAGCCGGTCGGCCATGCCGTCCCGGTAGACGGTGGAGAGCACCGCGCCCAGGATGGCGACCCCGAGCGAGCCGCCGACCTGGCGGAAGGTGTTGTTCAGGGCGGAGCCGGCGCCGGCCTTCTCGCGGGGCAGCGAGCCCATGATCGCGACGGTGACCGGGGGCATCACGTGGGCCATGCCGGCACCCATCACGAAGCCGATCACGATCAGCACCCAGATCGGGGTGGAGACACCCAGCGTGAGGTATCCGAAGAACCCGGCCGCGACCAGCGCCATCCCGGCGGCGCAGGTGGCGCGGACGCCGAAGCGGTCGACCACCAGGCGGGCCCGCGGGGCGAACACCATCTGGGCGCCGGCCAGCGGCAGCATCAGCAGGCCGGCCTGCAGCGCGCTGTAGCCGCGCACGCTCTGGGTGTAGAAGACGCCGAAGAAGGAGACGCCCATCAGCGCGAAGAAGATCACGCCGATCACCACGACCGAGGCCGAGAACACCTTGTTGCGGAACCAGGTGATGTCCAGCGCCGGGTGCGTGGTGCGCTTCTCGAAGACCACGAAGGCGGCCAGCGCCAGCAGGCCGATCAGGATCGGCACCCAGGCGGCGGCGTCGGTGAAGTCGGCCAGTTCGCCGCCCTTGATGATGCCGTAGATCAGCGCGACCAGGCCGATGATCGACAGCAGTACGCCGACCGGGTCGAGCCGGCCCGGGGCGGGGTCCTTGGAGTTGGGCACCAGCAGCGCCATCACGACCAGGGCGAGGGCCACGATCGGCACGTTGACCAGGAAGACCGAGCCCCACCAGAAGTGCTCGATGAGCAGGCCGCCGGTGATCGGGCCGATGGCGATGGCGAGGCCGACCGCGCCGGCCCAGATGCCGATCGCCTTGGGCTGCTCGTGCCGCTCGAAGACGTTCATGATGATGGCCAGCGTGGCCGGCATCACGAAGGCGCCGCCGAGGCCCATCACGGCGCGGAAGGTGATCAGCTGGCCGGGCGAGTCGGCGAAGGCGGAGAGCAGCGAGCCGAGGCCGAAGACGAACATGCCGCCGAGCAGGGTCCACTTGCGGCCGAGCCGGTCGCCGAGCAGGCCTGCGGTGAACAGCAGGCCGGCGAAGACCAGCGTGTAGGAGTTGATCGACCATTCCAGGTCGCTCTGGCTGGCGCCCAGGCCGGTGGGGGCCGGGGTGGCGATGGTCTTCATCGCGACGTTGAGGATCGAGTTGTCGAGCACCACGACCAGCAGGGCGAGCACCAGGGTGCTCAGGATGGCCCAGCGGCGGCGGTGGATGGCTTCGGACACGCGCGGCGTGGCGGCAGCGGTGGTCATGGGTCTGTCTTCCCTGTCCGTACGAGGATGTCCGGACTTACGAGTCGGATTCGTCTCGTAACCCCTCGGGTCCAGGGTAGCCCCGATTTCGATACGAGACAGACCCGTATCGCAAACTTCCGGTAAAAGGACCGTGCCGGAACCCACCGTGCACCGCTCTTTGCGCCCGGGCCCGGCCGTGCAAGCATGGGAGCAGATCCGGGGACGCCGCACGGCGCCACGAGACGACAACCCTTCAGGAGCCTGTTCGATGAACGCTTCTCCGCTTTCGCCTGCCCCCGCGCAGGCACCCGCCCCGCAGCCCGCCGCGGACCGGGGCACGGCCACCCTGTACGGCGGTGTGACCAACCGCCGGGTGACCGTCCGCGACCTCGCCGCCGCCAAGCAGCGCGGCGAGCGGTGGTCGATGCTGACCGCCTACGACGCGCTGACCGCCGGCGTCTTCGACGAGGCCGGGATCCCGGTGCTGCTGGTCGGCGACTCGGCCGGCAACTGCCACCTCGGCTACGAGACCACCGTCCCGGTCACCATGGACCAGATGGTGATGCTCTCGGCCGCCGTGGTCCGCGGCACCAAGCGGGCCATGGTGGTCGGCGACATGCCGTTCGGCTCGTACCAGGAGTCGGCCGCCCAGGCCATGCACAACGCCGCCCGGCTGATGAAGGAGGCCGGGGTCGGCGCGGTCAAGCTGGAGGGCGGCGAGCGCAGCGCCCGCTCGATCGAGCTGCTGGTCGAGGCCGGCATCCCGGTGATGGCCCACATCGGCCTCACCCCGCAGTCGGTGCACGCGCTCGGCGGCTACCCGGTCCAGGGCCGCGGCGACGAGGCCGCCCACCAGCTGCTGCGCGACGCCAAGACGGTCCAGCAGGCCGGCGCCTTCGCGGTGGTCCTGGAGGCCGTACCGGCCGAGCTGGCCGCCCAGGTCACCGAGCAGCTGATGATCCCGACCGTCGGCATCGGCGCCGGCGCCGGGACCGACGCCCAGGTGCTGGTCTGGACCGACATGGCCGGCATGACCGCCGGCCGGGTGCCGAAGTTCGTCAAGCAGTACGCCAACCTGCGGGCCGTCCTCGGCGAGGCCGCCCGCGAGTTCGCGGCCGAGGTCACCGCCGGCACCTTCCCGGCGGCCGAGCACAGCTTCAAGTAGGCCCCGGCGGCAGCTCCGGCCGGGCCCCCGGCGCCGGGCGACAGCCCGCTGTCAGCGGCGACAGAGCGCTGACAGCGGGCTGACAGCGGCGCCGGGCAGTCTGACGGCATGACAGGAATCGCCACCGCCCCGAACGACCGGGGACACCGCACCAACGCCGTCGAGGTCCGCGGCATCGTCAAGCACTACGGCTCGACGAAGGCGCTCGACGGCGTCGACCTCACCGTCCGCGAAGGCACCGTGCTCGGCCTGCTCGGCCCCAACGGCGCCGGCAAGACCACCCTGGTCCGGGTGCTCTCCACGCTGATCAAGCCGGACGCCGGCACCGCCTTCGTCGGCGGCTACGACGTGCTGCGCCAGCCCAAGCAGCTGCGCCGCACCATCGGCCTGACCGGCCAGTACGCCTCCGTGGACGAGCTGCTCTCCGGGTACGAGAACCTCTACCTGATCGGCCGCCTGCTGGACCTGTCCGCCAAGGAGTCCAAGTCCCGGGCCGGCGAGCTGCTCGAGCGCTTCTCCCTCACCGAGGCCGCCCGCCGCCCCGCCAAGACCTACTCCGGCGGGATGCGCCGCCGGCTCGACCTGGCCGCCTCCATGATCGGCCGGCCCAAGGTGCTCTACCTGGACGAGCCCACCACCGGCCTCGACCCGCGCACCCGCAACGAGGTCTGGGACGAGGTGCAGCGGATGGTCGGCGAGGGCGCCACCGTCCTGCTCACCACCCAGTACATGGAGGAGGCCGAACAGCTCGCCAACGAGCTGACCGTCATCGACCGCGGCCGGGTGATCGCGGGCGGCGGCATCGCCGAGCTGAAGACCCAGGTCGGCGGGCAGACCCTGCAGGTCCGCCCGGTCCACCCGGCGGAACTGCCGGAAATGGCCCGCTGCCTGCACGAGACCGGCCTGCGCGCCACCTTCTCCACCGACACCGGGCTGCTCTCGGTACCGCTCACCGCCGACGACCAGCTCACCACCGTGATCGGCGTGCTGGGCACCCGCGGCTTCGCCGTCGCGGGCATCGACACCCTGCTGCCCAGCCTGGACGAGGTCTTCCTGGCCATCACCGGCAAGCCCGCCGCCGCCGCGGCCGACACCGCCCCGACCCTCCCGAAGGAGACCGTGGCATGAGCGCCGCGACCCTGGCCCCCGGCCACCTCGACGACCCCCGGATCGGCCTGCGGGCCAACCTGCGCCACGTCGGTGCGCTGACCCGGCGCAACCTGATGCGGATCAAGGCCGACCCGGAGTCCATGCTGGACGCCCTGCTGATCCCGATCATCTTCACCCTGCTGTTCGTCTACGTCTTCGGCGGCGCGGTCTCCGGCAGCCAGCAGGACTACATCCAGTACATGATCCCGGGCCTGCTCGGCACCACCGGCCTCAACCTCGCGATGTCCGTCGGCACCGGGCTGAACAGCGACTTCCAGAGCGGGGTGATGGACCGCTTCCGGACCCTGCCGATCGGGCGGTCCGCGGTGCTGCTCTCCAAGATCGCGGCGGAGACCTGCCGGGCGCTGGTCTCCTTCACCATCCTGATCGGCTTCGCGATGCTGATCGGCCTGCAGATCAAGACCGGAATCCTGGAGCTGCTCGCGGCGGTCGGCCTGTCCCTGGTGTTCGGCATGTCGATCGTGTGGATCTCGATGCTGCTCGGGATGTCGCTGCGCAGCGTCCAGGCCGTCCAGGGCCTCGGGATGCTGGTGATCATGCCGCTGCAGTTCGGCAGCTCGATCTTCGCGCCCACCACCACCATGCCCGGCTGGCTGCAGGCCTTCACCGAGTACAACCCGCTCTCCGCGCTGGCCGACGCCTGCCGCAGCCTGATCAACGGCGGCCCGCTCGCCCACTCGGTGACCGTGGTGCTGGTCTGCTCCGCGGTGATCACCGCGGTCACCGCCCCGCTCGCGGTGGCCCGCTTCCGCAAGCGCACCTAGTCCGGTCTAGGACGTGTGCCGGTGCTCGTCCAGCAGGGCGGTCGCCTCGGTCAGTCCGAGGCGGCCGCCCTCCTCGCGTGCGCCCTGGAACTCCTCTGCGCCGAGCAGCGCCGTCAGCCGCTCCGCGGTGCGGACCCGCTCCGCCCGTTCCATCAGCGACCCCATCGCCCCGTGCAGGGCCAGGTGCGCGCCGAGCATCACCGCGGAGCGGCGGGCGACGCCCCGGTCGCCGGTGGCGGTGGCGTACTCCAGCAGGATCCCGGAGGCGGGCAGCAGCAGCATCATGGTCATGTGCTCGGCGAAGACCGTGACCAGGCCGCTGACCCCGCTGATCCCCCGCCGGCTGTCGCCCAGCAGCGCGAGCCCCCGCTCCGGGTCCCCGGATCGGGCGGCCACCCAGCCGCGCAGGCAGAACACGATCGCCTCGAAGACCTCCGGCGAGAGCGGGCCGAAGCTGCGCTGCTCGGCCTCCAACCGGTCCAGCTCCTCGGCCGCCTCCCGGTACTCCTCGCGGCCCACGTGGATGTTGCACAGCAGCAGCCGGCCGTACAGCATCGCGCCGTCGGCAGCCTGATCGCGCCGGTCGACCGCGCCCACCGCGGCCCTGATCAGCCGTTCGCCCTCCACCGGGTCCAGCTCGTACAGCGCCTCGCCCAGCCGGGCCTGCAGCAGCGGCACCTCCTGGGGCGAGCCGATCTCCTCGGCCAGTTCGATCGCCCGCCGGTACGCCTCGGTGGCGCCGGCCGCGTCGCCGCGCTTGGCCGCGTGCTCGGCCTTCGAGGAGTACGCCTCGGACATCGCCCACGGGTCGCCGGTCCGCACCGCCAGCGCCAGCGCCTCGTCGCTGTCGCGCACCGCCTGCTCCAGGCCGCCCACCCAGTCGTTCAGCAGCCGGGCCCGGATCCCCAGCGCGAACCCCAGGTCGTGCGGCCGGCCGTGGCGGCGGGCCCCGGCCACGGCGTCGTCCAGCAGGTCCCGCAGTTCGCCGATCTCGCCCGACAGGAAGGCCGCGAACACCCGCATCAGCACCGGGGCGCGGTACGACTGCGGCAGATCGGGGGTGTACACCTCGAGCACCCGGCGCGCGCGGGCGGCCGTCTCCGGATCGCCGAGCGTGGCCATGTTGCCGGTGAACCGGGCCACCAGCCAGTGCAGGTGGACCTGGCGGCGGGCCTCCTCCAGCTGCTCGCGCGGCAGCGGCAGCGGCACCGCCAGCGGGTCCAGCTCCAGCGGCACCGGCGCCGGCGCGTCCGCGGCGAACGGGTCGGGGCCGAGCCCGCACACCTGCTCGTACCAGACGCACGCCTCCTCGCGGTAGTTGCGCAGCGACCAGAACCAGCTCACCGCCAGCACGATGACCAGCGCCTGCTGCTCGTCACCGGTGTCCACCGCCCGGCGCAGCGCGGCCCGGACGTTGTCCTGCTCGCGCTCCAGGACGGCCAGCCAGTGCACCTGTCCGGGGCCGCGCAGGTCGTGGTCGGCGGCGCGCACCAGGTCCCGGTGCCAGGCGGTGTGCCGGTCCGCGACCCGGCCGGCCTCGCCGGAGCCGGCGAGCCGCTCGGCGGCGTACTCGTGGATGGTCTCGAGCATCCAGTACCTGGGCTCCTCGCCGAGCCCGGCGACCACCAGCGACTTGTCGACCAGGGACAGCAGCAGGTCGGCGACCTCCTCGGCGGGGACGTCGGCCTCGTCGGCGAGGACCTGCTCGGCGCTCTCCAGGGTGCAGCCGCCGGCGAAGACCGAGAGCCGGCGCAGCACCGCGCGTTCGCGCTTGCCGAGCAGGTCCCAGCTCCAGTCGACCACCGCGCGCAGGGTCTGCTGGCGCGGCAGCAGGGTCCGGGAGCCGGCGGTGAGCAGGGCGAACCGGCCGTCCAGCCGGTCGGCTATCTGGCGCGGGGTCAGGCCGCGCAGGCGGGCGGCGGCGAGTTCGATGGCGAGCGGGAGTCCGTCGAGGCGGCGGCAGATCTCGGCGCAGGCCTGCGGGTCCTCGGCCGGGTCGAAGCGGGGGCGGGCGGCGGCGCCGCGTTCGGCCAGCAGGCGCAGCGCGGCGGCGTCGGGGAGCGGCTCGACCGGCAGCACCCGTTCGCCGGGGACGCCGAGCGGCTCCCGGCTGGTGGCCAGCACGGTGAGGCCGGGGCACTCGGCGAGCAGCCGGTCGGCGAGGTCGGCGGCGGCCTGGATCAGGTGCTCGCAGTTGTCCAGGACCAGCAGCATCCGGCGGCGGCCGCAGTGGTCGACCAGCCGGCGCAGCGGGTCCGTCTCGCGTCCCTCGATCGCCTCGGCGACGGCGCTGCCGGCGTGCAGCACGGTCTCGCGCAGGCCGAGTGCGGAGAGCACCGCGCCGGGAACGGCGGCCGGGTCCTCCAGCGGGGCGAGTTCGGCCAGCCAGACGCCGTCGGGCCAGGCGCCGTCGGCCTGGGCGACACGGCCGGCCTCGACCGAGAGCCGGGTCTTGCCGGAGCCGCCCGGTCCGGTGAGGGTGGTGAGCCGGCCGGAGGCGAGGGCCCGGCCGAGGGCGGCGAGGTCCCCGTCGCGGCCGACGAAGCTGGTCAGCCGGGGGCGCAGGTTGCCGCCCTGGCGGGCCTGGCGGGCCGGCGGGGCGGGGGTGGTCGGAGCGGCGGCGGTGGCGGCGGTGGCGGCGGTGGCAGGTACGGCCGCGGCGGGGGCGAGCAGCTCGCGGTGCAGGGCCTGCAGGGCCGGGCCGGGGTCGGCGCCGA
>NZ_JAIZ01000195.1 GCF_000710465.2 Kitasatospora sp. MBT63 | reverse complement strand
CCGCGGTCCCAAGCCGCGGCCCAAGGAGTCCAAGCTGGTGGTGGCCTCCCGGATGGTCGGCGAACTGTTCATCACGCTCGGCCTGGTGATGCTGCTCTTCGTCGCGTACCAGCTGTGGTGGACCAACGTGGAGGCCGACGCGGCCGCCGACGGCACCCGCAGCCAGCTGGAGCAGCAGTGGGCCCAGCCCCAGCAGCCCGCCACCGGCACCGAGGCGCCCAAGGACCCGGGCAAGTTCGAACCCGGCCAGGGCTTCGCCATCGTCTACATCCCCAAGCTGGACCTGAAGTACCCGATCGCCGAGGGCACCCAGAAGCAGCAGGTGCTGGACAAGGGCCTGGTCGGCCACTACACCGGCACCGCGATGCCGGCCGACAAGGCCGGCAACTTCGCCATCGCCGCGCACCGGACCACCCACGGGCAGCCGTTCCGCAAGATCGGCCAGCTCAAGCCGGGTGACAAGATCGTGGTGGAGACCTCGACCACGTACTACACGTACGAGGTCGCGGGCGGCATCCCGGAGACCCCGCCGAACAACGTCACGGTGCTCCAGCCGGTCCCCAAGGGGTCGCCGTTCACCCAGCCGGGCCGCTACATCACGCTGACGACATGCACGCCGGAGTTCAGTGCCCGGGGACGGCTGATCGTCTTTGGCAAGATGACGGGGGAACAGCCGAGGAGCCAGGGCCAGCCCGCCGCGCTCACCGGTTAGCCACTGACGGGCGGAGGCCGGTACCGATGGGTTCTGCGTTCAGGGATGCGGACGCCCTCAGCCGGCTACGGCCGGTCGGCGGCCGGCGCCGCGGCCGCGGGACCAGGGCGCTCGGGGTGGCGGGTGAACTGCTGATCACCGCCGGCCTGGTGCTGGCCCTGTTCCTCGGGTACTCGCTGTGGTGGACCGATGTGGTCGCCGACCGGCAGGCCGGGCAGGCCGCCGGCCGGCTGCGGCAGAGCTGGTCCGCTCCGGCGCCCGCCCCGGACCCCGCCGAGCCCGCCCCGCCCCGCTACGAGGCCGGGGACGGCCTCGGCTTCCTGCACGTGCCCGCGATGGGCCGGGACTACCAGGTGCTGATCCGGCCGGGCACCGACCCCGGGACCCTGGACGAGGGCGTCGCCGGGGTCTACCAGGAGCCGTACCGGGCGGCGATGCCGTGGGCGGACAGCGGCAACTTCGCCCTGGCCGCCCACCGCGACGGCCACGGCGCCAGGTTCCACGACCTCGACAAGGTGGCGGTCGGCGACGCGGTCGTGGTGGAGACCAGGGACAGCTGGTACGTCTACCGGGTGGCCGGGACGCTGGAACAGACCTCCAAGTACGACACCGGGATCATCGCGCCGGTCCCCGAGCGGTCCCCGTTCACCACCGCCGGCCGCTACATCACCCTCACCACCTGCACGCCGGTGTACACCTCGCGCTACCGGATGGCGGTGTGGGGCGCCCTGGTCCGGGTGGATCCGGTGGACTCCCGCCGGACCCCGCCGCCGGAACTGCGCTGAGTGCGCGCGGAGCCGCGGAAGGTTCGCCGGTAGGCAGCGGGGGAGACCCCGAGCGAGGCCGTCAGGTGCTGGCGCAGCGAGGCGGCGCTGCCGAAGCCCGAGCGCTCGGCGACCTGGTCGACCGGCAGGTCGCTGCTCTCCAGCAGCCCGGTGGCCAGGCCCAGCCGCTGGGCGGTCAGCCACTGGCCCGGGGTCTGGCCGGTCTCGGCCAGGAAGCGCCGGCTGAAGGTCCGCACGCTCATCCGGGCCTGCGCCGCCAGCTCGGCCAGCTGGATCGGCCGGTGCAGCTCGTGCAGGGCCCAGTCGCGGGCGGCCGCGGTGTCGGAGCCGGTCGGCGGCGGCACCGGACGCTCGACGAACTGGGCCTGCCCGCCCTCCCGCCAGGCGGGCACCACGCAGCGGCGGGCGGCCCGGGCCGCGACCTCGCTGCCGTGGTCCCGGCGGATCAGGTGCAGGCACAGATCGAGCCCGGCGGCGGCGCCGGCGGAGGTCAGCACGTCGCCGTCGTCGGTGAACAGCACCCCGGGGTCGAGCCGGGTGGCCGGGAACAGCTCCCGGTAGCGCTCGGTGTGGAACCAGTGCGTGGTGGACGGGCGCCCGTCCAGCAGGCCGGCGGCGGCCAGGACGAACGAGCCGGTGCAGATCGACACCCAGCGGGTGCCCGGGCGGACCAGGGCGAAGGCCTCGGCGAGACCGGGCGGCAGGACCCCGTTCAGCACCGAGGGGTGGTAGCTGGGCGCCACCACGACGGTGTCGGCGGTCGCCAGCACGCCGGCGTCGTGCTCGACGGCGATCGAGAAGTCGGCGTTGGTGGGCACCGGGCTCCCGTCCGGGCTGCAGGTGCTGACCCGGTACAGCGGGCGGCCGTCCAGGCCGTAGGCCAGGCCGAACACCTTGGCGGGGATGCCGAGCTCGAAGGGGATGACACCGTCCAGGGCGAGAACCACGACCGAGTGCATGGCCAGATCCTCTCACTTGGCGTCCATCCGGCCACTCGTTCCGTTGAATCCTCGGTCGCAGGATGGTGAGCGACAGTGGACCGAGCGTAGGAGCGGGGCAATGGCTCAGATGATGACGGTGATCACCCAGGACGGGCTGGGCGGCCCGGAGGTGCTGCAGCCGGCCGAGCGGGAGCGCCCGGTACCCGGCGCCACCGAGGTGCTGGTCCGGGTGCACGCGGCCGGGACCAACCCGACCGACTTCAAGACCCGGGCGACGGGCGGCCTGCTGCGGGCCGAGCCGCCGTTCGTGCTCGGGCACGACGTCTCGGGCGTGGTGGAGGCGGTCGGCTGGGGCGTCACGCTGTTCGAGCCCGGCGACGAGGTCTACGGGATGCTCGACTACCCGCACCTGCACGGCGGCTACGGCCAGTACGTGACCGCCCCGGCCCGACGCTTCGTCCCCAAGCCCGCGGCCCTCTCCCACCCGCAGGCCGCCGCACTGCCACTGGTCGCACTGACCGCCTGGCAGGCGCTGGTGGACCGGGCCGGCCTGCGGCCCGGGCAGCGGGTCCTGGTGCACGCGGCGGCCGGCGGCGTGGGCCACGTGGCCGTCCAGATCGCCAAGGCGCTCGGCGGGTACGTGATCGGGACGGCCGGCGCAGCCAAGCACGAGTTCGTCCGCGGGCTCGGCGCCGACGAGGTGATCGACTACGCCGCCGTCGACTTCGCCACCGCGGTCGGTGAGGTCGACGTGGTCATCGACGCGGTCGGCGGCGACTACAGCGAGCGCTCGCTGCCGGTCGTCCGCGACGGCGGCACGCTGGTCTCGCTCACCACCCCGGCCGCCGACGCCCTGAGGCCCGCCGCGGCCGAACGCGGCATCAGGGCCGGCTTCCTGCTGGTCGAACCGGACCGGGCCGCCCTGCTGGCCGTCGCAGACCTGGCCGCCACCGGACGGCTCAGGGCGGAGGTGGGCACCGTGCTGCCGCTGGCGGAGGCCGCCAAGGCCCACGAACTGCTGGAGTCCGGCCGGACGGTCGGCAAGATCGTGCTGGACGTCACCGGGTGACGTGGTGACCGGGTGGCGTGGTGGCCGCGTGACCGGGTGACATCCGGTCGGATTCGACCCGGGACGGCCCAAGGAAGGCCGCCCCGGGCCGAACTGACGTTCCGGCGGGGATTCGAGTCTCCGCCGTCCCGCGCGGTCGTTGTGCCTGATATGACGAACGCGAACGAAGCCCCGGCCCGGTTCGACTTCCAGGGGCACGGGGTCAGGGTGGTCACGGTCGACGGCGAGCCGTGGTGGGTGGCGGCGGATGTCTGCGCGGTCCTGGAGATCACCAATCCGCGCGACACCCTGAGGAAGACCCTCGACGAGGACGAGAAGGGGGTAGCTACTGTCTACACCCCCGGCGGTGACCAGCAGGTTTCCGTCATCAACGAGCCCGGGCTGTACTCACTGGTGCTCCGCTCCCGCAAGCCGCAGGCGCGGGCCTTCAAGCGGTGGATCACCCACGAGGTGATCCCGGCGATCCGCCGCACCGGCCGCTACACGGTGGACGCGGAACCCGGCCCGCAGGCGTCCCCGGAGGCGGTCCAGTTCTTCCGGCTGGTCGCGCAGGCCGCGGCGGCCGCCTTCGGCGCCGAGGCCCGGGCCGCGGTCACGGCGGCGATGGGCGCCAACACCCGGGCGGTCGAGGGGCTGGACGAGCGGATCACCCGGCTGATCGACGTGGTGGAGCGGTCGGACGGCGGCCACCGGGTGCCACCGCAGCGCGCGGCGGTCCGGCCGGCCCCCGAGGAGGAGCCCATCCGGCACGGCGTCATCCCCGAGGACGCGCTGACCTTCGACGCCCTGGCGGAGCTGCTGGCCCTGGAGACCGGACACCGGGAGCTGAGCCGCAACGGACTGCTGCGGACCGCGTGCGACGCGGGCCTGCTGCGCCGGCTCTCCGCCCCGTACAGCGGGTACACCATCACCGACGCCCGGCTCGCCGCGCTGATCCGGGTCCGCCGGATCGGCGGAGCCGCGTACGGGTGGCCGAGCGTCCAGCACCACCAGCCGCTGGTGCTGCCGCAGGGCGTCGCCATCATGCGGCAGCTGGCGCTGCAGGAGATCGGCCGGGACGCGCGGTAGTGCCGCGCGGGAGTGCCGCCCGCGGCACGGGTGCCCGGACACGCCGGAGGGGGCCGTGCGCGGTGCACGGCCCCCTCGGTGGCGGAGCGTCAGTTGCCGCCCGGTGACTGGCCGCCCCTGTCGCCGGGGCGGGTCCAGAGCTTGACCACGGTGTTCGGGTCGACCGGGGTGCCGGACTGCGGGTCACTGGTGAGCACGACCGCGTTGTCGTCCTGCGGGCCGGCCACCACGTTCGGCGTCAGACCCACGGCCTTCAGTGCGTCGAAGGCCTGCTTGTAGGTCTTGCCCTGCAGGATCGGGACGTTGACCTTGTCGGGCGCCTTGAAGACCGTCAGCGTCACCTTGGAGCCCTTGGCCGCCTTGGTGTTGGCCGGCGGGTTCTGGCTGGCCACCATGCCGATCTTGGTCGGGTCGTTGGTGGGGGTGGTCTTCACGTCGACCGTGAAGTTCTGCGCCTCGAGCGTGGCCGTCGCCGCGTCCTGCGGCTGTCCGGTGACGCCCGGCACCGGGACCTTGCCCTGGCCCTGGGAGACCGTCAGCGTGACGGTCGCCCCGGCGGGCGCCTTGCCGGCGGCCGGGCTCTGCGAGATGACGCTGTCCTGCGGCGTGCTGTCGTCGGTCTTGTAGACCGGGTTGGCGACCACGAAGCCGGCCTTCTGCAGCGCGGCGGTGGCCTCGGCGAGCGACTTTCCGCTGAAGTCGGCCAGGTCGACCGCGGCCGGGCCGGAGGAGAGCTGGACCTTGATCACCGTGTTGGTGGCGATGGAGGTGCCGGCCGGCGGGTCCTGGGTGCAGACCTGATCCTTCTGGATCTTGGTGTCCGGGCAGGCGACCGGGTCCCCGGCCTGGACGGTCAGGGTCGAGCTCTGCGCCTTGGCCGCGTTCTGGGCCTCGGCCAGGGTCTTGCCGGTCAGGGTCGGGGAGGTGGTCTTGCCGCCCGCGCTGTCGCCGGTCTTCACCATCGCCTGGACCACGAAGAAGGCACCGACCAGGACCAGCACCGCCGCCACGGCGAGGATGATCCACGAGGTGTTGTTCTTCTTCGGCGGCTCCTCGCGGCGGCGCCCGCCGCCGCTGTAGCCGTCGTCGTAGCCGCCGTTGTTCCCGCCGCCGTAGCCGTCCTCCTGCGGCGGGTAGCCGTAGCCGCCCTGCGCGTTGCCGACCTGCGGCAGCATCGTGGTCGGACCGGCCGCGCCGTGCTGGGGGAGCAGGTTGGTCTGGCCGTACGGGTCGTACTGGGCGCCGCCCTGGTCGTAGCCGTAGCCCGCGGCGCCCATGCCGTAGGCGGCCTGCTGGGCGGCGGCGACCGGGAGGCCGTCGAGGAAGCGCTCGATGTCGTCGCGCATCTCGTCGGCGCTCTGGTAGCGGTAGTCCCGCTCCTTGGCGAGCGCCTTTAGCACGATCGCGTCGATCTCCGGGCGGACCTCGGGGTCGTACGCGGACGGCGGCTGGGCCTCCTCGCGGACGTGCTGGTACGCGACCGCGACCGGGGAGTCGCCGACGAACGGCGGCCGCACGGTCAGCAGCTCGTAGAGCAGGCAGCCGGTGGAGTACAGGTCGGAGCGGGCGTCGACGGTCTCGCCCTTGGCCTGCTCCGGGGAGAGGTACTGGGCGGTGCCGATGACGGCCGAGGTCTGGGTCATCGTCATGCCGGCGTCGCCCATCGCCCGGGCGATGCCGAAGTCCATGACCTTGACGTTGCCCTGGCGGGTGAGCATCACGTTGGCGGGCTTGATGTCGCGGTGGACGATGCCGGCCCGGTGCGAGTACTCCAGCGCCTGGAGGATGCCGATGGTCATCTCGAGCGCGCGCTCGGGAAGCAGCCGGCGCCCGGAGTGCAGCAGCTCGCGCAGGGTGGACCCCTCGACGTACTCCATCACGATGTACGGGATGGAGATGCCGTCGATGTAGTCCTCGCCGGTGTCGTACACGGCAACGATCGCGGGGTGGTTGAGGGAGGCCGCGGACTGCGCCTCGCGGCGGAACCTGGCCTGGAAGGACGGGTCTCGGGCCATGTCGGCACGGAGGGTCTTCACGGCGACCGTACGGCCGAGCCGGGTGTCATGGGCGAGGTAGACCTCGGCCATGCCGCCGCGCCCGAGGACGCCGCCGAGCTCGTACCTGCCGCCGAGGCGACGAGGCTCTTCCATAGTTCCGACCCTCTCCCCCACCGGTCGGTGAGGATGTGACGTAGGTGTCCCCGCACGCTCTGAAAGACGCATCCGGAGCCCGCGCTGGTTTCGCGGTCCCGGCCCACGGCCCGGGCCGTGGGTGTGCGGCGGGCAGACCCGCTGCTTGCGGATACGCTACCGGGCCAACCTCGGTGAGCCGGGCGAGCCCGCCAGCTGAGACCAGACCGGTATCGACCGGGACCGTCCCATTGTGACAATCTCCGGGTAAAAGCGGGCGGGGTCGGACTTGGTCGATCGTCACACGACTTTTTTGAGCCGTCCGTCCGGCGGGCCGTTACTTGTTGACCACGGCCTCCATGACCGACTTGGCGATCGGTGCGGCGATCGAGCCGCCGCTGATCTCGTTCCGCTCGGCCGCGCCGTCCTCGACCACCACCGCGACGGCGACCTGCTTGCCGTCGGCGCCCTTGGCGTAGGACATGAACCAGGCGAACGGCAGACCGCTGTTGTCCTGGCCGTGCTGGGCGGTACCGGTCTTGCCGCCGACCGTGGCGCCGTTGATCTTCGCCTTGGTGCCGGTGCCGTTCTGCACCACGCTCTCCATCAGCTGCTGGAGCTTCTGCGCGGTGGCCGGGCTGACCGCCTGGCTGAGCTGGTGCTCGGTGTGGTTGGAGATCACGTCGAGGTTGGCCGAGCGCTCCTGGGCGATCAGGTAGGGCTGCATCAGGCTGCCGTTGTTGCAGATCGCCGCGGCGACCATGGCCATCTGCAGCGGGGTGGCCCGGGTGTCGTGCTGGCCGATGGCGTCCATCGCGGTGCCGTCGGGGCTGGAGTTGGACGGGAAGACGCTGGTGACCGCCCGGATCGGGGTGTCGATCTTGCCGTTGTTGAAGCCGAACTTCTCCGCCTGCGCCCGCAGCCTGTCCTTGCCGAGGTCGGCGCCCATCTTGCCGAAGACGGTGTTGCAGGACAGGTCCATCCCGTGCTCCACCGTGGCGTTCTCGCAGTCCTCGGTGGCGCTGGCGTTCTTCAGCTCGGTGTTGGTGCCGGGCAGGATGAACGGCTTCGGGGTCTGGGTGGCGTCGTCGACGTTCTTGTACAGCCCGGTCTCGAACGCGGTGGCGGCGGTGATCAGCTTGAAGGTCGAGCCGGGCGGATAGGTCTCGCGCAGCGCCCGGTTCAGCATCGGCTTGTTCGGGTCGTTGTTGAGGTCCGTCCAGGCCTTGGAGTCCTCCTTGCCGCCGCCCGAGAAGGTGCCCGGGTCGTAGGACGGCGTGGAGACCAGCGCCAGGATCGCGCCGGTGCGCGGGTCGATCGCGACCGCGGCGCCCTTCTTGTCGCCCAGCCCCTCGAAGGCGGCCTTCTGCGCCTTCGGGTCGATCGTGGTGACGACGTCCCCGCCCTTCTTCTGCTCACCGGTGAGCATGTCTAGGGTGTTGCGGAAGAACAGCCGGGAGTCGGTGCCGGCCAGCACGCCGTCCTCCAGCTGCTCCAGCTGGCTGGTGCCGAAGGACTGCGAGGAGTAGCCGGTGATCGGCGCGTACATCGGGCCGTCGATCCAGCTGCGCTTGTACTTGTAGCGCAGACCGTTGACGAAGTCGGAGTTGGTGACCGGCTGGCCGCCCGCGATGATGTTGCCGCGCGGGTAGGCGTACCGGTCGTACTTGTTCCGGTCGTTGTGCTTGTTGCTCGCCCACGCCTCGGCCTGGACACCCTGCACCCAGTTGACGCGGACCATCAGGGCCAGGATCAGGACCAGACAGAAGATCGAGACCCGGCGGATCGGTTTGTTCACGGGACGGATCCCCTCCGGTTCTCCGGTGTCGGTGGGCCTGGCTCGGCCGATGGTGGCACAGCTATCTGAGATTCAACCGCATGGATCACCACGGGTTTCAGGTCCGGGTCGGTTCCGCTCCGGGCGCGGGTTCCGGGGTGGGCTCGGCGGCCGGGCGGCGCGCGGTGTCGCTGATCTTCAGCAGGATCGCGATCAGCGCCCAGTTGGCGACCACCGACGAACCGCCCTGGGCCAGGAACGGCATCGTCATACCGGTCAGCGGGATCAGACCGGTGACACCGCCGGCCACCACGAAGACCTGCAGCGCGAAGGCCGAGGACAGACCGACCGCCAGCAGCTTGCCGAACGGGTCACGGGCGGCCACCGCGGTGCGCAGGCCGCGCTGCACGATCAGGCCGTAGAGCACGAACAGCGCCATCATGCCGGTCAGCCCGAGCTCCTCGCCGAAGGAGCCCAGGATGAAGTCGCTCTTGGCGGCGAACTGGATCAGCCAGGAACGGCCCTGGCCCAGGCCGGTGCCGGTGACCCCGCCGGTCCCGAAGGACATCAGGGTCTGGCCGATCTGCTCACTGGTGCCGGGCGGCGGCGGGTCCTGGAAGGCCGCCATCGGGTCCAGCCAGGAGTTGATGCGGGTCTTGACGTGCGGCTCGGCCATCGCGACCACGGCCGCGCCGCCGATCGACATCACCAGACCGAAGACGATCCAGCTGGTCCGCTCGGTGGCGACGTAGAGCATCACCACGAAGAGGCCGAAGAACAGGAAGGAGGAGCCGAGGTCGGTCTCGAACACCAGGATCAGGATCGACAGCAGCCAGACCACGATGATCGGGCCGAGGTCGCGGCCGCGCGGCAGGTACAGGCCCATGAAGCGGCGGCTGGCCAGCGCCAGCGCGTCCCGCTTGACCATCAGGAAGCCGGCGAAGAACACCGTCAGGATGATCTTGGCGAACTCGCCCGGCTGGATCGAGAACGAGCCGATGTGGATCCAGATCTTCGCGCCGAAGTCCCCGGCCCGGGCCGGGAAGAAGGCCGGCGCGGCCAGCAGCACCAGCGCCACCACCATCGAGATGTAGGTGTAGCGCTGCAGGATCCGGTGGTCCTTCAGCAGCAGCATCACACCGATGAAGAAGGCGATCCCCAGGCCCGACCACATCAGCTGGTTGGCCGCGGCCGGGTAGTTGGAGGCCAGCAGGCTGCCCGCCTTGTCCAGCCGCCAGATCATCACCAGCCCGAGGCCGTTCAGCAGCGTCGCCAGCGGCAGCAGCAGCGGATCGGCGTACGGCGCGAAGCGGCGCATCACCAGGTGCGCGATCAGCGCCAGCGCGCCCATGCCGAGGCCGTACTCCAGCATGCCGGCCGGCAGCTTCTTGTCGATCGCGAGGCCCACGTTGGCGTACGCCGCCATCGGCACCAGCACCGCGAAGGCCAGCATGACCAGCTCGGTGTTGCGCCGGTTCGGCGTGCCCTGCGGCGTGATGGTGGTGTTGGCGCGCCGCCGCGCGGGTTCGGTGTTGCTGTTGCTGCTCAGGTCAAAGGTGCTCACGTGACGGCCGCTCCCGACGGCTGCTGGACCCCGGAAGGGCCCCTACTGGGTCGGGCAGGAGGTGGCCAGCTGCTGCTCCCGCTCGGTGAGGGGGGCGACACCCCCCGGGGTGGTCGTGCCGGTGGTGGCGGGGTCGGTGGTGGGCGGGGCGGCCGGCTTGGCGCCGTCGGCGACCCGCTTGCAGGCCGCGGCCTGCTCACCGAGCCGCTTCACCTGGTCCTCGGCGTCCCCCAGGCTCTTGGCCTGGATGGTCTTGGTGACCTGGGTGCGCTGGTAGGTCGGCAGGTACTTGAGTTCGATGTCGCCGTACTTCTGGTGCACCGAGGACAGCCCGAGGCCGGCCAGGTTCTGGTTGATGCCCTGGTAGACCGCGACCGAGTCGCCGTCGGCCCCCACGTAGTACTGGTCCTGGGTCCACTGGTAGCCGAACCAGCCGGCCGCGCCCAGTGCACCGAGGACGACCACCACGGCGATCGACACCTTCAGCCCGCGGCGCTTGCGGCGCGCGCGTCGCCGGCCCTCGTGGACGGGCTGCTCGGTGTCCTCGTACGCGCCGTAGGGCTCGCCGAAGCCCCCCTCGTCGGACTCCCCGTAGCCGGTCTCCGGATAGCCCTCCGCCGGGCCGAAGCCGGGTGCGGGGGCGTCGTAGCCGTTGGCCGGGCCGAAGGCGCCCTGCGGGGCCTGCGGGCGGCCGAGGCCGGCGGCGCGGCCGGCCGGGGTGTTCAGCATGCCCTGGTCGCTGCTCGGGTGCGGCGGCGCGTCGGCGACCGCGCCGACCACCACCGGGTAGTCCGCCAGCTGACCGCTCAGGGTGTCGGTGGCGCCGACGTCGATGACGTCCGCGACGATGCAGGTGATGTTGTCGGGACCGCCGCCGCGCAGGGCCAGCTCGATCAGCGCCTGGACGGTCTGCTGCGGGGCGTAGAAGCTCCCGAGCGTCTCCTCCAGGGTCTGGTGGCTGACCGGCCCGGACAGGCCGTCCGAGCAGATCAGGTAGCGGTCGCCGGCCCGGACCTCGCGGATCGACAGGTCCGGCTCGACCTGGCCGCGGCCGTCCAGCGCCCGCATCAGCAGGGAGCGCTGCGGGTGGGTCTCGGCCTCCTCCGGGGTGATCCGGCCCTCGTCGACCAGCCGCTGCACCCAGGTGTGGTCCTGGGTGATCTGGCTGAGCGAGCCGTCCCGCAGCAGGTACGCCCGGGAGTCCCCGATGTGCACCAGGCCCATCCGCTGGCCGGTCCACAGCATCGCGGTGAGGGTGCAGCCCATGCCTTCGAGCTGCGGGTCCTCCTCGACCATCTGCCGCAGCCGGTCGTTGGCGGTCTGCACCGCGTCGTTCAGCAGCGTCAGCAGGTCGGCACCGGGCACGTCCTCGTCCAGCCGGACGATCGAGCCGAGCACCTCGGAGGAGGCGACCTCACCGGCCGCTGCCCCGCCCATGCCGTCGGCCACGGCCAGGAGGCGCGGACCGGCGTAGCCGGAGTCCTCGTTCCCCTCCCGGATCAAGCCCTTGTGGGACCCGGCGGCGAAGCGCAGCACGAGACTCATGCGGTCCCTACCCTCCTCTGGGTGGACGGGGTGCTGTCCCTCATGCGCTGACTACTTCCGCAGCTCGATGACGGTCCGGCCGATACGGATCGGCATCCCGGGCTGGAGCGGCTGCGGCGTGGTCAGCCGCTGCCGGTCCAGATAGGTGCCGTTGGTGGAGCCTAGATCCTCGACCGTCCACTGCCCAGTCTGGTCGGGGTAGATCCTGGCATGCCGGGAGGACGCGTAGTCGTCGTCGAGCACGATGGTGGAGTCGTGCGCCCGGCCCAGGGTGATGGTCTGGCCCTGCAGCGCGACCGTGGTGCCGGCCAGCGAACCCTGCACCACCACCAGGTGGGTGGGGGCGCCCCGGCGCTGCCTCGGCTGCGCGGGGGCGGCGCTCTGCTGGGTCTGCGGCGGCCGGTTCGGGGCACCCGCCGGGGCGGCGGCGGCCCGCCGCGCGGAGCGCGGATTGACCTTGGTGCCGAACAGATCGCTGCGGATCACCTGCACCGCGACGATGACGAACAGCCACAGCACGGCGAGGAAGCCAAGCCGCATGACCGTCAGGGTCAGATCTGACATAGGAGGCCCGCTCTACCCTTCGACCTGTCGGTAGACGATGGTGGTGGACCCCAGAACGATTCGGGAGCCGTCGCGGAGCGTAGCGCGCTGGGTGTGCTGCCCGTCCACCACGATGCCGTTGGTCGACCCCAGGTCGAGCACCATCGCGGGCGTCCCGGGCCGGATCTCGGCGTGCTTGCGGGACACCCCGGGGTCGTCGATCCGCACGTCCGCCTCCGTGGATCGGCCGAGCACCATGGCGTTCCCGGTGATCTGGTGCCGGTTCCCGTTGACCTCGATCCAGCGCCGGGTGCCCGCGCCGCTGTGGCCCGCGCCCGGGAACGGGCGCACGTTGCCGCCGCCCGGGGCGGGCGGGGCGGTGGGCATCACCGGGGGCGCGGCCGGCGGGGGCGGCGCACCGTACGGCGCCTGGCCCGGCTGCTGCCAGGGCGCGCCGGGGGCCGGCGGCGTCGGCGGGCGGCCGTAGCCCTGCGGCTGCTGCGGCGCGGCCTGCTGGGCCGGCTCCTCGGAGGCGAGGGTGCGGCTGCGCACCCGGTACAGGCCGGTGTCCAGGTCGTCGGCCTTCTCCAGGGTCACCTGGAGCGGGCCCATGAAGCTGTACCGCTGCGCCTCCGCGTACTCGCGCACCATGCCGGCCAGCTCCTTGCCGAGCTGTCCGGCGTACGGGCTGAGCCGCTCATGGTCGTGCGGGCTGAGCTCGACGATGAAATCGTTGGGCACGACGGTGCGGTCGCGGTTCCAGATGGTCGCGTTGTTGTCGCACTCGCGCTGCAGCGCTCCGGCGATCTCGACCGGCTGGACCTCGGACTTGAACACCTTGGCGAAGGTGCCGTTCACGAGACCCTCGAGCCGCTGCTCGAACTTCTTCAGGACTCCCACGGGGCACCCCCTTCCAGGGCGTTGATCCGGCCGGGCGCGCCGTCTGCGGCGTGTCGCCTCGGTCCGATGGCGGGTTTTCCGTACTGATCGTATCCACGCCGGGCCCATCCGTACGGTTCCCCCGGCATGTGGTGCCCCTTGGTGAGCCCGGGCACACGCATCCATCGGTGCTCCCGGCAAGCCAGGGCTACCCCCTTCGCGTCCGGCCAACCCCTCGATCACCCGTTCGTCGGCGGCCGTCCGGGCGGTCCGGGAAAGGGATTTCGGACTACCGCGCACGCCGTGCTAATGTTTTCCACGTCGGAAGGGGCGCCCCGCAAGGGAGCCGGACCGGAAGACCGGGGAAGAGTCGAGAGACTCGGACCGGTCCGAAGATCAGGTAGCATCTACGACATCACCCATGCGCGGGTGGCGGAATAGGCAGACGCGCTGGATTCAGGTTCCAGTGCCCGAAAGGGCGTGGGGGTTCAACTCCCCCCTCGCGCACCACTGAGGCCGGTCGGATTTTATCCGACCGGCCTCTTTGTCGTGCGCCCACGCGTGCGTCCGCCCACGCCGGTGTACGCCCACGCCGGTGCAAGGCGGCGCCGCTCACTCCCCGCCGGCCGCCGGGAGCTCCGCGCGCACGGTGAAGCCGCCGTCCGGGCCGGGGTCGGCGGTCAGGCTGCCGCCGAGCAGCTGGGCGCGTTCGCGCAGGCCGACCAGGCCGTGGCCGCCGCCCGGCAGGTGGTCGGGCAGTGCGTCGGGGGCGCCGAGCGGGGCCGGCCCGTTGCGCACCTCGACCAGCAGCCGGGTGCCGCGCGCCGCGAGGCTGACGCTGACCGGGGCGCCCGGGGCGTGCTTGCGGATGTTGGTGAGCGCCTCCTGGACGGTGCGGTACGCCGCCCGCTCCACCGCCTCCGGCCAGTCCCGGTCGCCCGTGGCCAGCCGGGCGGTGACCGGGAGCCCGCTGCCCTCGATCAGCTTGGGCAGGTCGGCCAGCCGGGGCTGCGGGGCGAGCGGCTCGTCCCGCCGCAGGCTCGCGGCCCGCAGGACGCCGACCATCTGGCGCAGCTCCTCCAGGGTGCGCACGGACAGCTCCCGGATGGTGCGGGCGGTGTCCTTGGCGGCCGGGTCCGTGGTGGACACCTGGAGCGCGCCGGCCTGGATGGAGATCAGGCTGACCTGGTGCGAGACGACGTCGTGCATCTCGCGGGCCAGCCGGGCGCGTTCCTGGCCGAGCACCCGCTCGGCCAGCAGCCGGCTCTCCCGCTGCTGCCCCTCGGTCAGCTCGACGATCCGTTCGGCCAGTTCGCGCCGGGTGCGGGCGAGCAGGCCGAGCGCGGCCGGCGCCGCGGCCAGCATGACGCTCTCGATGGCGTCCAGCGCGGTCTCCCGGCTGATCTCGAACATCGAGGCCGTCACGGGCCAGTGGAAGTACTCGACCAGGGCGAACAGGGTGGCGCAGACGGTGGTCGCCCGGATCTCGGCCCGGTGCGCGGCGACCGAGTACACCGCCGTGATCGGGGCGATCCAGATGTACTCGACGTACGTCCCGGGCAGGGTGAGCAGCAGCGTCAGGACCGGGTACCGGCGGCGCATCAGCAGGGCGAGGCAGGCCACGGCCGAGAGCATCAGCTCCCACCAGGTGCCGTCCTTGCCGACCAGTGCGGCGTCAACGCCGGCCAGCAGGACCGGCAGCAGCAGGGCCGTGCACCGTCCGGTCGCCCACCCGGGCAGCGTTCTGCCGCCGGCGCCCATCAGCCGCTCTGCCCCGGGGTGCGGACCAGGCCGGCCCGGTGGGCGATCACCGCGGCCTGGACCCGGTTGGCCGCGCCGAGCTTGCCGAGGATGGCGCTGATGTGGTCCTTGACCGTGCCGGTGCCGAGGAACAGCCGGTCGGCGATCTCGGCGTTGGACAGCCCCTCGCCGAGCAGTGCGAGCACGTCGAGCTCCCGGCCGGTGAGCTGGCGGGCCAGCGAGGCGGCCTCGTTGTCGGGCACCCCGCCCTCGACGTAGCCGCTGATCACGCTGCGGGTGACGGTGGGGGAGAGCACGCTGCCGCCGGCCGCCAGCACCCGGACGGCGTGCACCAGCTGTTCGGGGGCGGTGTCCTTGAGCAGGAAGCCGGCCGCTCCGGTGCGCAGCGCGGTGCCGATGTACTCGTCGGTGTCGAAGGTGGTGAGCATCGCGACGGCGGGCGGGTCGGGCAGCGCGCGCAGCCGGCGCAGCACCGTGATGCCGTCGAGGTCGGGCATCCGGATGTCGAGCAGCACCACCTGCGGGGCGAGCGCGGCGGCCTGCTGCTCGGCCTGGCCGCCGGAGCAGCTGCCGACCACTTCGAGGTCGGGCGCAGAGCCGACGATCAGGCCGAGACCGGAGCGGACCAGGACCTCGTCGTCCACGATCAGGACGCGGATCGGCGGCATGGTCTCTCCTCAGTCTCGGTGCGCTGCCCGGCGCAGCCTGCTTCGAGCGTAGGCGCAGGCGGCGGGCGGTGACGCGGCGGCCGGGCGGATGGTCCCCCCGCCGATCGGCGGGGGTACAAATCCGCTACCGGTTTCACGTCATTCTCATCCTGGGTGGGCAACCATGGAAGGAGACAGGCCCCCGTCGTGGGCCGACGGGACCCGGCCATTCGGACGCCGGGCGGCGCCCCGGTGGGGGCCGTGCGGATGCGTGCCCCTGTCCGATCCCCTGGAATTGGAGCTGTGTCCACTGTGAAGACGGCCCCGTCCACCCATTCCGCCGCTCCCGCCGCCGAGGCCGGGCCGCCGTCCCGGTGGCGGTCGCGCGCCGCCTCCCTGACGGTGTGGTACCTGCGGCTGATGGCCCTGCTGAACCTCGTGGCGGTGTTGGCCGTACCGTTCCGCGAGCAGGTGCGCACCCACAACGAGGGCGAGTACTTCACCCCGTACCTGGTGACGGGGGGTCTGAGCACGGTCGTGCTGTCGGTGTTCCTGGCGGTGGCGATGCGGCGGCGCAAGCGGGCCGCGTGGATCTTCAACACCGCGCTGGCCGGGCTGTTCTTCCTCGCCTACCTGGTGCTGATGGTGCTGCCGGGCGAGAGCTTCGCGCACCACCCGCTGAACTACTTCTCCACGGTGATCACCGGCCTGTTCGTGGTGGCCCTGGTGGTCGGCCGGCGGGAGTTCACCTCCAAGGGCGACCGGTCGAACCCGAAGACCGCGGTCGCCACCTTCTTCGCCGGCCTGCTGGTCGGCGGCGGGATCGGTTCGGTGCTGGTCTCGGCGACCAACACCGTCCCCGGGGACGACTTCGGGGACCGCTTCCTGTACGCGGTGGCCCGGATGGTCACGGTCACCCCGTCCGAGCGGGTGGCCGGCGTGATCTCCGTCCCGACCTGGGTGGACGCCTCCATCAACGTGATGAGCGCCGGGCTGTTCCTGCTGGTGATCTACGTGGCCTTCCGCAGCCCGCGCGGCCAGGAACTGCTCAGCGAGGAGGACGAGACCCGGCTGCGGGCGCTGCTGGAGCGGCAGGGGGAGCGGGACTCGCTGGGCTACTTCGCGCTGCGCCGGGACAAGGCCGTGGTGTTCTCGCCGAGCGGCAAGGCGGCCGTCGCCTACCGGGTGCTCGGCGGGGTCTCGCTGGCGTCCGGGGATCCGATCGGTGACCCGGAGGCCTGGCCGGGGGCGATCGAGGCGTGGCTGGGCGAGGCCCGGGAGCACGCCTGGGTGCCCGCGGTGATGGGGGCCTCCGAGGAGGCCGGGGTGATCTACGCCCGGCACGGGCTGGACGCGCTGGAGCTCGGTGACGAGGCCATCGTCGAGCTGGACGAGTTCTCGCTGGACGGCCGGGCGATGCGGGTGGTCCGCCAGGCGTACAACCGGGTCAAGCGGGCCGGTTACACCGTCCGGATCCGCCGGCACGAGGACATCCCCGAGGCGGAGATGGCCGAGCTGGTGGACCGCGCCGACCACTGGCGGGACGGTGCCACCGAGCGCGGTTTCTCGATGGCGCTCGGGCGTCTCGGCGACCCGGACGACGGCCGCTGCGTGATGCTGGAGTGCCACGACGGCGACGGCGAACTGCGGGCCCTGCTGAGTTTCGTGCCCTGGGGCCGGGACGGTCTCTCGCTGGACCTGATGCGCCGGGACCGCGACAGCGAGAACGGCCTGATGGAATTCATGGTGATTGAGCTCCTGCAGCGGGCCGAGGAGGTCGAGCTCGCCCGGGTGTCGCTGAACTTCGCGATGTTCCGATCGGTATTCGAGCGCGGCTCGAGGCTGGGGGCGGGGCCGGTTCTGCGGCTGTGGCGTTCGGTGCTGGGATTCTTCTCCCGCTGGTGGCAGATCGAGTCCCTCTACCGGGCCAATGCGAAGTACCGCCCGATTTGGGAACCGCGCTATCTGCTGTTCGAGAAGAGCAGTGAGATCCCGCGGATCGGCATCGCCAGTGCGCGCGCCGAGGGTTTCATCACGGTACCGAGTCTTCCCGCGCTGTTCCGGCGCCGGCACGTGCGGGCGGCCGCTCCGGCCGCGCCGAAGGCGTAGCCGGCCGGGCAGGACGGGGATGGGTTGTCCCTCCGCCGGGGGGCGGAGGGAATCCAGCCCGGACCATCCAGGGGCGTACTCCCCCGGGGGTCCGATCGGGGGGCGAATGGGGGATGCTCTCCAACCTGAGGATGACAGTGGTTCGCCACCTGTGCTGATGCCTCCCGTTTAGCCGGTGCCTACCGTAGATGTAGTGCTCGAACGAAGACTGGCGCGAGTGCGAGAACCTCAGGGCCGGGTTTTTCTGGAACGCGAACGGGGAGCGGGTCGGCTGTGAAGGAAATTGCCCAGGTGGGGGGCGTGCGAAAGGGTGTTCCGGCGATTGCCGCCCGGGCCGCCGTCGCCGAGTGGGGACTCCTATACGCGGTGGTCAGGGACCATGTGGCGCGCAAACGATTCGCCTCGGTTCCGCTGGCCACGGCCGCCACCCTGCTGATCCTGCTCTTCAGCGTCGTCCAGCACCTGCCGGGCGGCGCGAAGGTGGTCACCCTGATCGGGGTGGTCAAGGCCTCCCTGCCGCTGGACGTCTCGCTGCTGCGCACCCCGCTCTCGCTCTACGTGCCCGCGCTGGACCTGCCGGTCTGGGGTGCGCTGGCGCAGGTCTTCGTGGTGTTCGGGCTGGCCGAGATGGTGCTGGGCCGCCGGCTCACCCTGCTCGTCGCGTACGCCTGCACGCTGGCCGGCACGCTGTTCGCCCGGGTCGGGGTGGCGATCGGCCCGCAGCACCTGTTCGGCTTCCCGCACTGGGTGGCGCACGTCCGGGACACCGGGCCGTCGGCCGCGGTGGTCGCGCTGGCGGTCTGCGTCGCCTTCCGTACCCGGGCCTGGTGGACGGGCGGGACGGTGGCGCTGGTGATGGTGGGGGAGGCGGTCGTGCTGCCCAACCTGGCCGGTCTGGAGCACGTGGTGGCGCTGCTGACGGCGGTGCTGATCGCAGCGGCGGTCGAGGTGTTCGGCGACTACTGGCCGCGGGTGCTCGCCGGGGTCGGCGCCGCCGCCTCGGTCGCCACCGAGGCGGCCCGCCGTACCCCCGCGGGCGCCCTGATCCGCTAGGCCCTGTCCGACATGCGCGGTTCAGCCGCGCGGCAGGGCCAGCTCGAACCAGACCACCTTTCCGACCGCCTTGCGGGCGGTCCCCCAGCGCTCGGCGAGCTTGCTCACCAGGTTGAGGCCGCGCCCGTTCTCGTCCATCGACTCGGCGGGCTCCAGCGACGGCAGGTTGTGGTTGTCGTCGCTGACCTCGACCAGCAGCTTGTCGACCCGGATCAGCTGCAGCTGCACATCGGCGCGGGCCACCCGGACGGCGTTCGTGACCAGCTCGCTGACCAGCAGCTCGACCGTGTCGGTCAGGGCGGTCAGCCGCCAGGCGGCGAGCTGCTCGCGGACCAGGCGCCGGGCGTGCCGGACCTGCGACTGCTCCACGGTGAGCCGCCAGGTCGCCACCTCGCTCGGCGCCACCCCGTCGAACCGGGCCACCAGCAGGGCGACGTCGTCCTTGCGGTCGTCGGTGTGCAGCCGCTCCAGGACCGTGTCGCAGGCCTCCTCGGGGGTCTTCTTCGGGTCGATCAGGTTGCCGCAGAGCGCGGCCAGTCCCTCCCCTATGTCGCCGCCCCGGACCTCGACCAGGCCGTCGGTGCACAGCACCAGCATCGAGCCGTCCCGGACGCTGATCTTCTTGGCCACGAACGGCACCCCGCCGACCCCGATCGGTGCGCCCTCGGGGATCTCCAGCAGCTCGCCGCGCCCGTCCGGGTGGACCAGCACCGGCGGGACGTGGCCGGCGCTGGCCAGCTCGCAGGTGCGGTTGATCGGGTCGTAGACCGCGTACAGGCAGGTCGCCAGGTGGTCGTCGCCGAGCTTGTGGGCCAGGTTGTCCAGGTGGCGCAGCAGCTGCCCGGGCGGCAGGTCGAGCGCGGCCAGGGTCTGCATGGCCGTGCGGAAGCGGCCCATCGCCGCCGCCGAGTGCAGGCCGTGGCCCATCACGTCGCCGACCACCAGGGCGACCCGGCTGCCGGGCAGCTGGATCGCGTCGAACCAGTCGCCGCCGACCTCGGCCTTCGGGTCGCCCGGCAGGTAGCGGTGGGCGACCTGGACACCGGGGATCTTCGGCGGCCGGGTCGGGATCATCGAGCGCTGCAGGGTGGTGGCGACCTTGGACTCGGCGCGGTGCAGCCGGGCGTTGTCCAGCGACAGCGCGGCCCGGGCGGCCAGCTCCTTGAGGGTGTCGGCGTCGGCCTTGGTGAACGGGCCGCGGTCGGCGAGCCGCAGCAGCTTGAGGATGCCCAGCACGGTGCCCCGGGCGGACAGCGGCAGCACCAGCATCGAGCGGTCCACCACCAGCGGCACCAGCTCGGGTCCGCCGAGCGAGGCCGCGTACTCCACCGCGACGTCCGGGGTGATCACCGGGACCAGGACCGGCTTGTTCTCCTGGAGGGCGAGGCCCGGCGGGGTCGAGCGGGGCATCGCCAGCAGCCGACCCTCGTCCAGCACGTGGCTCCAGGACCCGGAACCGGCGTTGAAGACCCGGGCCACCCGGCGCAGCATCGTCGAGTCGTCCGGCCGGTCCCGGGGCAGCTCGGAGTCGGAGATCAGGCCGTCCAGCAGGTCGACGCAGGCGAAGTCGGCGACCCGGGGGACCAGCACGTCGCACAGCTCGCGGGCGGTGGTGTCCAGGTCCAGGGTGGTGCCGACCCGCCCGCCGACCTCGCTCAGCAGGGCCAGCTGGTCGCCGTCCGGGGTGCCGCGGACCACCTCGACGCCTTCGACCGGCGGGGGTGTCTCGGTGGCGGGGGAAGGCAGGCTGCCCCCGCGGACTGACGTGTGGCCGTTGGCTACGGACTCGATGGTGGGGCCTCCGGGATCGCTGTCTTCGCCGGTGCCGGCCGCGTCGCGCTGGCCGGGGATGGTGCTGCCGAGGACCCGCCGGCCGTCGGGGCCGGGACCTTCGGCGGTGGCCGGGCCGGCGGCGGGTACGCGGCCGGACACGCCGCCGTCCGCGGTCGGGCCGCCGGGGCCGCGGACGGCCCCGGGTCTGTCCGGTTCGGGGGGCCGGCGTCCGGCG
>NZ_JAIZ01000194.1 GCF_000710465.2 Kitasatospora sp. MBT63 | reverse complement strand
GCGCCCCCGGCGCCGAAGGCCGCGGCGCCCGCCGCCGCCCCGGCCGCCGCGGCCGACGGGCCCGAGCTCGTCCCGCTGCGTGGTCCGGCCAAGGCCGTCGCCACCAACATGGACGCCTCGCTGGAGGTCCCGACCGCGACGTCGGTGCGTGCCGTTCCGGCCAAGCTGCTGATCGACAACCGCATCGTCATCAACAACCACCTGCAGCGCGCCCGCGGTGGCAAGGTCTCCTTCACCCACCTGATCGGCTACGCCCTGGTCCAGGCCATCAAGGCCAGCCCGGGCATGAACCACAGCTACCAGGTCAAGGACGGCAAGACCTACCTGGTCAAGCCCGCCCACGTGAACCTGGGCCTGGCCATCGACCTGGTGAAGCCGAACGGCGACCGCCAGCTCGTGGTGGCGGCGATCAAGAAGGCCGAGACCCTCGACTTCTTCGGTTTCTGGCAGGCCTACGAGGACATCGTCCGCCGGGCCCGCGCCAACAAGCTGACGATGGACGACTTCACCGGCGTCACCGTCTCGCTGACCAACCCCGGCGGCATCGGCACCGTGCACTCCGTGCCGCGCCTGATGCAGAACCAGGGCACCATCGTCGGCGTCGGCGCGATGGAGTACCCGGCCGAGTTCCAGGGCTCCTCCCCGGAGACCCTGGCCCGCCTGGGCATCTCCAAGATCATGACGCTCACCTCGACCTACGACCACCGGGTCATCCAGGGCGCGGCGTCCGGCGAGTTCCTGCGCACCATCCACCAGCTGCTGCTCGGCGAGCACGACTTCTACGACGAGGTCTTCGAGTCGCTGCGCATCCCGTACGAGCCGGTGCGCTGGGCGACCGACGTCGCCACCACCCACGACGACGAGGTCAACAAGACCGCGCGCGTCATGGAGCTGATCCACGCGTACCGCGTGCGCGGCCACCTGATGGCCGACACCGACCCGCTGGAGTACAAGCAGCGCAAGCACCCCGACCTCGACGTCGTCCAGCACGGCCTCACGCTGTGGGACCTGGAGCGTGAGTTCGCGGTCGGCGGCTTCGGCGGCCAGAAGATGATGAAGCTGCGCGACATCCTCGGCCTGCTGCGCAACTCGTACTGCCGCACCGTCGGCATCGAGTACATGCACATCCAGGACCCGAAGCAGCGCAAGTGGATCCAGGAGCGGGTCGAGAAGCCGTACACCAAGCCCGAGCGCGAGGAGCAGCTGCGCATCCTGCGCCGGCTGAACTCCGCGGAGGCCTTCGAGACCTTCCTGCAGACCAAGTACGTCGGCCAGAAGCGCTTCTCGCTGGAGGGCGGTGAGTCGCTGATCCCGCTGCTGGACGCGACCATCGACGCCGCCGCCGAGCACCGCCTGGACGAGGCCGTCATCGGCATGGCCCACCGCGGCCGCCTGAACGTGCTGGCCAACATCGTCGGCAAGCCGTACGCCCGGATCTTCGGCGAGTTCGAGGGCAACCTCGACCCCAAGTCCATGCACGGCTCCGGTGACGTCAAGTACCACCTGGGCGCCGAGGGCACCTTCACCGGCCTGGACGGCGAGACCATCAAGGTGTCGCTGGCCGCCAACCCGTCCCACCTGGAGACGGTCGACCCGGTCGTCGAGGGCATCGCCCGCGCCAAGCAGGACATCCTGGACCAGGGCGGCACCACCTTCCCGGTGCTGCCACTGCAGATCCACGGTGACGCGGCCTTCGCCGGCCAGGGCGTCGTCGCGGAGACACTGAACATGTCGCAGCTGCGCGGCTACCGCACCGGCGGCACCGTGCACGTCGTGGTCAACAACCAGGTCGGCTTCACCGCCCCGCCGGCCTCGTCGCGCTCCTCGATGTACTGCACCGACGTGGCCCGGATGATCGAGGCGCCGATCTTCCACGTCAACGGCGACGACCCGGAGGCCGTGGTCCGCGTCGCGCGGCTCGCCTTCGAGTTCCGCCAGGCGTTCCACAAGGACGTCGTGATCGACCTCATCTGCTACCGCCGCCGCGGTCACAACGAGGCCGACAACCCGTCGTTCACCCAGCCGCTGATGTACGACCTGATCGACAAGAAGCGCTCGGTGCGCAAGCTCTACACCGAGGCGCTGATCGGTCGCGGCGACATCACCATGGAAGAGGCGGAGCAGGCGCTCCAGGACTTCCAGGGCCAGCTGGAGAAGGTCTTCTCCGAGGTCCGCCAGGCCGCCGGGACCCAGCAGCCGGCCACCAACGGCAAGCCGGTCGCGGACTTCCCGGTCTCCATCCAGACCGGCATCTCCGAGGAGACGGTCAAGCGGATCGCCGCCTCGCAGGTCAACCTGCCGGACTGGCTGACCGTGCACCCGCGTCTGCTGCCGCAGCTGCAGCGCCGCGCCGCCTCGGTCGAGGACAACACCATCGACTGGGCCACCGGCGAGACCCTCGCCATCGGCTCGCTGCTGATGGAGGGCCACCCGGTCCGGCTGGCCGGCCAGGACAGCCGCCGCGGCACCTTCGGCCAGCGCCACGCGGTGCTGATCGACCGCAACAGCGGCGAGGACTACACCCCGCTGCTGTACCTGACCGAGGACCAGGCCCGCTACACCGTCTACGACAGCCTGCTGTCGGAGTACGCGGCGATGGGCTTCGAGTACGGCTACTCGCTGACCCGCCCGAACGCGCTGGTCATGTGGGAGGCGCAGTTCGGCGACTTCGTCAACGGCGCGCAGACCATGGTGGACGAGTACATCGCCTCCGCCGAGCAGAAGTGGGGCCAGCACTCCGGCGTCACCCTGCTGCTGCCGCACGGCATGGAGGGCCAGGGCCCGGACCACTCGTCCGCCCGCCCGGAGCGCTTCCTGCAGCTGTGCGCGCAGGACAACATGACGGTCGCCATGCCGACCACCCCGGCGAACTACTTCCACCTCCTGCGGTGGCAGGTCCACAACCCGCACCACAAGCCGCTGGTCGTCTTCACCCCGAAGTCGATGCTGCGTCTGAAGGCGGCGGCGTCGGCGACGGCGGAGTTCACCTCCGGCTCGTTCCGCCCGGTTATCGGCGACTCCACGGTGGACCCGGCGAACGTCCGCAAGGTGGTGATCACCTCCGGCAAGTTCTACTACGACCTGGAGGCGGCCCGTACCGAGCGCGGCATCACCGACACCGCGATCGTCCGGGTCGAGCGGCTCTACCCGCTGCCGGTGGCGGAGCTCCAGGAGGAGCTGAGCCGCTACGGCGAGGACGTCCAGTTCATCTGGGCCCAGGAGGAGCCGGCCAACCAGGGTTCCTGGCCGTTCATCGCGATGAACCTGGTCGACCACCTGCAGGTGGTCGTCGGGCGCAGCGCCAACGGCGGTGCCCGCCTGCGCCGCGTCGCCCGTACGGCCTCCTCCGCCCCGGCGGTCGGTTCGGCCAAGCGGCACGCCGCCGAGCAGCAGGCGCTGCTCGACGAGGTGTTCAGCATCTGATCCGCTGACGGCGGGTACCACGACGCCCGGGTCCGGGCCTTCGCTGCGGCGGAGGTCCGGGCCCGGGCGTCCGTGCGTCCCCGGTACGGACGTTCGCCGCGGACGTTCGCCAAGGCCACAGCTCGGCAACCAATTGGGGAACCGGCTGGGAGCGGAAGCTGACGCACCGATAGGTTGGCCCCGGACGCCACCGCCCGTGTCCGCACCGGGCGGCGGCCGAAGGACACTCGCCACAGGGGGGCCACCGTCATGACCGCCGACACGCCGCGGGACGCCGCCGCGCCGCTTGCGCCGATCTTCCAGCCGCTGCACCCCGACGACCCGCGCGAGGTGGGCGGCTACCGGCTGTTCGCCCGGCTCGGCGCGGGCGGCATGGGCCGGGTGTACCTCTCGTACACGCCCGGTGGGCGGCCGGTGGCGCTGAAGGTGGTGCGGCCGGAGTTCGCCGAGGACGCGGAGTTCCGCCGCCGGTTCGCCCAGGAGGTGGCCAACGCACAGCGGATCCACGGCCTGTACACCGCCCAGGTGATCGACTCCGGGCCCGCCGCCGAGGCTCCGTGGCTGGTCACCGCGTACGTCCCGGGCCCGTCGCTGCAGCAGGTGGTGCGGGAGCACGGCGCGCTGCCGGTGCGGACGGTGCTGCTGCTGATCGGCGGGATCGCGGAGGCGCTGCAGGCGATCCACAGCGTCGAGGTGGTGCACCGCGACCTCAAGCCGGCCAACGTGCTGATCGCGGCCGACGGTCCGCGCGTGATCGACTTCGGGATCGCCCGGGCCGCCGACGCCACCGCGCTGACCGGGACCGGGTTCCGGATCGGCTCGCCCGCCTTCATGTCGCCCGAGCAGGCGCAGGGCAGGCCGGTCACCCCCGCCACCGACGTCTTCGCGCTCGGCGCGCTGGCCGCGTACGTGGCGGGCGGGACCCCGCCGTTCGGCGAGGGGCCGGAGACCGCGGTGCTCTACCGGGTGGTGCACGAGGAGCCGGTGCTGGACGGCGTCCCGGACGGGCTGCGCGAACTGCTGCTGCGCTGCCTGGCCAAGCGGCCCGAGGACCGGCCGCGGCCGGCCGAGATCATCGACATCGCGCGCAGCCACCCGGCGGTCGGCGGGCAGCTGCGGTTCGCCGACGACTGGCTGCCGCGGCAGATCAACACCGAGATCACCCGGCGCTCCGACCTGCCGAAGACCCCGCCGACCCCGCTGCCGGTCCCGCCGCCGCCCACCGCTCCGCCGGCTCCCTCGGCGGCGCCGGGCGCGACGGC
>NZ_JAIZ01000193.1 GCF_000710465.2 Kitasatospora sp. MBT63 | reverse complement strand
CCGCCCACCCACCTGCGGCTGCGGATGCTGACCACCCGTCCGCCGGTCACCGAACCGTCGGTGACGGCCGATCCGGCGCAGCAGGGCGCCGTCGAGGCGGAGCTGGCCCCGCACCGGGTGAAGATCGCCGAGGAGCTGCGGCAGCAGGAGTGAGCCGCCGTCAGGCCGCCGGGCCGGCCAGCAGCTCGCAGTCCTGGAAGTTCATGCAGCCGCAGGCCAGGCAGGCGGCGACGGCGTCGCGCAGCTGCTGGGTCCGGCGGATGAACAGGTCCAGCTCGGGGAGCTTGCGTTCGGCCAGTTCCCGCCACTGCCGGGTGGCGGGACGGTCCGGCTCACCCGCCAGCAGGCCACGGATCTCGGCCAGGGTGAACCCCGCCCGCTGCGCCATCCTGATCAGCGCCAGGCGGCGCAGCACGGCCGCCGGCCAGACCCGCCGCCCGCCCTCCCGGCGGGCGTCCGGCAGCAGGCCGAGGCTCTCGTAGTACCGCAGTGCGGAGGGCCGCAGGCCGGTCCGCCGTGCCAGTTCACCGATGCCCAGCTGTCGCACGGCACCTCCTCGCTCCGCCCGGGCGGCGCCCCGCCGGTTGACTTCAAGCGCGCTTGAACCGCTTGCCTGGCCGCATGATCTCAGCCCTGCTCCCGCGGCTGCTGCCGCGGGGATACCGTCCTGTGCTCGCCGACCGCCGGTTCGCCCGGCTGCTGACCGCGCTCGCCGTCTCCGACCTGGGGGACGGCATGAGCACGGTCGCGGTGGCCTGGCTCGCCGTCCACCTCGCGCCGCCCGGGGCGGCGGGCCCGCTGGTGGGGGCGGCGCTGGTCGCGTACGTGCTGCCGGGGGCCGTCGGCGGGGTGCTGCTGGGGCGCGTCATGCGCCCGCTGGCACCGGACCGGCTGATCCGGGCGGACGCCGCGCTGCGGGCGGTGCTGCTCGGCTGCGTACCGCTCGCCCAGGTCCTCGGCCTGCTGCACCCCGCGGTCCTCGTCGCGCTGCTGGCCTGCTCGTCGGTGCTGCACGCGTGGGGCAGCGGGGCGCGGTACGCGATGGTCGCCCGGCTGCTGCCGCCGGAGCACCGGCTGGCGGCCAACGCGCTGCTCTCCACCAGCACCTGGGTGTCCACCATCGCCGGGCCGGCCCTGGCCGGTCTGCTGGCCGGGTGCGCCGGACCGGCCTGGATCATCGGCCTGGACGCGGCCACCTTCGGGCTGCTGGCCGTCCGGGCCGGCCGCCCGGGGCCCGGCCCGGCGGCCCCGCAGGCCCCGGAACCCGCCGGCGGTGGGACGGGCGCGGGTCTGCGGGTGCTGCGGGCCCGGCCGGAACTGCTCGGGCTGATCGGGGTGACCTGGCTGTTCAACCTCTGCTGGGGGCCGGTGGAGGTCGCCCTGCCGCTGTACGTCGCCCAGGACCTGCGGGCAGGGTCCGATCTGCTCGGGCTGTACTGGGCGGTGTTCGGGGTCGGCGCGGTGGCGGGTTCGCTCACCGCCGGGGCGCTGCGCCGGCTGCCGCTGTGGCCGGTGGTGCTGGGCGTGCTGGCCGGGCACGGCGCCGCCATGCTGGCGTTCGGCCCGCAGGCCCCGGCCGTCGCCTCGCTGCTCGGCTTCGCCCTCGGCGGCGTGGTGTACGGCCCGTACAGCGCGCTGGTCGCCAACCTGTTCCAGGAGCGCACTCCGGGCCGCTGGCTGACCACCGTGCTGGCGCTGCGCGGGACGGTGCTCCTGACCGCGGCGCCGGCCGGGGCGGCGCTCGGCGGGGCGCTGGCCCCAGTGCTGGGGCCCCGGCAGATCCTGGTCGGCACCGGGCTGGCGATGGTCGCGGTGGCCGGCGCCGCCGCCCTGCTCCGGGCGCTGACCCGGGCCGCCCCGGCGGCGGCGCCGCTGCCTACCATCGAGTAGGGTCCAGCCACCCACCGACAGCGCGAGCAGGGAGCACCACCATGACCGACCTCCTGGCGGCCACCGCCCACCCCGCGCCCGAGGTGCTGGCGGCCTTCGAGGCGGCCACCGGGTTCATGCCGGCCGACGAGGGCCTCGCCCTGTACGCGGCGGCGGTGGCCGCGGCGGGCCGCACCGGGCTGCCGTTGCTGGAGATCGGCACCTACTGCGGGCGCTCGGCGATCCTGCTGGCGGACGCCGCCCGGCGGTGCGGCACGGTCGCCCTGACCGTGGACCACCACCGGGGTTCGGAGGAGCAACAGCCCGGCTGGGAGTACCACGACCCGACGCTGGTCGACCCCGAGGTCGGCCTGATGGACACCCTGCCGCTCTTCCGCCGCACCCTGCACCGGGCCGGGCTGGAGGAGCACGTGATCGCCCTGGTGGGCCGCTCACCGCAGCTGGCCGCGGTCTGGGGCGGTCCGCTCGCGCTGGTCTTCATCGACGGCGGGCACACCGACGAGCACGCCACCGGCGACTACGAGGGCTGGGTGCCGCACCTGGCGCCCGAGGGCCTGCTGGTGGTCCACGACGTCTTCCCGGACCCCGCCGACGGCGGCCAGGCCCCCTACCGGGTCTACCTGCGGGCGCTCGCCGAGGGCTTCAAGGAGGTCTCGGTGACCGGCTCGCTGCGGGTACTGCGCCGAACCGGGGCCTGACCGCGACGGACTGCGCCGGGTCCCTGCGCGAACGATCAGCGATGCTCTAACGTCGTCCGGGACGGCCGTCCCGCAGGGGTACCGCCGTGGCCCGGCGGCGCGGCCGCCGGGTAGCGTGTCGGCGGCAGCCGGAGGCCGGGGGCCGGCCGACGGCGCACCGGTGCCGCACGAGCCAGGGCCCCGCCACCGTGCCGGGTCCGACTGACAGGTGAGACAGGTCGTCGGGGGCGAGGGCAGGGGCATGACGGATCAGGAGAACACTCCGCCGGCGGTCTGGGATCCGACCGCGCGCGGCGGTGCGGGTGGCTGGGTGCGCCGCAGGACGGAACCGGGTGCCCCGGCGCAGCCGCCGGCCCCGCCGGCGGTGCCGTCCGGCTTCCCGTCCGGATTCGGGTCCGACGTCCGGCCCGGCTTCCCGCCGCAGCAGGCCCCGGCGGCGTTCCCCGCGCCCGGCGCCGACCCGTTCGGCGGCGAGCCGACCACCGTCCTGCCGCCGGTGACGGGCGCCGCGGACGCGCCGCCGCTGTTCCGCTCCCCGGCGCCGCCCTCCGGGCCGCCGACCGGCTTCCCCGAGCACGTGACACCCCACCCGGCGCCCCACCCGGGCGGGTACCCCGCCCCGCCGGGGCCCCCGC
>NZ_JAIZ01000192.1:36940-44645 GCF_000710465.2 Kitasatospora sp. MBT63 | reverse complement strand
ACCCGCCGCCGCGGCACCACCGGACCCGGCCGCCGTACCCCGGCTGCCACAATGGTGGTATGTCCACCACGCCCGCCGCCCCCGGCACCACCGCCCTCGACCCGGCCGTCGCGGCCCGCCTCAAGCGGACCGAGGACGGCCTGCTTCCCGCCGTCGCCCAGCAGTACGACACCGGTGAGGTGCTGATGCTCGGTTGGATGGACGACGAGGCACTGCACCGCACCCTCACCACCGGCCGCTGCACCTACTGGAGCCGCAGCCGCAGCGAGTACTGGGTCAAGGGCGACACCTCCGGCCACCTCCAGCACGTCAAGAGCGTCGCCCTGGACTGCGACGGCGACACCCTGCTGGTCAAGGTCGACCAGGTCGGCGCCGCCTGCCACACCGGCGAGCGGACCTGCTTCGACGCCGACGTGCTGCTGCCCGCTCGGTAACCTTCTCCCAGTCCCGCCCGCCCCAACTTCGAACGGTGCCGCACCCCATGGACCTTGAGGCCTTCCGCAAGCTCGCCGCAGACACCCGGGTCATCCCCGTCACCCGCCGGCTCCTCGCGGACGGCCTCACCCCGATCGGCGTGTACCGCAGCCTCGCCGCCGAACGGCCCGGCACTTTCCTGCTGGAGTCCGCCGAGCAGGGCCGCAGCTGGTCCCGGTACTCCTTCGTCGGCGTGCGCAGCGCCGCCACCCTGACCGTCGGCCCCGACGGCGACGCCCGCTGGCTCGGCACACCGCCCGTCGGCATCCCCACCACCGGCGACCCGCTGGAGGTGCTGCGCGCCGCGCTGGCCGCCCTGCACACCCCCCGGCCCGCCGACGACGGCCTGCCGCCGCTCACCGGCGGCCTGGTCGGCTACCTCGGCTACGACATCGTCCGCCGCCTGGAGAAGCTCCCCGACCTGACCCCGGACGACCTGGGGCTGCCCGAGCTGACCATGCTGCTCGCCACCGACCTGGCCGTGCTCGACCACGTCGACGGCAGCGTGGTGCTGATCGCCAACGCGGTCAACCACAACGACCTCGCCTCCGGCGTCGACGAGGCCCACGCGGACGCCCTCGCCCGGCTCGACGCGATGGAGGCCGACCTGCGCAAGCCGGTCGACCCGGGCCTCGCCACCTTCACCCCGACCGCCGCCGACGCCCACTCTCCGTTCGGCGGCGAGCCGTACCGCAAGGCGGTGGAGGAGGTGAAGGAGCGGATCCGGGCCGGCGAGGCGTTCCAGGTGGTCCCCTCGCAGCGGTTCGAGGCCCCCTGCCCGGCCAGCGCCCTGGACGTCTACCGGGTGCTGCGCACCACCAACCCCAGCCCGTACATGTACCTGTTCCGCTTCCCGGGTCCGGACGGCACCGCGGAGGGCGGCTTCGACGTGGTCGGCTCCAGCCCGGAGGCGCTGGTCAAGGTCACCGACGGCGAGGCGATGGTGCACCCGATCGCCGGCACCCGGCACCGCGGCGCCACCCCGCACGAGGACGCCGAGCTGGCCGCCGAGCTGCTCGCCGACCCCAAGGAGCGGGCCGAGCACCTGATGCTGGTCGACCTCGGGCGCAACGACCTCGGGCGGGTCTGCGAGCCGGGCAGCGTCGAGGTGGTCGACTTCATGGCGATCGAGCGCTACAGCCACGTGATGCACATCGTCTCCACCGTCACCGGCAAGGTCGCCGCCGGGCGGACCGCCTTCGACGTGCTCACCGCCTGCTTCCCCGCGGGCACCCTCTCCGGGGCGCCCAAGCCGCGGGCGATGCAGATCATCGAGGAGCTGGAGCCCACCCGCCGCGGCCTGTACGGCGGCTGCGTCGGCTACCTGGACTTCGCCGGTGACTCCGACACCGCGATCGCCATCCGCACCGCCCTGATCCGCGGCGGCACGGCCTTCGTCCAGGCCGGCGCGGGCGTGGTCGCCGATTCCGACCCGGCGAGCGAGGACGCCGAGTGCCGCAACAAGGCGGCCGCCGTCCTGCGCGCGGTCGCCACCGCCAACACCCTTCGCGCGCCCGTGTCGTGAGGACATCAGAGGACATCAGGGGTGTCGGGTCGGTGAGAGCGACTTCGTCAAGAAGCTGCGGCTGTACGCCCAGTGCGGCATCCCGGTCCATGCGGTGATCGACCCGCGGGAGGGCGTCTGCACGGTGCACTCGGCCCCGCAGCGGTCGGGGGTGTACCGCGAGACCGGGCGGGTGCCGTTCGGCGAGGACCTGACGGTCCCGCTCGAAGGCCGGGCGGTCGTGATCCGGACCGACGGCTTCCCGCGGGACCCCGCCTGAGGGGCACGGTGTCCGGGTCGGGGATAGTGGACGGGTGACCGAACAGACCGCTCCGCGCCCGACCGACCGCCGCAGCCTGTCCCTGATGCTGCTGCTGACCGCGCTCGGCGCCGTCCTGGTGCTCACCGCCGTCGGGCGGATCTGGGCGGAGGGGACGGTGACCGGGCTGGACGGCGGCCGGCTGGCGGTGAGCGCGACCGGCGCCACGCTGACCGGGCTGCCCGGGGGGCTGACGCTGGTGGCGCTGGCCGCCGCGGTGGCGGTGTTCGCGGTGCGCGGCCGGGCCCGTACGGCCGTCGGCGTGCTGACCGTGCTGGCCGGGCTCGGGGCGGCGGCGGGCGCCGTGCTCGGGGCCACCGACACGGCCGGGCTGCACACCGAGGCCGCCCGCAAGCTGGCGCTGGCCGATGCGCAGGCCCAGCAGATAACCCACTCCGGCTGGCCGTGGGTCGCGCTGGCCGGCGCGCTGCTGCTGGCGCTGGCGGGCCTGCTGACCGTCCGCTCGGGCCGGTCCTGGCCCGCCATGGGCGCGCGCTACGAGGCGCCCGTCCGCAAGGGCGCGGCCGCGCCCCGGGCCGCGGGCTCCCCGGCCGACCTGTGGAAGGCGCTGGACCGCGGCGAGGACCCGACCGGCTGAAACGCCCGGCGAGTGTGACGAGGGCTACCGGGCCCCCCTTTGGGGCTCGCCGTCAAGGCCCGGCACAATGGAACCCGTCAACCCGTCGAGCGCCACGCGGCGGCCCGGCCGGGACCCGAGGACTCAAGGAGCACCAGCAGATGTCGGCAGCAGCGCACGGCCACACTCCCGCCGCCTGGACCGGCGTGACCATCGCCTTCATCGGCTTCACCATCAGCGGTGTCGCGATGATCATCCCCAACGTCCTGCTCTTCTGGGCCGGTCTCGTGGTCGTCGTGGCCGCCGGCGTGGTCGGCAAGGCCATGTCGATGGCGGGCATGGGCAAGCAGCCCAGCCCGCACTTCGCTCCGGCCGAGCCGGCCGTCGAGCGGACCCCGGTCGCGGCCGCCTGACCCGGCCCCACCGCACGGCCGACCCGCACCGCCGGTCCGCCTGACCGGCACGGGAGTTCGAAGGACGGCGGGCCCGCCACGCCCGCCGTCCGGCCTCTGCCCGGGCGGCCCGCACGGGCGGCACAATCGCTTCCGTGAACGTTCCCGCCGCCCCGGCCCCGCAGGCATCCCCGCTCCGCAGGCTCGGCCGCCCGCTGGCCGCCCTCGTGACGGTCGGCCTGCCGACCGCGTACGTCGCCGCGGTCGACCCCAACGCCCCCGGCCACTACCCGGTCTGCCCGGTGCTGCGGGCCACCGGCTGGTGGTGCCCCGGCTGCGGCGGCCTGCGCTGCGTCCACGCGCTGACCAGGGGCGATCTCAATGCGGCCGGTCACGACAACCTGCTGGTGATGGTGCTGGCCGTGGTGCTGGCGGTGTTCTGGCTGCGCTGGGCCTGGGCCGCGCTGACCGGCGCGCCCGCCCCCCGGTTCTCCTTCGGGGCCCGGCAGGCCGTGCTGCTGGTGCTGCTGCTGGCGGTCTTCACCGTGGTGCGCAACCTCCCGATCGGGGCCGGACTGGCGCCGCTGCCGCTCTGAGCCGCCCGGCATCGGGGCGCAGTAGCAGGCGGCCGTAGTGCGGGACCGGCGCACGTCATGGGCGTGCACGCCGGGGGTGCGCGCCGGTACGAACGGGGTCCGCTCCGCGAGACGCGAGCTGGTCCGATGCACCTCGCGCCCCCCGCGCCCGATACCATCGAAGGACCGACGAGGGTGGACCGGCACAGGATCTTCACCGGTCCCAGGTGGCCCGCCCCCCGAGGTCAGACCGACTGCAAGACCCGGCAGGGCCCACCCTGTCGGCTCAGAGCCAGCAGAAAATGATGGGGGCGCTCGCGTGAGTGTGCTCGACGAGATCATCGACGGGGTCCGCGAGGACCTCGCCGAGCGACAGGCCCGGGTCTCCCTGGACGAGCTCAAGGAGCTCGCGGCCAAGGCACCCGACGCCAAGGACGGCGTCGCCGCCCTGAAGGGCGACGGGGTCCGGGTGATCTGCGAGGTCAAGCGCTCCAGCCCGTCGAAGGGCGCGCTGGCGGCCATCGCCGACCCGGCCGCCCTGGCCAAGGACTACGCCGCCGGCGGTGCCGCCGCGATCAGCGTGCTGACCGAGCAGCGCCGCTTCGGCGGCTCGCTCGCCGACCTCGACGCCGTGCGCGCCGCGGTCGACACCCCGGTCCTGCGCAAGGACTTCATCGTCACCGCCTACCAGCTCTGGGAGGCCCGTGCACACGGCGCCGACCTGGCGCTGCTGATCGTCGCCGCGCTCGAGCAGCCGGCCCTGGTCTCGCTCATCGAGCGGGCCGAGTCGATCGGCCTCACCCCGCTGGTCGAGGTGCACGACGAGGAGGAGATCGCCCGTGCGGTCGACGCCGGCGCACGGATCATCGGCGTCAACGCCCGCAACCTCAAGACCCTCGAGGTCGACCGGAACACCTTCGGCAACGTGGTGGACGCCATCCCGGCGCACATCGTGAAGGTGGCCGAGTCCGGCGTGCGCGGCCCGCACGACCTGATCTCCTACGCCAACCTCGGCGCGGACGCGGTCCTGGTCGGCGAGTCCCTGGTGACCGGCAAGGACCCGAAGGCGGCCGTGGCCGACCTGGTCGCGGCCGGCGCCCACCCGGCGCTGCGCAACAACGGGCGGGGCTGACCCGCACACCATGTCACTCGCCTCCCGTCTCGCCCCCGGCTGCCGCCCGCGCGGCTGCCGCGCGCCCGCACGCCGGGTGCTGGGCCGACGGGTGCGGTACGTGATCGGCTGCGAGCCCGGACAGGTGCCCGGTCGCCGATGGCGCAGGACGCACGGCTGACCCTCGGGTCGCCGATCGACGTCACCGCACGCCATCCCGTTCACCACGCACCTCAAGGACTTCGCATGTCCGAGAATTACCAGCCGGGTACCCAGGTCCCGGACGCCCGCGGCTACTTCGGCGCCTACGGCGGGCGTTTCATCCCCGAGGCCCTGGTCGCCGCGGTCGAGCAGGTCGCCGACGAGTACGAGAAGGCCAAGGCCGACCCGGCCTTCGCCGCCGAGCTCGAGGCGCTGCTCAAGGACTACACCGGGCGGCCCAGCCCGCTGACCGACGTGCGCCGCTTCTCCGCCGAGGCGGGCGGCGCCCGTGTCCTGCTCAAGCGCGAGGACCTCAACCACACCGGCTCGCACAAGATCAACAATGTGCTGGGCCAGGCCCTGCTGACCCGCCGGATGGGCAAGACCCGGATCATCGCCGAGACCGGCGCCGGGCAGCACGGCGTGGCCACCGCCACCGCCTGCGCGCTGTTCGGCTTCGACTGCACCATCTACATGGGCGAGGTCGACACCGAGCGGCAGGCGCTCAACGTGGCCCGGATGCGGATGCTCGGCGCCGAGGTCATCGCCGTGAAGTCCGGCAGCCGCACCCTCAAGGACGCCATCAACGAGGCGTTCCGGGACTGGGTCGCCAACGTCGACTCCACCCACTACCTGTTCGGCACCGTCGCGGGCCCGCACCCGTTCCCCATGATGGTCCGCGACTTCCACCGGGTGATCGGCATCGAGGCCCGCGAGCAGGTGCTGGAGCGCACCGGCCGGCTCCCCGACGCGGTCGTCGCCTGCGTCGGCGGCGGCTCCAACGCGATGGGCATCTTCCACGAGTTCATCCCGGACGCCGGGGTGCGCCTGATCGGCTGCGAGGCGGCCGGCGAGGGCGCCGAGACCCCGAAGCACGCGGCCACCCTGACCAAGGGCGACCCGGGCGTCCTGCACGGCTCGCGCACCTACGTCCTGCAGGACGAGGACGGCCAGACCATCGAGAGCCACTCCATCTCGGCGGGCCTGGACTACCCCGGCGTCGGCCCGGAGCACGCCTGGCTGAAGGACACCGGCCGGGCCGAGTACCGTCCGGTCACCGACGACGAGGCGATGCAGGCGCTGCGCCTGCTGTCCCGCACCGAGGGCATCATCCCGGCCATCGAGAGCGCCCACGCCCTGGCCGGCGCGCTGGTGCTCGGCCGCGAACTCGGCCCCGAGGCGACCATCCTGGTCAACCTCTCCGGCCGCGGCGACAAGGACATGCACACCGCCGCGAAGTACTTCGGCCTCTACGACGACAACGCCGCCGACGGGGGCAAGTGACCATGACGCAGACCAAGCTGAGCACCACCCTCGCCGCCGTCAAGGCCGAGGGCCGGGCCGCCCTGATCGGCTACCTGCCGGCCGGCTTCCCGACCGTGGACGGCGGCATCAAGGCGATCCACGCACTGGTCGAGGGCGGCTGCGACATCGTCGAGGTCGGCCTGCCGCACTCCGACCCGGTGCTGGACGGCCCGACCATCCAGACCGCCGACGACATCGCGCTGCGGGCCGGCGTGAAGATCAAGGACGTGCTGCGCACCGTCGCCGAGGTGGCCGCGCGCACCGACGCCCCGGTGCTGGTGATGACCTACTGGAACCCGGTCGACCGCTACGGCGTGGCCCGGTTCGCCGCCGACCTGGCGGCGGCCGGGGGAGCGGGCTGCATCCTGCCCGACCTGCCGGTCGAGGAGTCCGACGAGTGGCGCAAGGCGGCCGGTGAGCTGGGTCTGGACACCGTCTTCGTGGTCGCGCCCAGCAGCAAGGACCAGCGGCTGGGCGAGGTCACCGCGGCCGGCTCCGGGTTCGTGTACGCCGCCGCGGTGATGGGCGTGACCGGCACCCGGGCGCAGGTCGGCAACCTCGCCGAGGACCTGGTCGCCCGGACCCGGGCCGCCACCGAGCTGCCGGTCTGCGTCGGCCTCGGGGTCTCGACCGCCGACCAGGCGGCCGAGGTGGCCCGCTTCGCCGACGGCGTGATCGTCGGCTCGGCCTTCGTCCAGCGGCTGCTGGACGCGGACGGCGACGAGCAGGCCGGCCTGACGGCGGTCCGTGCGCTGGCCGCCGACCTGGCGGCGGGCGTCCGCCGCGGCTGACCGGTAGCACCCGTAGCTCCAGCACCACCCGTACCACCCGTACCACCCGTACGGCCTCGACGGCCCGGCGGTCCGTGCCCCGCGCGCGGACCACCGGGCCGTTCTCGTTTTCCGGGATGCTCCTAGAACTTCCCTATCCGTCCCCGACCCGATGGTAGTTTTGGGAGTGATGGAACAGTCCGAAGGGTGGCCCGATGCCGCAGCAGCTCTACTCGGTGGAACAGGTGGCCGGCCTGCTGGGCCTGCATGTGCGGACCGTGCGGGGCTACGTCCGCGACGGCCGGCTCCAGGCGGTCCGGATCGGCAAGCAGTACCGGATCGCGCGGGAGGACCTGGAGGCCTTCACCGGCCGGCCGCTCCCCGCGCCGGAGCCCGGGCGGCCCGCCCGCCGCAGCGAGGTGACCGCCGTCCTGCGGATCGAGGCGATCGACGTGGCGGCCGTGCAGCGGCTGAGCA
>NZ_JAIZ01000192.1:22976-36835 GCF_000710465.2 Kitasatospora sp. MBT63 | reverse complement strand
GGCGGGCGGCGAGCCGGTGCGGGTCGAGACCGTCCACGATGCGGAACGCGCCGAGGCGAAGATCATCGTGATCGGAGGGGTGGCGGACACCGCCGAACTCCTGCGCCTGGTCGCCCTGCTGACGGACCAGCCGGACTGACGGACCGCCAAGGACTGCCAAGGACCGCCAAGGGCCACCAAGGACCGCCCTGACCGCCCGGACCGGTGTGCCCGGCCCCGACCGAGAAGAGGACCGACCCGATGCCCGAGACCCTGCAAGAGCTGCACGGCACGCCCGTCCTGCTGTGCGCGCCCGACGGACCGCCGCTGGCGGGTGAGCAGGACGCCCTCGACCTGATCGGTGAAGCGTTCGGGCTGGGCGCCCACTGGGTGGCCGTCCCGGCCGGGCGGCTGCCCGACGACTTCTTCCGGCTGCGCACCGGGCTGGCCGGCCGGATCGTCCAGAAGTTCGCCACCTACCGTCTGGGGTTCGCCGTGCTCGGGGACGTCTCGCGGCACACCGCCACCGGCACCGCGCTGGCCGACTTCGTCCGCGAGTGCAACGGGGGCCGCCAGGTCTGGTTCCTCGCGGACGCCGCGGGGCTCGCCGACCGGCTCGCGCCGCCGGCCCGCTGACGCCCCGGCAAGCCGAACGGGTGAACAGCGGAGCCGACACGCATCGGCCGGGGTTGACCGGCGTTGAGCGGAGGGACGTGTCCACGGTGCCTGCCGGCCTCCACGGTTCGTGCAGTGCCCGAACGATCCAGTCCCCGCGGAAGGACCGCCCGTGCCCTGTCTCCAGCGCTCCGTGCTGCTCCGCGCCGCTGCCGCCGCCCTGGCGCTGAGCGCCTGCGTGGGGGTGGACGCGGCGGTGGGACACGCGCTCGCCCGCAGCGGCGAGGAGCGGGCCAGACAGGACGCGTACCTGTGCGGGGAGGCGGCCCGGCTGGCCGCCGAGGTGCGGGCCGACCGCTCCCTCCCGGGCGGTCGGCGGCCGCTGGAGGAACTCACCCGGCAGAGCCGCTGCGCCACCCGAAAGCCTTAAGCCAAATCGGACATATGACCGCCTAACCTCCCTCATTCGGCTTAATTCGTGAAACTGGAGGAACTCCCCCTTTTCCCCTACGGTTCATCAGGCAGGACGCCGTGCCCGCCGGGTGGCGGGTGCGATCGTAGGAGGGGGCCCGTGATGGCCAGTCAGCAGATCGCCGGGCCGAGCGCGGCCGGGCGCCTGCGTCGGGCGGTGGACGGCCCGGCGGCCGAGTGGTTCGGCCTGGTGGTCCGGCTCGCCCTCGCCGTGGTCTGGGGCTGGGCCGGGCTGGCGAAGATCTCCGACCCGGCCGAGGCGGCCCAGGCCGTCCGGGCCTACGAGATCCTCCCCGAATCGCTGGTCAAGCCGATCGGCTACGGCCTGCCCTTCCTGGAGCTGGCCCTCGCGCTGCTGCTGCTGATCGGTCTCGGCACCCGGATCGTCGCCGTGATCTCCGCCCTGCTGCTGCTCGCCTTCATCAGCGGGATCGCCTCCGCCTGGGCGCGCGGCATCTCCATCGACTGCGGCTGCTTCGGCGGCGGCGGCACGGTGGACGCCTCGAAGACCGAGTACCTCCAGGAGATCCTGCGGGACTCCGGCTTCCTGCTGCTGGCCGCGTGGCTGATCTACCGGCCGCGGACGAAGCTCTCGGCCGACGCCTGGCTCGCCGCCTAGGCCCCGCGCCCGCCCCCACCCCCGGTGACCGATCGATCCCCCCTTTGGAACATGGACACAGCACCCATGAGTGAGAAGAACCGCGAAGGCAAGCGGAACGCCCGCGACCGGATGATCGAGGCGCGCGCCGCCGAGGAGGCGCGCGACAGGCGCAAGAAGAAACTGGTGGTGGGCGGTGCGGTCCTGGCCGTGATCGCCGTCGCCGTGGTGATCGGCGTGGTGGTGCAGAACCAGCGCTCCAAGCCGGAGACCCCGGTCGCCGCCCCCGCCGGCGCGATCGGCGACAAGAGCCTGGTGATCCCGGCCGGCCCGGCCGACGCGCCTTCGGTGCTCACCGTGTACGAGGACCCGCGCTGCCCGGCCTGCGGCTCCTTCGAGCGCCAGTTCTCGCCCACCATCGACCAGCTCGAGGACCAGGGCAAGCTGTACGTCAACTACCACGTGGTGTCCTTCATCGACCGCTCGCTCGGCGGCAGCGGCTCCAAGTACGGCGCCAACGCGCTGGCCTGCGCCCAGGACGCCGGTCACTTCCGGGACTACCACGACGTGCTGTACCGCAATCAGCCGGACGAGACCAGCGACGCCTTCGGCGACAAGGCCACCCTGATCGAGCTCTCCAAGCAGGTCCCCGGCCTGGACACGCCCACCTTCGAGGCCTGCGTCAACGACAACAAGTACGGCGGCTGGGTGTCCGCGGTGCAGCAGGACTTCGACAAGTCCAGCTACAAGTCCACCCCGACCGTCCTGCTCAACGGCGCCCCGGTCTACCCGAAGAAGGGTGACGAGCAGATCAGCCCGGAGAACCTGGTGAAGTGGGTCGACCAGGCCAACCAGGGCAAGACGCTCGGCACCACCGGCTCGGGCGGCCAGAGCCCCGCACCGACCAGCACCGCGGCCGAGAGCAACACCCCGCCCTCGCCCTGACCGCCGGGCCGTCCGCCGCCGCGCCGTCCGCCGCCGCACCCGGTGCCCCGGGTGCGGCGGCCCGCTGTTTGGCCAAGCTGTGACCGGCAGCGGTGCCGGAGTGGCGGGTGCGACACGGTAGCGTCGACCCTGTCATGGATATCGCTTACATTCCGAGCCCGTCGCGGGGCGTCCTGTACCTGGGACCGGTCCCGCTGCGCGCCTACGCGTTCTGCATCATCATCGGTGTCGTCGTGGCCGTGTGGCTCGGCAGCAAGCGCTGGGTCGCCCGCGGTGGCGGCAAGCACACCGTCGGCGACATCGCGGTCTGGGCGGTGCCGTTCGGCCTGGTCGGCGGCCGGCTCTACCACGTGATCACCGACAACCAGCTGTACTTCGGCGACGGCAAGAACCCGTGGAACGCCTTCAAGATCTGGGAGGGCGGCCTCGGGATCTGGGGCGCCATCGCGCTCGGCGCGGTCGGCGCCTGGATCGGCTGCCGCCGCCGGGGCGTGCCGCTGCCCGCGTACGCCGACGCCATCGCCCCCGGCATCGCGCTGGCCCAGGCCTGCGGCCGCTGGGGCAACTGGTTCAACCAGGAGCTGTACGGCAAGCCGACCACGCTGCCGTGGGGCCTGGAGATCGACAAGACGCTGCCGGACGGCACCGTCGTCACCGGCACCTACCACCCGACCTTCCTCTACGAGTCGCTGTGGTGCGTGGGCGTCGCCCTGCTGGTGATCTGGGCCGACCGCCGGTTCACCCTCGGCCACGGCCGGGCCTTCGCGCTGTACGTCGCCGCCTACACGGTGGGCCGCTTCTGGATCGAGTACCTGCGGATCGACGAGGCCCACCACATCATGGGCCTGCGGCTGAACGACTGGACCTCGATCCTGGTCTTCGCCGGGGCCGTCGCCTACTTGGTGATCGTCGGCAATAAGCGCCCGGGCCGCGAGGCACCGGACTCCATCGACCCGGCCGCCCGGGCCGAGGCCGAGAGCGCCGGGGCGGCCCCCGAGCCGGCGCCCGCCGGGTCCGAGGACTCCGACGGGCCCGCCGGAACGCCCGGGGACACCCCCGCGGACGCCGCGCACAAGCCCGGGAAGAGCTCCGACCACCCCTCCTGACCAGCCGTTCCACCCCTCCCGGCCGTCTGCACCCACCGTGGCGCAGGCGGCCGAAGGCGTGTTCGGACAGCCTTACTTTGCTGGAAACTTGCAGGTCAGATGGCTAACGTCGAGTCACGAGAGCCCTGCGGGCAGCCCGGCTCACGGCGTTTCGGCGTACCCGGCTGCGGTTGCCGGGGGAGGGAAGCTCGCCAGAAGGCCGAGGACAGCATGAGCGTGACCGTCACCGAACCCGCCGTCGAGGGACACCCGCGGATACCCCAGGAGGGTCACCACCGCGACGTCAACGGCGGCTGGCTGCGACCCGCCGTGTTCGGCGCGATGGACGGGCTGGTCTCCAACCTGGCCCTGATGACCGGGGTGGTCGGCGGTGACGTGGGCCGCAGCGCCGTGATCATCACCGGGCTGGCCGGGCTCGCGGCCGGCGCCTGCTCGATGGCGGCGGGGGAGTACACCTCGGTCGCCTCCCAGCGGGAGCTGGTCGAGGCCGAGATCGAGGCCGAGCGCCTGGAGCTGCGCCGCAACCCCAAGGGCGAGCTGGCCGAACTCGCCCAGCTGTACGTGGCCAAGGGGGTGGAGCCGGAGCTGGCCCTCGAGGTCGCGCGGCAGCTGTCGGTGGACCCTGAGCGGACCCTCGCCGTGCACGCCCGCGAGGAGCTCGGCATCGACCCGGAGGACCTGCCGTCGCCGGTGGTGGCCGCCGCCTCCTCGTTCGCCTGCTTCGCGGTGGGCGCGCTGCTGCCGCTGCTGCCGTACCTGCTGGGCGCCGTTGCGCTGTGGCCGGCCCTGGCCGTCGCGGCGGTCGGGCTGTTCCTGTGCGGCGCGGTGGTCGCCCGGGTGACCGCCCGCAGCTGGTGGTTCAGCGGACTGCGCCAGCTGGTCCTGGGCGGTGCCGCCGCCGGGGTGACCTTCCTGCTGGGCCACCTGATCGGCGGCCACCTGGGGTGATGCCGTCCGTCCGCGGCTGTGCGATGACACATGAGGTTGCATGGGTATGCCGGATGATGCGTGATGTTCCGCACATGGGTACCGGCTTTCGCCTGGCCTAGTCTCGGCCGCAGGCGTAGCCGCCCGAGGAATCCCATCCCGCCGACCACCTGTCGGGATGGATTCGCAGGCGGGCGTGGAGCGGCCGTGTGGCCGGCGCATTTCGGCCCTGTTTCGCTCCGGGGCGCGCCGGGCACACTGGTGGCAACGCGCGCACCGGAGCCTGACTCCCCAGCCCCGGGCCGCCCCCCGGAAACGGCGCCTGACCTGCGGATTATGTCCGCGATGTGGACGCAATATTCCACTTCTCGGGATATCCGGCATCATGTAACCTGCACGAAATCGCATCAGGGCCAACGTCGTCCCTATTGCTCAGCTTCTTGCCAATGACGACGACGGGAGAGCCGATGCTGTCTGCATCCACGCACTCCGCCAACGAGCCCCAGCAGGCCGCCGCCCGGCCCTACGCGCTCGTTCCGGATGCGCGACCTGTAGCTCAGGGCCTGTACGACCCTCGCAACGAGCGTGACGCCTGCGGCGTCGGCTTCGTCGCCACGCTGACCGGCATCGCCGACCACACCGTCGTCGAGCAGGCGCTGACCGTGCTGCGCAACCTGGAGCACCGCGGTGCGACCGGCTCCGAGCCGGACTCCGGCGACGGCGCCGGAATCCTGACCCAGATCCCGGACGCCTTCCTGCGCTCCAAGGTCGGCTTCGAGCTGCCGGCCGCCGGCTCCTACGCCGTCGGCATCGCCTTCCTCCCGCAGGAGGAGGTCGCCGCCGACCTCGCCGTCGCGCAGATCGAGGAGATCGCCGCCGCCGAGGGCGCCACCGTGCTCGGCTGGCGCGACGTCCCCGTCACCCCCGACCTGCTCGGAGCCACCGCCCGCTCGGTGATGCCGCGCTTCCGGCAGCTGTTCGTCAGCCACGGCGAGAAGTCCGGCATCGAGCTGGACCGGGTCGCCTTCGTGGTCCGCAAGCGCGCCGAGCGCGAGGCCGGGGTGTACTTCCCCTCGCTCTCCGCCCGGACCATCGTCTACAAGGGCATGCTGACCACCGGCCAGCTGGAGCCCTTCTTCCCCGACCTGTCGGACCGGCTCTACGCCTCCGCGCTCGGTCTGGTGCACTCGCGCTTCTCCACCAACACCTTCCCGAGCTGGCCGCTGGCCCACCCGTACCGCTTCGTCGCGCACAACGGCGAGATCAACACGGTCAAGGGCAACCGGAACTGGATGACCGCCCGGGAGTCCCAGCTCGCCACCGACCTGATCGACGGCGACCTCAGCCGGATCTTCCCGATCTGCACCCCGGACCACTCCGACTCGGCCTCCTTCGACGAGGTCCTGGAGCTGCTCCACCTCGGCGGCCGGTCGCTGCCGCACGCGGTGCTGATGATGATCCCGGAGGCGTGGGAGAACCACGCCACCATGGAACCGGCCCGCCGCGCGTTCTACCAGTACCACTCCAACCTGATGGAGCCCTGGGACGGACCGGCCTGCGTCACCTTCACCGACGGCACCCGGATCGGTGCCGTGCTGGACCGCAACGGCCTGCGCCCGGCCCGGTACTGGGTCACCGAGGACGGCCTGGTGGTGCTCTCCTCCGAGGTCGGCGTGCTCGACCTGGACCAGGAGACGATCGTCAAGAAGGGCCGGCTGCAGCCCGGCAAGATGTTCCTGATCGACACCGCCGAGCACCGCATCGTCGAGGACGAGGAGCTCAAGGCCGGGCTCGCCGCCGAGCACCCGTACGAGGAGTGGGTGGCCGGCGGGCAGATCCAGCTGGCCAAGCTCCCCGAGCGGGAGCACATCCACCACACCCACGCCTCGGTCACCCGCCGTCAGCAGACCTTCGGGTACACCGAGGAGGAGCTGCGGGTCATCCTCGCGCCGATGGCGCGCACCGGTGGCGAGGCGCTCGGCTCGATGGGCACCGACTCGCCGATCGCGGCGCTCTCCGAGAAGCCGCGGCTGCTCTTCGACTACTTCGTTCAGCTGTTCGCGCAGGTCACCAACCCGCCGCTGGACGCCATCCGCGAGGAGCTCGTCACCTCGCTGCTGAGCAACCTCGGCCCCGAGGGCAACCTGCTGGACGCCAAGCCCTCGCACTGCCGCTCGGTCGGCATCACCTTCCCGGTGATCGACAACGACGAGCTGGCCAAGCTGATCCACATCAACGTGGACGGCGACCAGCCCGGCCTCAAGGCCGTCACGCTGTCGGGCCTGTACAAGGTCTCCAGCGGCGGCGCCGGCCTGGCCGCCCGCCTGCTGGAGATCGCGGCCGAGGCCGACGCGGCGATCGCCGACGGCGCCCGCATCGTGGTCCTCTCCGACCGCCATTCGGACGCCGAGCACGCGCCGATCCCCTCGCTGCTGCTCACCTCCGCGGTCCACCACCACCTGATCCGCACCAAGCAGCGCACCCAGGTGTCGCTGATCGTCGAGGCCGGTGACGTCCGCGAGGTGCACCACGTGGCGCTGCTGGTCGGCTACGGCGCCGGCGCGGTCAACCCGTACCTGGCGATGGAGTCGGTCGAGGACCTGGTCGCGCAGGGCGTCTTCATCGAGGGCGTCGAGCCGGCCAAGGCCATCAAGAACCTGATCAAGGCGCTCGGCAAGGGCGTGCTGAAGGTGATGTCCAAGATGGGCATCTCCACCGTGGCCTCCTACCGCGGCGCTCAGGTCTTCGAGGCGATCGGCCTGTCCCAGGAGCTGGTCGACGGCTACTTCTCCGGCACCACCACCAAGCTCGGCGGCATCGGCCTGGACGAGCTCGCCAAGGAGGTCGCCGCCCGGCACGCCAAGGCGTACCCGGCCTCCGGCATCCCGGCCGCGCACCGCGCGCTGGAGATCGGCGGCGAGTACCAGTGGCGCCGCGAGGGCGAGCCGCACCTGTTCGACCCGGACACCGTCTTCCGGCTGCAGCACTCCACCCGCTCGCGCCGCTACGACATCTTCAAGCAGTACACCGAGCGGGTGAACGAGCAGTCCGAGCGGCTGATGACGCTGCGCGGCCTGTTCAAGCTGGACGGCAAGGGCCGGGCGCCGATCGCGATCGACGAGGTCGAGGCGGTCTCCGAGATCGTCAAGCGGTTCTCCACCGGCGCGATGTCCTACGGCTCCATCTCGATGGAGGCGCACGAGACGCTGGCCATCGCGATGAACCGGCTCGGCGGCAAGTCCAACACCGGTGAGGGCGGCGAGGACCCGGAGCGCCTATACGACCCGGAGCGCCGCTCGGCGATCAAGCAGGTCGCCTCCGGCCGGTTCGGCGTCACCTCCGAGTACCTGGTCAACGCGGACGACATCCAGATCAAGATGGCGCAGGGCGCCAAGCCCGGCGAGGGCGGCCAGCTGCCCGGCCACAAGGTCTACCCGTGGGTCGCCAGGACCCGGCACTCGACCCCGGGCGTCGGTCTGATCTCCCCGCCGCCGCACCACGACATCTACTCCATCGAGGATCTCGCCCAGCTGATCCACGACCTGAAGAACGCCAACCCGGCGGCCCGCATCCACGTGAAGCTGGTCTCCGAGGTCGGCGTCGGCACCGTCGCGGCGGGCGTCTCCAAGGCGCACGCGGACGTGGTGCTGGTCTCCGGCCACGACGGCGGCACCGGCGCCTCCCCGCTCACCTCGCTCAAGCACGCGGGCGGCCCCTGGGAGCTCGGCCTCGCCGAGACCCAGCAGACCCTGCTGCTGAACGGGCTGCGCGACCGGATCGTGGTGCAGACCGACGGCCAGCTGAAGACCGGCCGGGACGTGGTGATCGCCGCGCTGCTCGGCGCCGAGGAGTTCGGCTTCGCGACCGCCCCGCTGGTGGTCTCCGGCTGCATCATGATGCGCGTCTGCCACCTGGACACCTGCCCGGTCGGCGTCGCCACCCAGAACCCGGTGCTGCGCGAGCGCTTCTCCGGCAAGCCCGAGTTCGTGGTGAACTTCTTCGAGTTCATCGCGGAGGAGGTCCGCGAGATCCTCGCCGAGCTGGGCTTCCGCTCGATCGAGGAGGCGGTCGGCCACGCCGAGCACATCGACGCCGCCGACGCGATCACCCACTGGAAGGCCGCCGGCCTCGACCTGGCGCCGCTGTTCCACGTGCCCGAGCTCCCCGAGGGCGCGGCCCTGCACAACACCACCGTGCAGGACCACGCGCTCGACAAGGCGCTCGACAACCAGCTGATCGAGCTGGCCGAGGACGCCCTGGTGCGCGGCGACGCCGTCCGCATCCAGCTGCCGATCCGCAACGTCAACCGCACGGTCGGCACCATGCTCGGCCACGAGGTGACCAAGCGGTACCGCGGCGAGGGCCTGCCCGAGGGCACCATCGACGTCACCTTCACCGGCTCGGCCGGCCAGTCCTTCGGCGCCTTCGTGCCGCGCGGAATCACGCTGCGCCTCGAGGGCGACGCCAACGACTACGTCGGCAAGGGCCTGTCCGGCGGCGTGCTGATCGTCCGCCCGGCCCGCGAGGCGGCGGCCATCGGCGCCGACGCGCAGAGCCACGTGATCGCCGGCAACACCATCGGCTACGGCGCCACCAGCGGCCGGATCCACCTGCGCGGCAAGGCCGGCGAGCGGTTCGCGGTCCGCAACTCCGGGGCCACCCTGGTGGTCGAGGGCGTGGGCGACCACGGCCTGGAGTACATGACCGGCGGCAGGGTCGTGGTCCTGGGCGAGACCGGACGTAACCTGGCAGCGGGCATGTCCGGCGGTATCGCCTACGTCCTGGACCTGCGCCCGGCCAACGTCAACGAGGGCATGGTGGGCATCGAGGCCCCCACCGCCGACGACCGGGAGTGGCTGCGCGAGACCGTGCAGCAGCACTACGAGGAGACCGGCTCCACCGTCGCCGCCGAGCTCCTGGCCGACTGGGGCAGCGGCGTCAGCCGCTTCTCCAAGATCATGCCGACCGACTACAAGGCAGTGCTCGCCGCCAAGGACGCCGCTGAGCGCGACGGACTCTCCGAGTCCGAGACCACTCGCAAGATGATGGAGGCGGCACATGGCTGACCCCAAGGGCTTCCTGACCACGCCCAAGCAGCTGGCCGAGCGCCGTCCGGTGGACGTGCGCCTGCGGGACTGGAACGAGGTCTACGTCGAGCGCAGCCTGCTGCCGATCATCACCGAGCAGGCCGGCCGCTGCATGGACTGCGGCATCCCGTTCTGCCACAACGGCTGCCCGCTCGGGAACCTCATCCCCGAGTGGAACGACCTCGCCTACCGGGACGACTGGACCGGCGCGATCGAGCGGCTGCACGCGACCAACAACTTCCCGGAGTTCACCGGCCGCCTGTGCCCGGCTCCCTGCGAGTCGGCCTGCGTGCTGGGGATCAACCAGGACGCGGTGACCATCAAGAACGTCGAGGTCACCATCATCGACAAGGCCTGGGACCGCGGCGGCGTGGCCGCCCAGGTCCCGGAGCGGCTGTCCGGCAAGACGGTCGCCGTGGTTGGCTCCGGTCCGGCCGGCCTCGCCGCCGCCCAGCAGCTCACCCGGGCCGGGCACACCGTGGTGGTGTACGAGCGCGCCGACCGCATCGGCGGCCTGCTGCGCTACGGCATCCCCGAGTTCAAGATGGAGAAGCGCCACATCAACCGCCGCATCGAGCAGATGCGCGCGGAGGGCACCCGGTTCCGTACCGGCGTGCACGTGGGCGAGGACATCACCGGCCAGCAGCTGCGCGAGCGCTTCGACGCCGTGGTGCTGGCGGCCGGCGCCACCACCGCCCGCGATCTGCCGGTGCCCGGCCGGGAGTTCAAGGGCATCCACCAGGCGATGGAGTACCTGCCGCTGGCCAACAAGGTGCAGGAGGGCGACTTCGTCGAGCCGCCGATCAGCGCCAAGGGCAAGCACGTGGTCGTCATCGGCGGCGGCGACACCGGCGCGGACTGCGTCGGCACCGCCCACCGCCAGGGCGCGGCCTCGGTCACCCAGCTGGAGATCATGCCGCGTCCCGCCGAGGAGCGGCCCGGCCACCAGCCCTGGCCGACCATGCCGATGACCTACAAGGTCACCTCCGCGCACGAGGAGGGCGGCGAGCGGATCTACTCCGTCAACACCACCCACTTCACCGGCGACGAGGACGGCAACGTCCAGGAGCTGCACCTGGTCGAGGTGGAGTTCAAGGACGGCCGGTTCGAGCCGGTGCCGGGCAGCGAGCGGGTGCTCCCCGCCCAGCTGGTCACCCTGGCCATGGGCTTCACCGGCACCGACGTCAAGAATGGCCTGGTCGAGCAGCTGGGCGTCGAGCTCGACGCCCGGGGTAACATTGCCCGGGACGGGAAGTTCGGGACCAATGTGAACGGTGTCTACGTGTGCGGTGACGCCGGCCGCGGCCAGTCCCTGATCGTCTGGGCCATCGCCGAGGGCCGCTCCGCCGCTGCCGCGGTGGACAGGTTCCTGGGTGGCAAGACCCCGCTTCCCGCTCCGATCCGCCCGACCGACCGTCCGCTGACGGTCTGACGGCACCCCTACCCTCAACCCGATCCGCCGGGTGCCCCCTCGGGCCCGGCTGCAGTACCCGTGACCCGTCAGAGCCGCCGGGCCGGTATGCGGCGCCTGCCCATTCCCCGACCAGGTATGGGGCAGGCGCCGTTCTGCTGCCCGCGCCGTTCCGCTGCCCGCAGGCCGCTCGCGGTCAAGAAGTTGATTTTTCGTCCATTCCTGGTCCTGTGGCGCTCCCAGGTGAAAGGATGCCGCAGGTGAAGAACGCGGGTTCGACCGGTGGAGGTGGTCCGGGATGAGCGGCCAGCAGGCGGGCAGCGGGACGACCGCACGGCGCATGGTGCTCGGCTCCCGGCTGCGCAGGCTCCGCGAGGCCAGCGGCGTCACCCGGGAACAGGCCGGCTACTCGATCCGCGCCTCCGAGTCGAAGATCAGCCGGATGGAGCTCGGCCGGGTCGGCTTCAAGGCCCGCGACGTCGCCGACCTGCTCACCCTCTACGGCGTCCACGAGGACGACAGCCGCGCCGCCGTCCTCGGACTGCTCCAGGAGGCCAACGCCCCCGCCTGGTGGCAGTCCTACGGCGACGCGGTACCCGGCTGGTTCCAGGCCTACCTCGGGCTCGAGGAGGCCGCCTGCACCATCGGCAGCTACGAACTCCAGTTCGTCCCCGGCCTGCTGCAGACCGAGGAGTACGCCCGCGCCGTCATCCGGCTCGGCAACCCGGCCACCCCCGCCGCCGAGATCGACCGGCGGGTCGCCGTGCGGCTGCGCCGCCAGCGGCTGCTGGAGACCCGGCCCGCCGCCGAACTGCTGATCATCGTGGACGAGGCCGCCCTGCGCCGCCCCTGCGGCGGACCCGAGGTGATGCGCCGGCAGCTGCACCGCCTGGTCGAACTCGCCGCCCACCCCCACCTCACCCTCCAGGTGATGCCGCTCGGCGGCGGCGGGCTGGCCGCCGAGAGCGGCTCGTTCACCGTACTGAGCTTCCCCGAGCGGGACCTGCCGGACCTGGTCTACCTGGAACAGTTCACCGGCGCCCTCTACCTGGACCGCCCCGCCGAGGTCGCCGAGTACGCCGCGGCGCTGGAGCGGCTGCGCGCCGAGAGCCTCACCCCGGAGCGGACGGCGGCCCTGCTGCACACCATCCTCCAGGAGGACTGACCCCCAAGACGACTGACACATCAGTACGATGATGTCTCGTCAGTTGGACCCGGGATCCCCGGGTGCCCAGTGAAGGGGAGCGGATGTCCTACATCGAGGAACTGTCGCTGCAGTACATCGACGGCCAGTGGCGAGCCGGCAGCGGCTCCTGGGACATCGTCGACCTCAACCCGTACACCGGCGAGAAGCTGGCCGCCATCACGGTCGCCACCGTCGAGGAGGTCGACCAGGCCTACCGCGCCGCCGAACGGGTCCAGAAGGACTGGGGGAAGCTCAACCCCTACACCCGGCGGCTGGTCTTCGAACGCGCCCTGCGGATCATGGAGGACCGCGAGCAGGAGATCACCGAGACGATCATCGCCGAACTCGGCGGCACCCGGCTCAAGGCCGGCTTCGAACTCTCCCTCTGCCGCGACATGCTGCGCGAGGCCATGCAGCTCTCGCTGCGCGCCGAAGGCCGGATCCTGCCCTCCCCGGTGGACGGCAAGGAGAACCGCCTCTACCGGCTGCCGGTCGGCGTGGTCGGCGTGATCAGCCCGTTCAACTTCCCGCTCTTCCTCTCCCTCAAGGCCGTCGCCCCGGCGCTCGCCCTCGGCAACGGCGTCGTCCTCAAGCCGCACCAGGACGCCCCGATCACCGGCGGCACCCTGATCGCCAAGATCTTCGAGGAGGCCGGGCTCCCCGCGGGCCTGCTCAACGTCCTGCTCACCGACATCGCCGAGATAGGCGACGCCTTCCTCGAGCACCCGGTGCCCAAGGTGATCGCCTTCACCGGCTCCGACAAGGTCGGCCGCCACGTCGCCCAGGTCGCCGCCGGCCACTTCAAGCGCACCGTCCTCGAACTCGGCGGCAACAGCGCCCTGATCGTGCTCGACGACGCCGACCTCGACTACGCCGTCGACGCCGCCGTGTTCAGCCGCTTCGCCCACCAGGGCCAGGTCTGCATGGCCGCCAACCGGGTGCTGGTCGACCGCAGCGTCGCCGAGGAGTTCACCGCCAAGTTCGTTGCCAAGATCGCCACCCTCAAGGTCGGCGACCCGCTCGACCCGGCCACCCAGATCGGTCCGCTGATCAACTCCGCCCAGGCCGACTCGGTCACCGCCCAGGTCGACCACGCCGTCGGCCAGGGCGCCACCGTCCTGCTGCGCGGCGCCACCGTCGGCACCCTGATGGACCCCGTCGTCCTCACCGACGTCCCCGCCGACGCGCCCATCCTGCACCAGGAACTCTTCGGCCCGGTCGTGGTCGTGCTCCCCTTCGACGGCGAGGACGAGGCCGTCCGGATCGCCAACGACACCCCGTTCGGCCTCAGCGGCGCCGTCCACACCGGCAGCGTCGAGCGCGGCGTCAAGCTCGCCCAGCGGATCGAGACCGGCATGATCCACATCAACGACGGCACCATCCACGACGAGCCGATCGTCCCCTTCGGCGGCGAGAAGAGCTCCGGCGTCGGCCGCCTCAACGGCGACGCCACCGTGGAGGCCTTCACCACCCTCAAGTGGATCTCCATCCAGCACGAGCGCAGCCGCTTCCCCTTCTAGGCGCTACCGGCTCA
>NZ_JAIZ01000192.1:0-22901 GCF_000710465.2 Kitasatospora sp. MBT63 | reverse complement strand
CGGGGCGGCCCGAAACCGGGCCGCCCCGGCGCCCCTACCCGCCCGCCGCCACCAGCGACTCCGCGACCGCCGTCCGCAGGTACAGCACCGTCCGCCCGGTCCGGTGGCGCGCCACCAGACCCGCCCCGCGCAGCGCCGTCAGATGGTGCGACACGTTCGGCGCCGACAGACCCGTACGCTCCGCCAGCTCCGACGTCGACACCGGCGCCGCCAACTCCGCCAGCAGCAGCGCCCGCGCCCGCCCCAGCACCGCCGCCAGACCACCCGGCACCGCCACCGGCCGCTCCCACAGCGTCGCCACCCCGCGCGGCGCGTACACCAGACCCGGCTGCAACGGCGGATTCGACTGCGAATACACCCCCGGCCAGGCGAACACCGACGGCACCAGCACCAGCCCCCGGCCCCCCTCCAGCACCCGCTCCGCCGCGAACCACCGGTGCGCCACCCGCAACGTCCCCGACGCCCACGACACCCGCGGATGCAGATCCTCGAACAGCGCCGCCGGCCCGCCCACCGACATCTGCCGCGCCCGCCGCAGCACCTCACCCTCCACCAGCCGGACGATCCGCGGCCAGTGCGGCTCCAACGCCGCAGCCCAGTACGCCCGCACCTCCCCGGCCAGCCGCGCCAGCCCCGCCACCGGATCCGCCCGCAACCCCGCCACCAGCGGCGGCAACCGGCCCTCGATCCGCCCCAGGTCCACCCGCACCTGCGCCGGCTCCGTCGCCACCAGGTGCGCCAACTCCTCCTCCAACGTCGGGGCGAGACCCACCGGCACCGGCGTCAGGAAATCCGGCGTGTACACCGTCGGCACCGGCACCAACTGCTCCAGCAGCCCGAACCCCACCCCCGCCAGCGCCTCCCGGGCCTGCCGCACCCACGGCAGGTGCACCGCGTGCGCGCCCGGCTCCTTCAACACCTGCACGCTGTTCACCACCTCCCACAGCGGCGAGGACGCGAACCGGGTCAGCGCCACGTCCTGCGCCGAGAACTCCAGCGTCAGCATCCACCCCTCCCAGGACTCCACCGAGGATTCCACCAGAACGAAATCTCTGGGCCCCGCCCGCCCGGCGCCCGACGATCGACAGCATGACCAGCGCGACCCTCGACACCCCGCCCCGCACCCGCCGGCCCAAGGCCGCACGGCAGCGTAACCTCCTCGGCGCCCACCTCGTCGACAGCCTCGGCAGCGGACTCCTGCTCGCCTTCACCGTCGTCTACTTCGCCCGCACCACCACCCTCGGCCTGCCCGCCATCGGCGCCGCCATCAGCCTCGCCCGGCTGCTCGCCCTGCCCGTCGCCCTGCTGACCGGCCCGGTCATCGACCGCTACGGCGCCCGCCGGGTCGCCGCCGCCGCCAACCTGCTCTCCGCCCTCGCCCACACCGGCTTCCTCGCCGCCCACCAGACCTGGCAGATCATCACCGTCGTCCTGCTCGCCCAGGCCGGCACCGCCGCCTACTGGACCGCCAGCACCGGCCTGGTCGTCCTCGCCGCCGAACCCGGCGACCGCCCCCGCTGGTTCGCCCTGGTCGGCGCCCTGCGCAACGGCGGCCTCGCCGTCGGCGGCGCTCTCGGCGCCCTGCTGCTCGCCACCGGCGGCACCACCGGCCTGCGCGCCACCGTCCTGCTCAACGCCGCCAGCTTCGCCCTCGCCGCCACCCTGCTCGCCACCTGGCGGCCCCTCAACACCCCCGTCACCACCCGCACCGGCCACGAGGGCAGCTACCGCACCGTCCTGCGCGACCGCCGCTACCTGCTGCTCGTCGCGATCAACCTCAGCTTCGTCTTCGCCTCCCTCGTCCTCAGCCTGCTGCTCGCCCTCTACCTCACCGAAGGACTCCACCAGCAGGCCTGGCTGGCCGGCTGGCTGCTGGTCCTCAACAGCGCCCAGATCGTGCTCACCCAGACCGCCGTCACCCGCCGCCTCGGCCACCGCCGCGCCACCCGCGTCCTGATCGCCGGCTCACTGCTCAACGCCCTCGCCTTCGCCCTGTTCGCGCTGCTCGCCGCCGCGCCCGGCTGGGCCGCACTGGCCGGGGCCCACCTCGCCATGCTGATCTACAACCTCGCCGAGACCGTCGCGGGCCCCTTCTCCGAGGAACTCTCCGTCCGCCTCGCCGACCCCCGCCTGCGCGGCCGCTACCTCGCCGTCTACCAGCTCTCCTGGACGGCCGGACAGACCGCCGCCCCGTTCCTGCTCACCCTGCTGCTCGCCCAGGGACCCGCCTGGCCGTGGGCACTGCTCGGCGGCCTCAGCCTGGCCGCCGTCCCGGCGCTGCTGCTCCTCGAACGCCTCGGCACCGGCACCCCGGAGCCCGCCTGACGACCGGAGCCCGCCTGACGACCGGTGCCCGCTGCCCCGGCGGCCACACCGGTGCAACCGGACGGCCACCGCCCGGCGTCCCACCCCCGTACCGCTGTCATCCGTCCGTACCACCGCCATCCGTCCCCGGGGGTCGCCCGCCATGTGGAGCGCACTGGGCCTGCTCCTCGCCGCCATCCCGCCGGCCGCCTGGTGGCTGCTGGCCAGGACCCGGCAGACCGGGCCGGTGGTCGCCGTCGCCCTGGCCGCCGCCGCGGGCGCACTCCTCGCCGTGCAGCACGGCTGGACCCCGGTCGGCCGGGCCGACGCCCACCTGCTGTACGCGCTGGTGGCGGTGGTGCTGATCGTCGGGGGTGTGCTGCTCGAACGGCAGCAGGAGGGCCCCGGCCGAGACCGCTGGATCCGCCGCCGGCGAGCCGCCACCGGGCTGCTCGCCGCCCAGCTCGCCGTCACGCTCCTCGGCTCGCTGCTGTACGTGCTCACGACCGCCGAGCCGTCCGGGCCGCCGTCCGCCCGGGACGTCCCGCAGCTGCCGCCCGGCCTGGTCGAGCTCTCGCAGCAGGCCGGCTGCGGCACCGGGAACTGCTTCCGGCTGGTCGTCGTGGGCAGCACCACGGGACTGTCCCCGGCCGAGACCGCCCGCGCCCTCGGCCGGCCGAAGGAGACCTGCCGGCCCAACGGCCTGCTGCTGGACCGGCGCAAGCTGTGCGTCGGCGTCCGGGCCACCGAGGAACGGGTGGTCCTCTACGTCACCCTGTCCGGCCTGCTGGACTGACCGGGCCGCCCGGACCACCGAACGGGGGCCCGGCGGACGTGGTGTCCGCCGGGCCCCCGCTGTGCCGTCCGGTCTAGAACAGCGGCACGCCCGCACGGACCAGGCGCCAGGTGCCACCGCTGATCTCGGTGGGGTCGATCACGCCCTTGGCCTTCACCCAGGCGATCATCGTGTTGCGGATCTCGTCGGAGTTCGACCAGACCTTGGTGGCGGCCGCGACGTGCGGGAAGTTGCCGCCGCCGTTGGCCCGGTAGTTGTTGACCGCGAGGACGAACTGGGCGGCCGGCTCGACCGGCTTGCCCTCGTACGACAGGCCGGTGATCCGCGAGCCGACCGGCTGGGTCAGGTCGATGTCGTAGGACACCCCGTAGACCGAGTCGTAGTTGTAGTCCGGGATGTTGAGCTGGTTGGTCAGGGTGTCCAGGTTGACCGGGTCGCTCGGTGCCAGCTGTGCGAAGTACCGGGCGGAGTACTCCAGGTAGTCCTTGATCTGGGCGCCGGTGAGCAGCCGGGCCTCCAGGGTGTTCTCGTAGATGTACAGCCCGGCGGCGTCCCGCAGCTTCACCTCGCCGGCCGGGATCAGCGCGGTGCGGTTGAACGGCGCGGCCTGGGCCAGCACCGGCAGCGCCGCGTACGAGGTGCCGGCCAGGGCGGTCCTGACGGCGTCGGCCTGCACCCGGCCGATCAGGTCGATGATCGGGACGTCCTTGAACCGGGCCTCGGCGATGGACAGTTCGGTCTTGCTGGTGCCGATCACCTGGTTGACGTAGCCGACCACCTTCTTGTGCTGGGCGCCGATCAGCTTCACGATCGCCGGGTCCTCGGCCACCGTGTTGGAGTTCAGCACCCGGGAGGTGACGGCGGTGACCGACCACGCACCGCGCCGGTACTCCACCTCGAAGTCGAAGCAGGTCAGCCGCTCGCCCCAGCACAGCGGCTCGGAGAGCACCACGGTCTTCCCGGTGGTCTTGTTGACCACCAGCCGCTGCGGGATCTCCTTGTGCGCGTGACCCACGAGCACTGCGTCGACCCCCGGCACGGTCTCGGCCAGTTGCACCGAGGCGTTCTCCGGCCAGGGCAGCTGGTCGCCGTAGGAGGAGACCTCGTCCATGCCCGAGTGCGAGGCCACCACCACGACGTCGGCGCCCGCCGCGCGCAGCCGCGGCACGTACTTCTGCGCCATCTCGACGATGCCGGGGAAGACCAGCTGCCCCGAGACGTTGGCCTTGTCCCAGATGGCGATGCCCGGGTTGGTCAGCCCGAGGATGCCCACCCGCAGCGGCCGCCCGTGGCCGAGGTGCAGCTCCTTGATCACGTACGGGGCGAAGGCCGGGCGCTCGCTCTTCGCGTCCTGCGCGTTGGCGCCGAGCAGCGGGAAGTCCAGCTGCTTCTCGTAGGCGCGCAGCAGCGGGATGCCGTAGTTGAACTCGTGGTTGCCGAGCGCGGCCGCGTCGTAGCCGATCGCGTTCATCGCGGCGGCCATCGGGTGCTTCGGCGGGCGCTTGCCGGTGATCGGCTCGACCCGGGCGTAGTAGTACGACAGCTGGGTGCCCTGGATGGTGTCGCCCGCGTCGATCAGCAGGGTGCGGTGGCAGCCCTTCTCCTCGCGGACCTGCTTCACCAGGGTGGAGATCTTGGCCAGGCCGACGTCGTTGTGCGCCTTGTCGTCGTACTCGGAGTCGGTGAAGTACTCCCAGTTGAGCACGTGGCCGTGCAGGTCGGTGGTGCCCATCACGGTGAAGGTCTCCTTGGCCGGCGCCCGCCCGGCCACCTCGTCGGCGCCCTTGGCGGCGGCCGGTGTGGCGGCGGCCACCGGGACGGCGCCGACCAGGGCGGCGCCGGCCGCGGTGGCGGCGGAGCGGGTCACGAAATCACGGCGGTTCAGGGGCATGAACGACTCCAACGTGGGGCGGACGGACCGTCAGGTGCACTGGCGGGACCAGGTCGTGACGCGCGTAGAAGTCTGCCCGTCCGAACGTGCGGGGGCCAGCCCCCGGACGTTTCCAGCAGGTGAGATCTTGGCGACCCCGGCGTGACGCGCCGACCGCGCCGGGTCACCGGGGCCCGGCCCCGGTGCGTCAACCGGCCGCGGCCGGCCTCACCCCCGCCACCGACCGGAGGCCCCCCGGAGGCTCCCGAAGACCGCCCGCCGGGGTGTCCGCGCAGCTCGCGGCGGTCCGTCCATCGGAGAGAACTCCAACTCTCCGCACGGCAAGTCACGATGTGTCAGTTTGTTAATCAAAACTTTCTGCAACTGCCACCGCGCGGCCCGGCGGAACTTCGTTGTTACGCACCGGTAATGCCTACGCTCTAGAGACATGCGCCGAGCAAAAATCGTCTGTACCCTCGGGCCGGCCGCCGACACGTTCGACCAGATCAAAGCCCTGGTCGACGCCGGAATGGACATCGCCCGATTCAACCTCAGCCACGGCACCCAACTGGAGCACGAGGAACGCTACCGCCGGGTCCGCAAGGCCTCCGACGAGGCCGGCCGCAGCGTCGGCATCCTCGTCGATCTCCAGGGCCCGAAGATCCGGCTGGGCACCTTCGCCGACGGACCGGTACTTCTTGAACGCGGCGACGAGTTCACGATCACCGTCGAAGACGTCCAGGGCGACCGCGACCGCTGCGGAACCACCTACCCCGGCCTCGCCGCCGACGTCTCCCGCGGCGAACGCATCCTCATCGACGACGGCCGTGTCTGCCTCGAAGTCACCCACGTCGACGGCCCCCGCGTGCACTGCATCGTCATCGAGGGCGGCCTCATCTCCGACCACAAGGGACTCAACCTCCCCGGCGTCGCCGTCTCCGTCCCCGCACTCAGCGACAAAGACGTCGCCGACCTGCGGTGGGCCCTCAACACCGGCGCCGACCTGATCGCCCTCTCCTTCGTCCGCACCGCCAAGGACATCGACGAGGTGCACCGGATCATGGCCGAGGAGGGCCGCACCCTCCCCGTCATCGCCAAGATCGAGAAGCCGCAGGCCGTCGACAACCTCGAAGCCATCGTCGACGCCTTCGACGGCATCATGGTCGCCCGCGGCGACCTGGGCGTCGAACTCCCCCTGGAGCAGGTCCCGATCGTCCAGAAGCGCGCCGTCAAGCTGGCCAAGCGCAACGCCAAGCCGGTCATCGTCGCCACCCAGATGCTCGACTCGATGATCAACGCCTCCCGGCCCACCCGCGCCGAGGCCTCCGACGTCGCCAACGCCGTCCTCGACGGCACCGACGCCGTGATGCTCTCCGGCGAGACCTCCGTCGGCAAGTACCCGGTCGAGACCGTCAAGACCATGAGCCGCATCATCGAAGCCGCCGAGGCCGACATCCTCGCCGCCGGCCTCCCCCCGCTCACCGAACACAACAAGCCCCGCACCCAGGGCGGAGCCGTCGCCCGCGCGGCCGCCGAGATCGGCGACTTCCTCGACGCCAAGTACCTGATCGCCTTCACCCAGAGCGGCGACACCGCCCGCCGCCTCACCCGCTACCGCTCGCCCATCCCCGTGCTCGCCTTCACCTACGAGCCGCCCGTGCGCAGCCAACTCGCCCTCACCTGGGGCGTGGAGACCTTCCTCGGCCCCTTCGTCCCCACCACCGACGAGATGGTCGCCCAGGTCGACGCGCAGCTGCTCAGCCTCGGCCGCTGCCAGCGCGGCGACATCGTCATCATCACCGCCGGCTCGCCCCCCGGCCTGGCCGGCTCCACCAACCTGGTCCGCGTCCACCACGTCGGCGAACTCCACAACTGACCGCCCCGCACCCTGCAACACCCCACCGGCGCCGCCCCTTCGGGAGGGGCGGCGCCGCCGTGCGTCCGGCCGCCCACCGGCGGCCGGCTTCACGTTCCCGCACCGATCACAGCGGGCGGGCACCGGAACCGTCCCCATCCGGTCACAGCGCCCCGCACACCCCGTCCACCCGGGTACGTTCCCCTCGACCGGCCCGGCAGCAGGGCCGCCCACAAGGGGACAACCCGCCATGAGCAGCAGCAGACCGCGCAGATCCACCACCCTCGCCCTCGCCGCAGCCCTCCTCGCCGCAGGCCTCGCCACCGCCTGCGACCCCACCGGCAGCTCCGACGCCGCGCCCGCCGCCCCGACCGCCACCACCGCCGCCCCGGGCGCCGCCACCACCGCGAGCCCGGCCGGGAAGGCCGCCGCCGGCACCGTCACCATCGACCGGACCGCCTACTGGGGCGGACTGCGCTTCGACATCAAGACCGCCGCCTACACCCCCGACCCCGACGGCAGCGGCTACAAGGTCGTCCTCACCACCACCGTCACCAACACCTTCCGGACCAGCCCGGTCCACTACTGGCCCGACATCGCCCTCGACCTCAACGGCACCCCCGTCCGCGGCGACGTCGGCACCGCCGCCCCGCCCACCCCCGGCGCCACCAACCCGCTGCCCATCACCTTCACCGGCACCGGCACCTTCGGCTACGACGGCGCCTCACTCGTCCTCGGCGAGTCCGGCCAGGCCCAGGCCGCCGTCCCGCTCGGCAAGGGCGGCCGCCCCGCCGTCACCCTCGCCCCCGTCGAGCTCAAACTCCCCACCGCGGCCACCATCACCTCCGGCCGCCTCGGGCTCACGCTCAAGTCCGCCGAACTGCGCGCGGACGTCGGCGGCGGCAGCGGCGACGGCGCCCTCACCCTCGGCCAGCGCGCCCTGAAGGTCGTCTTCGACCTGAACGGCAAGGTCGGCCCGGCCGGAATGGCCGTCGACGGCGCCACCCTGCGCCTCAAGCTCCCGAACGGCCAGGAGGTCGGCCCCACCGTCGCCCCCATCGAGGCCATCTACCCCGACCGCCCCACCCGCCAGGACCAGGTCGCCTGGTTCGTCTTCCAGGGCGCCACCGACGGCGACTACACCCTCTCCGTCACCGACCCCGACAACACCGCGGCCCCCGCCACCGCCACCTTCCCGGCCACCGGCGTCAAGGACAGCGGCCCGGTCAACTGACACCCCGCCGCCCGGCGGCGCGGCCCTCCGTGGGGGAGGGCCGCGCCGTCACCGCTTGGGCCCGACGTGCGCGTCCAGCAACGCCACCGACGCCCGCCGGGCGACCGAGACGTTGACCGCCCCGGTGGGCCGCCGGACGGCGGTCCAGCCGACGCCCACGGCGTCCAGGGTGGTGGTGAAGAGCCGGACGATGTCGGCCGAGGTGTTGGTGAAGAAGTACCGCGGGTACGTGGCGCCGGGTGACCCCGCCGACCGTCCTGGTCGCCCAGTTGGTGATCCGGCACCCGTCGGAGTGCAGCAGACCCCAGAGCAGCTCCCACGAATGGGCGTCCACGACGTCCTGCTGCCAGCGCTCGAGGACGATCGGGCGCTCGTGCTTCTTGCCGGGGCCGTGCTGCGGGAACAGACAGGGCAGATGCTTCGAGTAGACCTTGATGTCATGGCATCCGGTCCGCCTGACCCGGCAGGGCTTGTTGTTCGGCAGCACCCGGCGGAAGGTGCGCTCAACCTCGTCCATGAGCCCTGGCCACCTGTCGTCGCAGGTGACCTGGAGGCTGTGCGCGCGGTGCTGTCGGGGCAGGACGAGGTAGCCGTCGCCGAGGTAGAGCCCGAGCAGGTGGCTGTACGCGGGTGCATCGAGCGGGTCGCCGTGGCAGTGCGGGCAGGTCGACGGCTTCCGGCCGGGCAACGCGCCGCGTCTGGCCAGGTCCAGGTGCTTCCAGTGCGAGACCGTGCCGGCCGGGACGCCGAGGAGGCGTGCCACGTCGACGTTGCGGCTCCCGTTGCGGAGCAGGGTGGTGGCGCGTTGCCGGATCCTGGGATCGTGCATGGCAGCGAGTGTTCGGCTGCGGCCCGATCAAGTCAGGCACACGGGGGAAATTCACCCGAGATGATGAACGTCCCCGCTCCATTGCCAGCCTTGAAATCAAAGGCTTGGTGCCCCGAGTGGGATTCGAACCCACACTGTATGGTGTTTGAGACCATTGCCTCATGCCAATTGGGCTATCGGGGCCTACACTTCGAAGGCGGATGGCCTCCCCGTGTGACACCAACATACCGCGTCTAGGTAGGCTCGTGCATGCAGCACCCCGCCGGAACGAGGAGCCCCGTGAGCACCGCCGACGAGCAGCCCCAGCCGCTTGAGCCCGACCTGCCCCAGATCACCCGAATTGTCATCGCCGAGGACGAGGCGCTGATCCGCCTCGACCTGAAGGAGATGCTGGAGGAGGAGGGTTACACCGTCGTCGGTGAGGCGGGTGACGGTGCGACCGCGGTGCGGCTGGTCGAGGAGCTCAAGCCGGACCTGGCGATCCTGGACGTGAAGATGCCCGTCCTGGACGGCCTCTCGGCGGCCGAGCAGATCCACGAGGCGCACCTGGCGCCGGTGCTGATGCTGACCGCGTTCTCGCAGCGCGAGCTGGTGGACCGGGCCCGGGACGCCGGTGCGATGGCGTACATCGTGAAGCCGTTCTCCAAGAGCGACCTGGTGCCGGCGATCGAGATGGCGGTGTCCCGGTACACCGAGATGCGGACGCTGGAGGAGGAGATCGCGGATCTCACCCAGCGGTTGGAGACCCGCAAGCTGGTGGACCGGGCGAAGAGCGTGCTGCAGACCAAGTTCGGGCTGACCGAGCCGGCCGCGTTCCGCTGGATCCAGAAGACCTCGATGGACCGCCGGATGACCATGGCCGCGGTGGCGCAGGCCGTGATCGAGGAGGGCGACGCCCAGGACCGCAAGAAGGCCGAGTCCGAGGCCTGATCCGCGGCTTCTGCGGAGAGCCACAGCACTGCGCCCCGCCGGGCGGTACCCGGCGGGGCGCAGTGCTGTGCTGGTGGTGCGGTATCGCAGTGCTGCTCAGTCCTCGCCGAGGTACGCCTTGCGCACCGACTCGTCGTGGAGCAGGTCGGCGCCGGTGCCGGTGAGCACGATGCGGCCGGTCTCCATGACGTAGCCCTGGTCGGAGAGGGAGAGGGCGGCCTGGGCGTTCTGCTCGACGAGCAGGATGGTGGTGCCGGCGGCCTTGAGTTCGACGATGGTCGCCATGATCTTCTGCATCATCAGCGGGGACAGGCCCATCGAGGGCTCGTCCAGCATCAGGAGCTTCGGACGGGACATCAGGGCGCGTCCCATGGCGAGCATCTGCTGCTCGCCGCCGGACAGGGTGCCGGCGGCCTGCTTGCGGCGTTCGCCGAGGATCGGGAAGAGCGTGTAGGCGCGCTCCACGTCCTCGGTGATGCCCGGGGTGTCCTTGCGCAGGAACGCGCCGAGGAGGAGGTTCTCCTCGATGGTCATCCGGGGGAAGATGTGGCGGCCCTCGGGGGAGTGGGCCATGCCGAGTGCCACGATCTTGTGGGCGGGCACCTGGGTGAGCGGGGCGCCGTCGAAGGTGATCTTCCCGGCGGTCGGCCGGAGCAGACCGGACAGGGTGCGCAGGGTGGTGGTCTTGCCGGCGCCGTTGGTGCCGATGAGGGTGGTGACCTCGCCCTGGTTGACGGTGAAGCTGATGCCCTTGACGGCTTCGATCTTGCCGTAGGAGACGCGGAGGTCCTCGACCTCAAGGAGCGCGGTCACTGGTCGTCCTCCGTGCTGGGGTCCGTGCTTGCCGCCGGGGCCTCGGTGGCCGCGGCGGCCTCGGTGGCGCCCTCCAGCGGGGCGCCGAGGTAGGCGGTGATGACGCGCTCGTCGTTCTGGACGGTCTCGCGGTCACCTTCGACGATCTTCTGGCCCTGGACCAGGACGGCGGTGCGGTCGCACAGGTTGAAGATGAACCGCATGTCGTGCTCGATGACCAGGATCGCGATGCCCTTGTCGCGGATGGCGAAGACCAGTTCCTCGGCGGCCCGGGTCTCCTGCGGGTTCATGCCGGCGGTGGGCTCGTCGAGGAGGAGCAGGCCGGGGTCGCTGGCGAGGGCGCGGGCGATCTCCAGCTTGCGCTGCTCGCCGTAGGGCAGGTTGCGGGCGAGGTGCTCGGCCTTGTGGTCGAGGCCGCAGAACGCGAGGAGTTCCATGGCGCGCTCGCGGCTCTCGGCCTCGGCCCTGCGGTAGCCGGGGCCGCGCAGGATGGCGGAGAAGAGGCCTTCCTTGGTGCGGGTGTGCCGGCCGACCAGGACGTTCTCGAGGACGGTCATGTTGGCGAACAGCCGGATGTTCTGGAAGGTCCGGGCGATGCCGGCCTGGGTGACCAGGTGCGGCTTGGGCGGCAGGACGGTGCCCTTGTACCGGACGGTGCCCTCGGTGGGGACGTACAGGCCGGTGAGGCAGTTGAAGAAGGTGGTCTTGCCGGCGCCGTTGGGGCCGATCAGGCCGACGATCTCGCCGCTGTTGACGGTGAGGTCGACGTTGTTGACGGCGGTGAGGCCGCCGAACCGCATGATGACGCCGGTGGCTTCGAGGATCGGGGTGCCGGGTGCCTGGTCGGCGGGCCGCTGGGCGGGGACGGTGCTGGTGGTCATGGTGCGGGTCACGCCCCTGCCTTGGTGAGTACGGGTTCGTCGGTCACCGGCGGCTCGGCGTCGGCGGCGTCCTCGTGGAACTCGAGCTGGGCGCGGCGGTTGGCGATCAGGCCTTCGGGGCGCACCCGCATCAGCAGGACGAGGGCGATGCCGAAGACGAGCAGCTGGTAGTTCTTGAGGAAGACCAGCTTCTCGGGGATCAGGTAGAGCAGGGTGGCGCCGAGCAGCGGTCCGCTGATGGTGCCCATGCCGCCGAGGACGACTGCGGCGACCAGGAAGGCGCTGTTGGGCGGGACGGGTCCGGCGAACTGGTAGGGGTCGGGGACGACGCTGTAGCTGACGTGGGCCATCACGGTGCCGGCGAGGCCGGCGAGGGCGGCGCCGAGGGCGAAGGCGAGCAGCTTGAGCTTGAAGCCGTTGATGCCCATGGCCTGGGCGGCGGTCTCGTCCTCGCGGATGGCGACCCAGGCGCGGCCGATCCGGGAGTCGTTGGCGCGGCTGAAGATGACCACGACGAACGCGGTGACCAGCAGCATCAGCAGGAAGTAGTTGGCGAAGCGGCCGAGGGTGAAGGAGCCGAAGCTGTGCTCCGCCCCGAAGTTGAACCCGAGGATGTCGAGGTCCGGGATGTTGCGGATGCCGTTGGGGCCGTTGGTGACCTTGGGGCCGGAGATGCCGTCGAGGCTGTTGACGGCGATCCGGAAGATCTCTCCGAAGCCGAGGGTGACGATGGCGAGGTAGTCGCCGCGCAGCCGCAGGGTGGGGGCGCCGATGACGACGCCGAAGACCAGGGCGGCGGCCATGCCGGTCAGGGCGGCGGCCCAGAACGGGAAGTGGACGCCGACCGGGGAGGAGCTGGAGCCGGAGACCAGGGCGGCGGCGTAGGCGCCGACGCCGAGGAAGGCGACGTAGCCGAGGTCGAGCAGACCGGCCAGGCCGACGACGACGTTGAGGCCGAGGGCGACGGTGGCGAAGATCAGGATGTTGACGCCGACGCTGGCGAAGTGGTCGTCGCTCTGGGTGAAGGGGAACGCGGCGGCGGCGGCGAACGCGGCGGCCGTGGTGGTGCCGCGGTGGCGTGCGTTGATCGCGGTGAGCTGGGCGATCAGGCCGCCGCGCATCAGGGCCCAGGCACCGAAGGCGGCCAGGATCAGGAAGCCGATGAACAGCTCGCCGTACTCGGTGGTGATGCCGTAGGTGAAGACGGTCAGGCCGATGGCGGCCGCCGCGATGATGATGAGGACCTCGACCCAGCGGTTGAGCGGGGCGGCGGGGCGCTGGTCGGGGCGGGTGCCGACCAGCTTGCTGACCGCGAAGCGCAGTGCGGCGGCCGGGTTGCCGGTCGACTGCCAGCGCTCGGCGGTGGCCTCCCGGGGCAGGCCGAGGGCGCCGAGCAGCGGGAGCAGCGAGGCGAGGCCGGCCAGGTAGCCGCCCGGTTCGAGGTTGGCGACGCCGCCGAGCTCGTAGCTGATGGCGATCAGGGTGAACCAGGTGGTGGCGAAGGCGCCTGCGGCGAGGACCAGTGCGGCGGCCTCGGGGCCGGCCGGGCTGAGCCAGCGGGTGCCCTTGACGTGGTAGAGCGGGAGGGCGAACAGCGCGGTGAGCAGGCCTGCGACCAGGGTGAGGATCTGGAGGCCGCCGGGGTACCCGTCGACGGTGAGGTCGCCGGGGAACTCGGAGGTCCAGGTCCAGTGGACGAAGGTGCTGGCGGCGGTGGCCAGGCCGCCTGCGGCGACCAGGGCCTTGGCGGCCGCGGGGGGCATCGGGATGGCACTGCGCGTGGTGGTGCTCATGGTGTGGTCTCCCGCTTCCTCAGGCCCGGTCCGCGACGCGTTCCCCGAGTAGACCCTGTGGTCTCACGAGGAGGACGACGATGAGCAGCACGAAGGCCCAGACGTTGGCCCAGGAGCCGCCGCCGAGCTGGTGCATGCCGGGGATCTCCTGGATGTACGCGGTGGCCATGGCCTCGGCGACGCCGAGGACGAGTCCGCCGAGCATCGCGCCGTAGATGTTGCCGATGCCGCCGAGGACGGCCGCGGTGAAGGCCTTGAGGCCGGCGAGGAAGCCCATGGTGGGGGCGACCTGGCCGTAGCGCAGGCCCCATCCGATGGAGGCGACGGCGGCGAACGCGGCGCCGAGGGCGAACGCGATCACGATGATGCGGTCGGTGTTGATGCCCATCAGCTTGGCGGTGTCGGGGTCCTGCGCGGTGGCCTGCATGCCGCGGCCGGTGCGGGTCTTGCCGACGAAGGCGGCGAGGGCGCCCATGCACAGCGGGGCGGCTATGAAGAGGTAGAAGTCCGCGGGCTGCAGGGTGACCGGGCCGAAGACGTACGGGCCGCCGGGGAGTTGCGGGAAGCTGCGGCCGGACTTGGCGCCGGGGTAGAACTGCTCGACGACCTGCTGCAGCGCGATGGACAGGCCGATCGCGGTGATCAGGGGGGCCAGCTTGGGTGCTCCGCGCAGCGGCCGGTAGGCGAAGCGTTCGGCGGCGACGGCGATGAGCACGGCGACGAGGACTCCGCCGAGCAGCATCAGGGGCAGGGCCAGCCACAGACTGGTGCCGGACGGGAGGACGAGGTAGGTGGTGAGGGCTCCGAACCCACCTGTCATGAAGATCTCGCCGTGGGCGAAGTTGATGAGCTGGACAATGCCGTAGACCATTGTGTAGCCGATCGCGATCAACCCGTAAAGGGCGCCGAGGATCAGGCCGTTGGCCAGCTGCTGCGGCAGTTGGTGCACCGCTGGGCCTCCGAGGGGATTCGGTTGGGTGGGTTCGGTGTGGGGGTCGGCTCGAACCGGGTGGCGTACATGGGATGTACAGCGGGGGGCGCTGGTTCGCAGCGCCCCCCGCCTGGTGGTTCGTGGTGTGGTGCCGTTACCGCGGTGGTGCCGTGGTGCGCCCGGTGGGCCGGTCCGCCGCCGGTCCTCCGGGGTGCCGCGCCGCCGGGGCGGCGCGGCGGTGGATCAGCCGGAGTAGGTGCCGGACTTGGCGACGGTCCAGGCGCCGTTCTTCACGACGTAGACGGTCAGCTGCTTGTTGACGGCGTCGCCGTACTCGTCGAAGGCGACCTTGCCGGTCACGCCGTCGAAGCTGACCTTGGAGAGCGCGTCGACGACCTTGGCGCGGGCGCCGTCCGGCACCTTGCCGCTGTTGGCGGCGACCACGGCCTTGACGCCCTGGACGATGGCCCAGGCGGCGTCGTAGGAGTAACCGCCGTAGGCGGCGTACGGGTCGGCGTACTTGGCGGCCGCGTAGTCGGCGACGAACTTCTTGGCGGAGTCCAGGGACTCGACCGGGGCGCCGACCGAGGTGGCGAGGTCGCCGTCGGCGTTCTTGTTGGCCTTGTTGATGTACTCGGGGTCGTACATGCCGTCGCCGCCCATGACCGGGACGGTGACGCCGGCCTTCTTGAGCTGGTCGGTGAGCGGGCCGGACTGCGGGTACTCGCCGCCGTAGTAGATGATGTCGGCGCCGGCGGCCTTGGCCTTGGTGACGACGGCGGAGAAGTCCAGGTTGTTCTCGTCGATGTGGTCGCTGCCCGCGACCGTACCGCCGAGCTTGGTGAACTCCTTCTGGAAGGCGGCGACCAGGCCGACGCCGTAGGTCTTCTTGTCGTCGATCAGGTAGGCCTTCTTCTTGCTCAGGTCGTTGTAGGCGTACTGAGCGGCGAAGGGGCCCTGGATCGCGTCGGTGGTGGCGGTCCGGAAGTAGCTCTTGAACTGGCGCTTCTTCTCGGTGTCGAACTTCTCGCCCTGGGTCAGCGCCGGGTTGGTGTTCGCCGGGGAGACCTCGGCCAGGCTGGCGGCCTCGAAGACCTGCTGCATGGACTGGGCGACGCCGGAGTTCAGCGGGCCGACCACGCCGAGGACGCTCTTGTCGGCGACCAGGGCGGTGGCGTTCTGCTGGCCTTCCTGCGGCGACTTCTTGTCGTCGAGGGCCTTGACCTTGAAGGTGACGCCCGGAACTTCCTTGTTGTCGTTGGCGACCTTGGCCGCGAGCTCGACGGAGTGCTGGATGCCGAGGCCGAGGGCGGAGAGCGGGCCGGTCAGCGGCGCGTCGACGCCGATGGTGACGACGGTGCCGGCGGCGGCGTCGTCGCCGGCCTTCTTCTCACCGCGCGAGCCGCAGGCGGAGAGGGTGAGAGCTCCGGTGACGGCAATGCTCACGACAAGCAGTGAACTCTTACGCACGAGGGTTCCCTTCTGGATCAGGAAGGCGCGGCGCCCAAGTCGGCGGCCGGCCACGTCGCGCGCTGGGCCAGGCCCAATCGGTTGGCGCGGTGACTGGCCGTGACTCTAGAACGGGTTCGGCGGCTCGGGCAGAGGTCCGGTCAACCTGTGATTCTGTTGTTATCAGTACCCCTGCCGAAAATCTCACATGCTGAGCCGATGGCCCTTTCCGGGCTCCGGATAGCGGATCGCGTCTCGTCCTGTGGAAGGCTGTACCGCTGGATTCCCTGCTCACCCAAGGAATGTCCGGTTATCGGACAGTAGTGTTCGGGGAGGGCGGAACGGGCACTCGCGTCCGGATATCGGAATCCGGACAGGCGATATGGAGGTTTCGCGAGAGATCTCCCGGGTAGCCGTCCCCGAGGATCTGACTCGCGGTCTGGATTGCACGCGTGTTACGCAGCGTTACATCCAGAAAGGGCATCCCGGCGTCCGGCGGGGCCGCGGCACAGTCGGTCACCAGGAAGCGCACCTCCAGCCGGGCCACCGCGCCCGCCTCGATCCGCCGCGGCACGGGGCCCAACAGCTCGGCGGACAGGCCCCGGTAGCCCTGGCGCAGGGCCAGCAGGTCGACCGGCCCGGGGCCCTCGTCCTCGACGGCCAGCAGCAGGACGAACTCCGCGCCCGGCCCGGTGGCCGCCGAGCGGACGCCGGCGTAGTGGAAGTGCGCGATCTGCGCGGGGTACGGCGGCGGTGAGTTGGCCGCCTGCTCGGGCCGGGCGGCGGTGTTTGGGCCGGCGGCGTGCCGGACCGTGACGAGCGTGGCCGCCGCGAGCAACAGGGCAGCCACCGCGTAGATCTGACGCTTCGTCGGGCGCCGGGTGCGGGGCGGGTCGGACGGTCGGGCGGCAGGCGCCCGGGTGCCCTCGGCGGGCTCGACCGGGCCGAGGGAACCGTGCCGGTCCGGCGGCTCGCCGCCGCGCCCCTGCCGTGTCCCGGACATGCCACCGCCCCCTCGTCTGGCCATGGCCTGCCCCGGTGGGGCGAGCACCAAACCGGCGTTCGAACGAGGGGGCGGCGGTGGCCGCTCAGAGATCGCGGAGCATGCAGGTCAGACGGCAACTGGTGATCCGCCGGCCGGTGTCGTCGGTGACCGCGATCTCGTACGTGGCGGCGGTGCGCCCCTTGAAGACCGCGGTCGCCACCGCCGTCACCAGGCCCGAGGTGGCCGAACGGTGGTGGGTGGCGTTCAGGTCGACGCCCACCGCGTACCGGCCCGGACCGGCGTGCAGCATCGCCCCGATCGAGCCGAGCGTCTCGGCCAGCGCCGCCGACGCACCGCCGTGCAGCAGCCCGTACGGCTGCTGGTTGCCCTCCACCGGCATGGTCCCCACCACCCGGTCCGGCGACGCCTCCACCACCTTGATGCCGAGCTTGTCGCCCAGGTGCCCGCCGGAGAACGTCTGCGCGGTGACACCGAGCTTGGCGAAGTGGTCGAGCACGTCCTGGGGCACGTTGAGAACGGGGGCCTCGTCGGTCATGGCGCTCCTGCCGCTGGATGAGGGTCACGGGGTGGTGCTGTCAGTGATCGTACGACCGGCGCCGGCGGGCGGCCCCGGTGCGGTGCCCGGCGTCCTCACGTCCGATGTCGGCGCCGGGCCATAGGATCTGTTGCTGGCAGTGGAACCGGCAGGACGGACGTGGACGTGGCTACGCAGAGTGCAGGCAAGGGCGCGGGCGAGGGTGCGGGGGGCCGGCCCCGGCTGATGCTGCTCGACGGGCATTCGATGGCGTACCGGGCGTACTACGCCCTGCCGGTGGAGAACTTCAACACCACCACCGGCCAGCCGACCAACGCCGTCTACGGCTTCGCCTCGATGCTCGCCAACACCGTGCGGGACGAGCGGCCCACCCACCTCGCGGTCGCCTTCGACGTCTCCCGGCAGACCTTCCGCTCCGAGGAGTTCCCGGACTACAAGGCCAACCGCGCCAAGACCCCGGACGAGTTCCGCAGCCAGATCGGCCTGATCCACGAACTGCTGGACGCGATGAGCATCCGGCGGCTGTCCGTCGAGGGCTTCGAGGCCGACGACGTGATCGCCACCCTGGTCACCGCCGCCGAGGCCGAGGGCTTCGAGGTCCTGATCGTCACCGGCGACCGCGACTCGCTCCAGCTGGTCACCGACCGCACCACCGTGCTCTACCCGACCAAGGGCGTCTCCGAGCTCACCCGCTACACCCCGGAGAAGGTCGCCGAGAAGTACGGCGTCACCCCCGCCCAGTACCCGGACCTCGCCGCGCTGCGCGGCGACCCGTCGGACAACCTGCCCGGCATCCCCGGCGTCGGCGAGAAGACCGCCGCGAAGTGGGTCAACCAGTTCGGCTCCTTCGAGCAGCTGGTCGAGCGGGCCGACGAGGTCAAGGGCAAGATCGGCGAGAAGCTCCGCGAGCACCTCGACTCGGTCAAGCGCAACCGCGTCCTGACCGAGCTGGTCCGCGACGTCGAACTGCCGCTCGGCGTCACCGACCTCGGCCGCGAGCCCTTCGACAAGGAGGCCGTCGGACGGCTCATGGAGAGCCTGGAGTTCCGCAACCCCAACTTCCGCGACCGGATCCAGGGCATCGACCCGGCCGGCGCCGAGCCCGAGGCCGCCGCCGAGGCCCCGCCCGGCCTCGACGTCGACGGCGAACTGCTCACCGAGCCCGGCGCCCTGGCCGGCTGGCTCGACCAGCACGGCAAGGGCCTGGTCGCCCTCGCCGCCGTCTACCGGTGGGCGCTCGGCTCCGGCGAGGTCCAGGAGATCGCGCTGGCCGCCGGCGACACCGCCGCCTGGTTCGACCCGGCGCAGCTCGGCGAGGCCGACGACCGCGCCTTCACCGCCTGGCTCGCCGACGCCTCCCGCCCCAAGGCCCTGCACATCGCCAAGCACGTGCTGCGCGCCTTCGCCGAGCAGGGCTGGCAGGTCGCCGGCGTCACCGCCGACACCGCCCTCGCCGCGTACCTGGAGAAGCCCGGCCGGCGCACCTTCACCCTCGACGTGCTGGCCGAGGAGTACCTGGCCCGCTCGCTGGCCCCCGCCGCGGCCGTGGAGAGCGGGCAGCTCTCCTTCGACGCCGAGGAGGAGGACGGCACCGCCGCCGCCCAGGCCCTGATGGTGCAGGCCCGGGCGATCCTCGACCTGGCCGCGCTGTTCGAGACCAGGCTGGCCGAGGTCGGCGCGGTCGAGCTGTTCCACGACATGGAGCTGCCGATCGCCGCCCTGCTGGCCCGGATGGAGCGCTACGGCATCGCCGCCGACCGGGAGTGGCTCACCGGCCTGGAGGCGCAGTTCGCCACCGAGATCCAGCGCTGCGTCGAGGAGGCGCACGCCGCCGCCGGCCACCCGTTCAACCTCGGCTCGCCCAAGCAGCTCCAGGAGATCCTGTTCGGCGAGCTGGCGCTGCCCAAGACCAAGAAGATCAAGACCGGTTACACCACCGACGCCGACGCACTGACCTGGCTGGCCGGCCAGACCACCAACGAACTGCCGGTCATCCTGCTGCGCCACCGCGACCAGGCCAAGCTGCGCACCACCGTCGAGGGCCTGCTCAAGACCGTCTCGCCGCAGGGCCGGATCCACACCACCTTCAACCAGATGGTCGCCGCCACCGGCCGGCTCTCCTCGCAGGACCCGAACCTGCAGAACATCCCGGTCCGCACCGAGGAGGGCCGGGCCATCCGCCGCGCCTTCGTGGTCGGTGAGGGGTACGAGGCGCTGCTCACCGCCGACTACTCGCAGATCGAGCTGCGGATCATGGCGCACCTCTCGGAGGACGCGGCGCTGATCGAGGCCTTCGAGAGCGGCGAGGACCTGCACACCACGGTCGCCTCGCAGGTGTTCGAGGTCGCCCCGGAGGCGGTCGACGCCGAGATGCGCCGCAAGATCAAGGCGATGTCCTACGGCCTCGCCTACGGCCTGTCCGCGTACGGGCTCTCGCAGCAGCTCGGCATCAAGCCGGCCGAGGCCCAGGGCCTGATGGACACCTACTTCCTGCGCTTCGGCGGGGTGCGCGAGTACCTGCACCGGGTGGTCGAGGAGGCCCGCGCGGTCGGCTACACCGAGACCCTGCTCGGCCGCCGCCGCTACCTGCCGGACCTCACCAGCGACAACCGCCAGCGCCGCGAGATGGCCGAGCGGATGGCGCTGAACGCCCCGATCCAGGGTTCGGCGGCCGACATCGTCAAGCTCGCCATGCTGCGGGTCGACGAGGAGCTCACCAGGGCCGGCCTGGCCTCCCGGATGCTGCTTCAGGTCCACGACGAGATCGTGCTGGAACTGGCCCCCGGCGAGCGCGAGCAGGTCGAGGCGCTGGTCCGCGAGCAGATGGCCGGCGCGTACCCGCTGCGCGCCCCGCTGGACGTCTCGGTCGGCGTCGGTGCGAACTGGGAGGCGGCCGCGCACTGAGCCGCGCTACCGTCGGGCCGGGTGGCGGGCGCCGCCCGGCCGACGGGGGGAGTCGCGGATGTTCGGTGCCACCAGATGCCCGGTCGGGCCCGAGGAGCGGGCCTGGATCGAGGAGTCGCTGGCCTGGCTGCTGGCCGAGTTCGGGCCCGAGGTGCTGCTGCGGCCGCCGGTCCTGCCGACGGCCGAGCACTTCCCCGGCCCGTTCGACGGCTCACCGGAGCAGATCCGCGCGCTGGTGGTCCGGCTGTGCGGGGACTTCGGCGTGGACCCGGACGGGCTGTCGATCGAGATCGAGGAGTACGACCCGCAGGCCGACCGGATGGCCGCCGAACTGGGGCTGACGGTCAGCTCCAGCGGGGCGGCCGGCCACTTCCGGATCGAGCACGGGCGCCCGGTGGTGGCCGTCGGCCAGGAGCAGGGCGCGCGTCCGCTCTCGCTGGTCGCCACCATCGCCCACGAGCTGGGGCACGTCCGGCTGATCGCCGAGCGGCGGACCGACCCCGACCGCCCAGACGGCGAGCCGCTGACCGACCTGCTCACCGTCTTCTTCGGCTTCGGGGTCTTCAACGCCAACGCCGCCTTCACCCGGACCGTCGACGGCGACCGGATCAGCCGCCACCGGCTCGGCTACCTGCCGCAGGAGGCGTACGGCTACGCGCTGGCCTGCTACGCCCACCTGCGCGGCGAGGCGCGGCCCGGCTGGGCGGCCCACCTGGACACCAACCCGCGCGGCTACCTCCGGCAGGGCGCGCGCTTCCTGCGCCACCACCCGCTCCCCTTCACCGCCCGCTGAACCGGCCGCTGAACCGCGCCTCCGGCCCCGGCGCCGGGCACCTCCGGACCTCGACTAGGATCCCGCGCAACGCGGGCCGATGATCATATCGGCCGGAGGGGGGAGCGGCCATGGACCAGGACGACGCCGGGCAGCCGGCGCCGGTGCGGCGCGGGCGGGTACGGCCGGCGGCCCTGGCCGCGGTCGGGATCGTGGGCGCGGCCGGACTGGCCGTCTGGGCGCTCACCGGGTCCGGCCCGGCGCCCGCGCGCACCCCCGCGGCGGTGCCCAACCTGTCCGCCGCACCCTCGCCGGCCGCGTCGCTGTCGCCGTCACCCGCTCCCTCACCCCCGCCCGGCGCCGAGCCCACCGCACCGCCGGCCACCGACCCCGCCCCGGCCCTCAGCACCCCGGCGGCCACCGTGCAGGCCACCACGGCCGCCAAGAGCGCCGCGCCCACCCGGCGCGCCACCACGAAGCCCCGCAGCGAGATCACCCCGGGTACCGACAACTGCCACTGCGACCACCACCCGGCGCCGGTCGACCCGAACTGCCAGCGCGACGCGGCCGGCACCGTGATGACCTGCGACCCGGTGCGGACCCTCACCCCGCCGCCCGACCCGGCCGCCTCGCCCAAGCAGTAGACCGTCCCGCCCGTACCGTAGGGCCGCCCGTACCGCAGGGCCGGGCGGCCGTCGGCAACGGCGGGCTCACTTCCGCGGGTTGGCCCGCCGGGTCGGCTCGGCGGATGCCGGGTCCTCGGGCCACGGATGGCGCGGGTAGCGGCCGCGGAGTTCGGCCCGGACCGCCTTGTAGCCCTCGCGCCAGAACCCGGCCAGATCGCCGGTGACGGCCGCCGGGCGCCCGGCGGGGGAGAGCAGGTGGACCGTCAGCGGTACCCGCCCGCCGGCCAGCGCCGGGGCGGCCTGCCAGCCGAACAGCTCCTGCAGCTTGACCGCCAGCACCGGCCGGTCGCCGGAGTAGTCGACCCGGATCCGGGAGCCGGTCGGTACCGTGATCCGCTCCGGTGCCAGCTCGTCCAGCCGCCCCGCCTCGCCGCCCGCCCACGGCAGCAGCCGCTGCAGCGCGGCCGCGGTGTCGATCCGGGCCAGGTCCGACCGGCGCCGGGCACGGGAGAGTTCGGGCTCCAGCCACCGCTCGGCCGCCTCCAGCAGCGCCCGGTCCGACACGTCCGGCCAGGGCTCGCCCAGCGCCCGGTGCAGGAAGGCCAGCCGCTCGCGCAGCGCGGCCGCGGCCGGCGGCCAGCCGAGCAGCGCCCCCACCCCCTCCCGGGCCAGGCCCGCCAGCAGGGCGGCCCGCACCAGCACCGGATCGGGTGACTTGAGCGGCTCGGCGGCCAGCTCGATCGCACCCAGCGCCACCACCTGGCGGCTCGTCAGTTCGCCGTCCCGGGTCGACCATTCCACTTCCTGGCGCCGGCTCAGCAGGGTCGCGCCGGCCTGCAGGGCGGTGTCCTCGTCGAGCGCCACGGCCCGCCGGATCCGGGCCGACGGCGCGCCGGCCGGGCGGTCCGCGTCCGCCACCACCAGCCACCGCGTGCCCGACAGCCGTGCGCCGGGCGGGAGTTCGGCCGCGGTGCCGGAGGCCATCAGGTACGGGCCGTCCGTCCCGCGGGCCCGGGCGATCCGTTCGGGGTGGGCGAGCGCGACCACCAGCCCGGCCGCCGCCCGGTCGGGCAGTGCGGTCACCGGCGCGTCGACCGCGCGCTGCAGCCGCCGGACCTCCTCCCGCCAGCGGCGGGGGTAGCCGTCACCGCCGCCGCGCACCGAGCGCCAGACCTCCGCCAGGTCGTCGCCGAGCGCCCGCGGCGGCTCCTCGGAGAGCAGTGCGACCAGTTCGGCGGCGCGCCGGGCGCCGACCGCCGCGGCGCCGTCCAGCAGCGCCCGGGCGAGCCGCGGGTGCAGCCCGGTGCGGGCGATCCGGCGTCCTTTCGCGGTGGCCCGGCCGTCCGCGTCGACCGCGCCCAGTGCGGCCAGGG
>NZ_JAIZ01000191.1 GCF_000710465.2 Kitasatospora sp. MBT63 | reverse complement strand
CGGGGTCCTGGGCGGCGGGCGCGGCAGCGGCGGCGGCGGCCGCAGCAGGGGCCGGCGCCGCCTCGGCGGCGAACGCCTGGCTGGCCGGGACAGCCAGGCCGACGGCCACCGCACCGGTCAGTCCGACGGCGAGGAAGCAGTCGGGCAGGCGGGGGTGGTGCATTCGGATGTTCGACAGCCGAAGCCGCCCCTGGCTGATGGCACGCACGCTTGAAGCACCTCTTGGGTCGTGGGGGTCGCACACCGCCTCGGGACAGCCGAGAGCCCGTGCGGAGCACGGAGCGCCGCGCACTGGGCGGCCGATGTACGGCGACGGGGTCCGACCCGCCGACTGCGCAGCGGGCCGGAGTGCGGCCCGGGTCACGGCCCGCTCGATGACGGGGCCGACTGCGCCGGGTGGCGTCCGCCGGTACCGACCGGCCGGAGCGCTCCCTCGATGTTGCGGGACCCCCACCCCCGGAGCAACCGCCTCCAGGGGGTCCCGACGCCCCGTCAGTCAGCTCATCCGGAATTGTGCATTCCGTTACCGGACAGCGGCCATGACGACCCGTCGGCAGGCCCAACACCCGGCACCGGCCCGTTCGCCGTGGGAAAGCTCACAGGCGAGACGGACGATTCGGACATAACGGTCATAAATCAAGATCCTCCGCGCCTTCGGGATCCCCCAACCCGCCTAGGAGCGAGCGGAGTTGAGGCCACAACCGGCCGACCCCCCGCCCCTCCTCCGGCGGCACCGCCGCGCACTCCGACGTGACCCCCGTCTCGCCGCCAGGGAGCCCCGCACCCCCGTCGGGTGACCCGCGTCACCGCCCGGCACCGGACCCTCGGGCCCCCGAACAGCCCCGGCGCCGGGCGGTGAGGTCAGCGGACGGCCGCGACCATCGAGTCCGCCACCGAGCGCCACACCACACCGGCCTCCCGGAAGCCCGCGTCGACCAGCCGGGCCGTGTGCCAGGCGGCCGGCCGGGGCTCCGGGTCCCGGTGTCCGCCGAAGATCTCGCGGCGCTCCGCGACCAGGTCGCCGAGCAGCGGGTCCGCGGCGGCCGCGGCCCACCACCGGCTCCAGTCCAGCGCCCCGGCGGCCCGCTCCCGCTGCTGCCGGCGCTGCTGGAACGCCTCGTCGGCGGCGTTCAGCAAGGGGGTGGCCGGCTCGGGGGTGTGGTCGGCATTGAGGAAGACGCCGCCGGGGCTCAGCAGGGCGGCGAGGTCCCCGTAGAGGCGGACCAGGTCGGCGGCGGGCAGCCAGTGCAGCGCGGTGGCGGTGACCACGGCGTCGTACGGGCCGGGCGGGAGCCGCCCGGCCCAGGCGCCGTCGCGCAGGTCGGCGGTGACCAGGGTGAGGCGGGGCTCGGCGGCGAAGTGGCCCTCGGCGATGGCGAGCAGGGCGGGGTCCAGGTCGACGCCGACGCTCACGGCGCCGGGCAGGCGGGCGAGCAGCCGCTCACTGATGGAGCCGGTGCCGCAGGCGAGGTCGAGCACTCGGGGGGCGGGCCCGGCGTGGGCCTCGACCGTGTCGAGCATCACCCGGAAGCGCTCCTCGCGGTCGGGGAGGTACCACTCCTGCTGCCGGTCCCAGCTGCGCTGCCAGTCGTCCCAGTACTCGCGGTCCGTGCCGTTCATGGGGACACCCCTCCCAGGTAAGAGACTCAGACCCCGCTGGGCCCTTACGGATCATAGGGCGAGATCGGTAATAGTCACAAGCGGCGATAGACCATTACCGGGGTGCGGGTTTTCGCCCCTTCACCGGCCGCTCCCGTAGAGTTCGCCGGGAGAATCGGCGATGTGGACAAGGGAACAACAGCGGTCATGACGGCGGGCGCGGACATCCAGAACGCAGCAGAAGAGATCGAGTACGGCCCCGGCATCGACCCGGAACGGCTGGAGCTCTGCCTCAGCGTCCTCGCCGAGCTCGACGAGCTGGACGTCGACCACCCGGACGCGATCACCGTCCGCAAGGCGGTCGGCGGCATCTTCCGCACCCTCAAACAGCGCCGCCGCCAGGAGACCCGGGCCCGCAAGACCGCCAACGACCGCGACGTCACCTCCCGTACCGCCACCGGCGCGCCGGGCCGGATCGACGACGAGACGGCCGGCGCGTTCGGCCTCACCACCGAGACCGTCACAGAGATCGCCGGGATACTCGAGCGCCCGCGCTCCTGCTACACCTGCAAGCAGCGCTACGTCGAGGTGGACGCCTTCTACCACCAGCTCTGCCGCAACTGCGCCGCGCTCAACCACAGCCGCCGGGGCGCCCGCGCCGACCTGACCGGCAAGCGGGCGCTGCTCACCGGCGGGCGGGCCAAGATCGGTATGTACATCGCGCTGCTGCTGCTGCGCGACGGCGCGCACACCACGATCACCACCCGCTTCCCGAACGACGCCATCCGCCGCTTCAAGGCGATGCCGGACAGCGCCGACTGGATCCACCGTCTCAAGATCATCGGCATCGACCTGCGCGACCCCGCGCAGGTGATGGCGCTGGCCGAGGAGGTCGCGGCGGACGGCCCGCTGGACATCCTGATCAACAACGCCGCCCAGACGGTCCGGCGCTCCCCCGCGGCCTACCGCGAACTGATCGCCGCCGAGTCGGCACCGCTGCCGGCCGGCGAACTGCCCCCGTCCACCGTGATCGGCCGGTACGGCAGCGGCAGTGTCGACCTGCCCGCACTGCCCGCGCAGGCCACCGGCGACACCGACCGGGTCACCGCCGAGGACGTCACCGCGCTCGCCCTGGTCGCCGGCTCGGCGACGCCCGAGCGGATCGCCGCCGGCACCGCGATCGACGCGGGCGGGCTGGTCCCCGACCTCGACGCCACCAACAGCTGGGTGCAGACCGTCAGCGAGGTCGGCCCGGTCGAGCTGCTGGAGGTGCAACTCTGCAACTCCACCGCGCCGTTCATCCTGATCAGCCAGCTGCGCCCGGCGATGGCCGCGTCCACCGCGCGCCGCAAGTACGTGGTGAACGTCTCCGCGATGGAGGGCGTCTTCAACCGCGGCTACAAGGGCGCCGGCCACCCGCACACCAACATGGCCAAGGCTGCGCTGAACATGCTCACCCGCACCAGCGCGGACGAGATGCTGCGGACCGACGGCATCCTGATGACCAGCGTGGACACCGGCTGGATCACCGACGAGCGGCCGCACCCCGACAAGATGCGCCTCGCCGAGGAGGGCTTCCACGCCCCGCTCGACCTGGTCGACGGCGCCGCCCGGGTGTACGACCCGATCGTGCGCGGCGAACTGGGCGAGGACCTGTACGGCTGCTTCCTCAAGGACTACTCCAAGGCCCCCTGGTAGCAGGCGGGTCCGCGGTGCGCGGCCCGGCGGCGCGCGGATCGGATCGGTCCCGGGCGACAGTGCGGCAGGCGACGGGCGGGAGGTGACCGGGGTGGCGGCGGTACCGGTGATCGGGGCGGGCGTGATCGTCCCGACGACGGACGGGCGGGTGCTGCTCGGCCGGCGGACCACGGCCGGCGAGGAGCCGAGCTGGGGCCTGCCCGGCGGCAAGGCCGACCGGGCGGGCGAGTCCTTCGAGCAGGCCGCCGCCCGGGAGTTGGCGGAGGAGACCGGCATCGTGCTGCCGGCGGCGGCGATGCGGGTGCTCGCCGTCCTGCTCGACCACCAGGGCGGCCGGCCCCGGCTCACCGCCGCCGTCCTCGCCCCGCCGAGCGACGCCCCCGCCGTCGTCACCGAACCGCACGCCTGCGCCGGCTGGGAGCGCTTCGCCCTCGACGCGCTGCCCGCGCCGCTGTTCTACCCCTCGGCGCTGGTGCTCGGCAGCTGGCTGCCGGGCCTCACCGACCCCGCGGGCGCCCACCGTTACCCCTTGCTCCCATCCGGGATCCGGCCCGCCTCCGACTGACCGACCGTCACATCCGTCTCCAGTCGGGCAGTTCGGCGGCTCAGGCCAGCCGGCGGACCGGCGTCCCGGCCAGGAACCCCGCGATGTCCTCCACCGCCTCGCCGTAGTACGTCCGGTAGTTGCGCTCGGTCACGTACCCGAGGTGCGGGGTGGCGAGCAGGTTCGGCAGCGAACGGTACGGGTGGTCCGCGGGAAGCGGCTCGGTCTCGAAGACGTCGACCCCGGCGCCCGCGATCCAGCCCTCGCGCAGCGCCTCGGCCAGCGCGTCCTGGTCGACGATCGCGGCCCTGGAGGTGTTCACCAGGTAGGCGGTGGGCCGCATCCGCCGCAGCTCGGCCGCGCCGAGCAGGCCCCGGGTCCGCTCGCTCAGGACCAGGTGGACGGAGACGAAGTCGCTGCCGGCCAGCAGTTCCTCCTTGGACGCCGCCAGGGTGGCTCCCACCTCCTCGGCCCGTTCGGCGGTCAGATTGCGGCTCCAGGCGGTCACTTCCATCCCGAAGGCCCGGCCGATCCGGGCCGCCTCGCCGCCGATCTTGCCGAGGCCGAGCAGGCCGAGCCGCCGCCCGTACAGGTCGGTGCCGACGGTGCTCTGCCACGGGCCGCCGGCCCGTACGGCGGCGCTCTCCGGGACCACCTGCCGGGCCAGGCCGAGGATCAGCGCCCAGGTGAGTTCCAGCGGCGGCTGGGAGAAGCTCGCGGTACCGCTCACCACGACACCGTGGGCGGCCGCCGCCGCGAGGTCGATCGACGCGTTGCGCATACCCGAGGTGATCAGCAGCCGGAGCCGGGGAAGCCGCGCGAACACCTCGGCGGTGAACGGCGTGCGCTCCCGCATCGCGACCACGATCTCGCAGTCGCCGACCGCCTCGACCAGCCCGTCCACCGAGGTGAAGTGCTCCCGCAGCGACCGGACTTCGACCCGGTCCTCGACCGGGGACCAGTCGGCGGCCGACCGGGCGACCTCCTGGTAGTCGTCCAGCACCGCACAGCGCAGCGTCATCGTCGCTCCCTCGCCCCGGCCGCCGTTCCAGGCGTCGGCCGCCCTGGTCACGCAGCCTATCCGGAGCCGTGGCCGCCTCCGCCGGACGGGTCCGGACCGGTCGGCACGGATTGCTAGGCTGCCCGGGTGATCCTGCCGACCGTCAGCAGCGTGCGCGCGCTGCACGAGAAGTACGCGCCCGGCCCCGAAGCCCTCGATCTGGTGCTCACCCACTGCGAGATCGTCGCCCGGATCGCGCTCCGGCTCGCCGAGCGCGCCGGGCAGCCGGTCGACACCGCCCTGGTCGAGGTGGGTGCGCTGCTGCACGACATCGGCGTCTACCGGGTCGGCACCGGCGCGTACATCCGGCACGGCGTGCTCGGCCACGAGCTCCTGCGGGCCGAGGGCCTGCCGGAGGAGTTGTGCCGTTTCGCCTCCTGCCACACCGGCGTCGGGCTGACCTGCGACGACATCGTCACCCAGCAGCTGCCGATCCCGCTCGGCGACTACCTCGCCGGGACGGTCGAGGAGCGGCTGGTGATGTACGCGGACAAGTTCCACTCCAAGAGCACCCCGCCGCGCTTCCTCGACGTCGCCGCCTACGCGGGCCGGTTGGCGCAGTTCGGGCCGGACAAGGTCACCGCTTTCGACGCGCTGGTGGACGAGTTCGGCCACCCCGACCTCGACCCGCTGGTCGCCGAGTACGGCCACGCCTGGCAGCAGGGCGCGCCACTGCCGCGCTGAGCACCGGCCGGGCCGCGCCGCCGGTCACCGGGATCCGGCCGCCGGTCGGTACACCCGGTCGGTACACCCGGCAGGTGCGCCCCTCAGTCAGGTACGCCGGCCGGGTGCGCCGGGGTCCGGCGGCGCCGTGGGCAGGGTGACAGTGAAGGCCGCGCCGCCCTCGGGGCCGTGGCCCTCGACGGTGACGGTGCCGCCGAGCAGGCCGGTCAGCCGGTGCGCGATGGCGAGACCCAGGCCGCTGCCGACCGGGCGGGTGTCGCGGTAACGGCCGTGCAGCGCGCCGCTGTCGAACGCGACGTCGACGTCCTCCTCGGTCAGGCCGGGCCCGCTGTCGCGGACCTGGAGCCGGGCCCCGCCGCCGTCGGGCGCGCTCAGCGCGAGGACCACCCGGCCGCCGCCCGGTGTCGCCCGCAGGGCGTTCTGCACCAGCCCGTCCAGCAGTTGCCGCACCCGGAACGGGTCGGTGTCCACCACCACCGGCCGCTCCGGCAGTTCGAGCCGCACCTGCACGCCGAGCCGCTCCCCGGGGCCGGCCCAGAACGCCGCCGCCTCGGCGGCCGGCGCACCGAGGTCGGTCGGCCCGCACTCCAGCCGGAAGTCGTCGGCGGTCAGCCGCGCCAGGTCCAGCAGGTCGCCGAGGAAGCGGTCCAGGCGCCGGGTCTCGTCCGCCAGGACCTGTCCGACCTCGGGTACCCCGGCCGGTTCGACCAGGCCGTCGGCGAGCGCCTCCGCGTAGCCCTGCAGCGCGGTCAGCGGGGTGCGCAGCTCGTGCGAGACCGACAGCAGGAAGTCGCGCTGGCGGTTCTCGCTGCGCGCGAGGGCGCCGTCCAGGACGTTGAGGGCGTGGCCGATCTCGGCGGCCTCCCGCGGTCCGCCGACGGTGGCGCGCACCCCGCGTTCGCCGCCCGCCAGCCGGTGCGCGACCTCGGCGGCCGACACCAGCGGGCGGGCGATCCGGCGCGCCAGCAGGGCGCCGGCCAGCGCCGCGCCGACCATGCCGGCCAGCAGCGGGAGCACGGTGTTGCGGCGGATCCGGCCGGTGTTCTGCTCGACCACGGTGTACGGCTCGGTGAGGACGGCGGCGCCGCCGCGTGCCCCCGGCACCCCGACCAGCAGGACCTCGCGGCCGCCGAGCACGGCGGTGGTGGAGACCGGCCGGCCCGCGAGCAGGTCGGCCTTGGCGGCGGTGCCGACCGCCGGGGTGGCGGTGCCGCTGACCGAACCGTCGGGGGTGATGACGGCGAGCTCGACGCCGTTGGGTCCGCCGAGCGCCTGGGCGCCGTTGAAGAGCAGCCCGGACAGGTTGGGCAGCCGGCTGAGCACGGTCGCCTGGCGGGCCAGCTGGTCGCGCTCGCGCTGCTCGACGCCGTGCGCCGCGGTCTGCCAGGCGACCAGCCCGGTCAGCGCCACCGCGAGGGCGGCGACCGCGGTGGTCAGCAGCACCAGGGTCCGGGCCAGCGAGGTGCGCGGCCGCCGTCCGCCGGTCACCGGCCGGGGTCCGTCGCGCTGTAGCCGACGCCGCGGACGGTCCGGATCGGGCTGGCGTCGCCGAGCTTGGCGCGCAGCTGCGAGACGAACACGTCGACCATCCGGGTGTCGCGGTAGCCGGGGTAGCCCCAGACCTCGGCGAGCAGCTGCTCGCGGGTGTAGACCCGTCCCGGCTGCCGGACCAGGTGGGCGATCAGGTTGAACTCGGTGGCGGTGAGTTCGACCGGCTCGCCGTCCCGGCGCACGGTGCGGCTGACCGGGTCGACGCTGAGCCGGCCGACCCCGCCCGGTGCCGCCCCCGGCGGGCCGGCCGCCCGGCGCAGCACCGTCTTGACCCGGGCCACCAGTTCCCGCGGCGAGAACGGCTTGGTCAGGTAGTCGTCGGCGCCCAGTTCCAGCCCGAGGATCCGGTCGGCCTCCTCGCCGCGCGCGGTGACCAGCAGCACCGGCGTCCAGTCGCCGGCGTCGCGCAGGGCCCGGCAGAAGGTGATGCCGTCCAGGCCCGGCAGGCCGACGTCCAGCACGATCGCGACGGGGTGCATCCGCCTGGCCGCGGCGAGGCCGGCCCGCCCGTCGCTCTCGACGTGGACGCCGAAGCCCTCGCGGGCCAGGTACAGCCGCTGGACGTCGGCGATGTGGCGCTCGTCCTCGACGACCAGGACGAGACCCCGGGACTCGGTCATCGCTACCTCTCTCACGTGCGGAAACGCCACCGATGCTAGCCAGGCCGGCCGGCCCGGCCGCGGCCCGCACCGCGGCCCGTACATTCCCCGAACAATCCGCCAACGCCGTCCTTACCGGTGTCGCACAGGGTGGGGCCCCATGACCACCGAACCCACCGAACGGCCCGCGCCCGTCGACCGGCCGTCACCACCCACCCGGACCGCACCCGCACCCGCTCCCGCTCCCGCTCCCGGGGCCGCGGCGGCGACCCGCCCCGGCCTGCTGCACCGGACCGGGCGCTGGTGCGCCCGGCGGGCCTGGCCGGTGATCGTCGTCTGGGCCGCGCTGCTGGCCGGCCTCGGGGTGGCCGACGCCCGCTGGGGCGGCACCTTCGCCGACAGTTTCGCGCTGCCGGGCACCGCCACCCAGACCGGCGGCGATCTGCTCCGCGACCACGGCGGCCGTACCACCGCGGGGGTCGCCGCACCCCTGGTGATCCGGTCCGGGGGGCCGGTCTCCGACCATCGGGCCGCGGTCGGTTCGGCGGTGGACGCCCTCGGCCGGCTGCCCGACGTGCTCGCGGTGTCGGATCCGCTGGCCACCCCCGGCGCGGTGTCGGCGGACGGCCGGACCGCGCTGGTCACCGTACGTTTCGCCACCACCCCGGCCGCCTTCGACCCGTCCTACCTGGCCGGGGTCGACGCGGCGGTGGGGCCGCTGCGCGCCGACGGCGTCACGGTCGAGTACGGCGACCCGCTGGGGCAGTTGGCGGCACCGAAGTCGGCCGACCGGGCCTCGGAGGCGATCGGGCTGGCGGTCGCCGTGCTGGTGCTGCTGATCGGCTTCGGCAGCGTCGCGGCGGCCGGTCTGCCGCTGCTGACCGCCGTCCTGGGGCTGGCGGCCGGGCTGGGCGGTCTCGGGCTGCTCGCGGCCCGTTTCGACTTCGCCCAGGCCGCGCCGACGCTCGCCGCGATGATGGGTCTGGGCGTCGGCATCGACTACGCGCTGTTCCTGGTGACCCGCCACCGGGCGCTGCTGCACGCCGGGGTGGAGCCCACCGAGGCGGTCGGGCGCACGGTGGCCACCAGCGGCCGGGCGGTGCTGGTGGCGGCCGCCACCGTGGCGATGGCGCTGGCGGGGCTGTTCGCCTCCGGCATCGGGTTCATCGGGACGCTGGGTGCGGCCGCCGGGCTGACCGTGCTGGTCGCCGCGGCCGCCTCGGTGACGCTGACGCCCGCACTGCTGGGACTGCTCGGGCACCGGATCGACCGGCTCCGGGTGCGCACCCCGGTCGCCGAGCCGACCGGCGGCTCCGACGTGTGGCACCGCTGGGCGGCGCTGGTCGGCCGGCGGCCCTGGCTGTTCCTGTCCGGCGGACTGCTGGTACTGGGCGTGCTCGCCGTCCCACTGGCCTCGCTGCAGCTCGGCCACGTCGACGCGGGCGCGCAGCCCGCCGGGCGGACCGACCGCCGGGCCTACGACCTGATCGGCGAGGCCTTCGGGCCGGGCGCGAACGGCCCGCTGACGGTGGTCGTCCAGCTGGACAGCCGCCTGGTCGCCGACCAGGCCGGGCGTGGGCGGCTCGCCGACGGGATCGGGCGCGAGCTGGCCGCCGTCCCCGGTGTCGCCTCCGTCGGCCGGCCGGTGACCAGCCCCGACGGGGTGCTGCTGATCACCACGGTCACCCCGGCGACCGGCCCGCAGGACCGGGCGACCTCGGCGCTGATCCACACCCTCCAGGGCACGGCCCTGCCGCACGCGCTGGCCGGGAGCGGCGCCACCGGTTACCTCACCGGGCCGACGGCGGCCGGGCAGACCTTCACCGACACCCTGGTCGCGAGGCTGCCGCTGATCATCGGCATCGTGGTCGCGGCGGCGTTCGTGCTGCTGCTCACGGTGTTCCGCAGCCTGCTGGTCGCGGTCAAGGCAGCGGTGCTCAACCTCTGCTCGATCGGCGCCGCGTACGGCGTCGTGGTCGCGGTCTTCCAGTGGGGCTGGGGCGGCGGCCTGCTGGGTGTGGGCGAGAAGGTCCCGGTCGAGTCCTACGTGCCGATGATGATGTTCGCGATCGCCTTCGGGCTCTCGATGGACTACGAGGTGTTCCTGCTGTCCCGGATCCGCGAGACCTGGTTGCACCGCGGGGACAACCACCTGGCGGTCGCCACCGGACTCGCCGCCACCGCCAGGGTGATCACCTGCGCGGCGCTGATCATGACCAGTGTCTTCCTGGCCTTCCTGCTCTCCAGCAACGCGGTGGTCAAGATGCTCGCGCTCGGTCTCGGTGTCAGCGTCGTCATCGACGCGACCGTGGTCCGGCTGGTGCTGGTGCCCGCGACCATGTACCTGTTCGGCCGCGCCAACTGGTGGCTCCCGCGCCCACTGGACCGCCTGCTGCCGC